>NC_013235.1:5430149-5745223 GCF_000024365.1 Nakamurella multipartita DSM 44233
CACGCTGCGGTCGTACGGATTGCGTGTGGTGCCGAAGACCTCGTTGAAGGTGTGCCCGCCGGCGGCGAACTCGGGGATGTTGGTCTTGCCGATGGTGACCACCCCGGCGGCGCGCAGCCGCTCGATGACCAGGTCGTCGGTGTCGGGGATCAGGTCGGCCCGCAGCCGGGAGCCGAAGGTGGTGCGGATCCCGGCCGTCAGATGGTTGTCCTTGTGCGCCATGGGCAGGCCGTGCAGGGGGCCGGCGAACCGGCCGCGGGCCGCGCCCTGGTCCAGCTCGTGGGCGCGGGCGAACGCCGATTCCGGGGTGAGCGTGATGATCGCGTTGATCGCCGGATTGACCGCCTCGATCCGGGCCAGGTGCGCAGCGAGCAACTCGCGGGCGCTGACCTGCCGGCTGCGCAGCAGGGCGAGTTGCGCCCGCGCATCGAGATAGTGCAGGTCCTGACTCATCATGGTCATCTTGCGGGACGCGTGTCGCCGATGCCCATCGTGGGCATTGGCGATCGGATGAGGAGGGGTCGTCATGGCCGGACCGGCAACCGCGACGTCACTGCGCCTGGTGTTGATCAGCATGACGCTGGCCAACGCGATGATCCTGGTGGACCAGACCGCGGTGCCCCTGATCCTGCCCGACGTCATGAGTACGTTCGGCATCGGCTCGGGCCTGGCCCAGTGGGTGCTCAACGCGAGCCTGCTGCCGCTGGCCGGCCTGCTGGTGCTGGGTGGCCGGCTGGGCGACCTGCTCGGCCGCCGGCGAATCTTCCTGCTGGGCTCGGCCATGTTCGGCGGCGCGTCCGCCGTGGCCGGGCTCGCCCCGGCGTTCTGGATCCTGCTGCTCGCCCGGGTGGTGCAGGGCGCCGGCGGGGCGCTGATGTTGCCGGCGACCGTGGCGATCATCAGTTCGGCCTACCCGCCGGAGAGCCGTGGCCGGGCGCTGGGCACCATGGGCGGCACCGCGGCGATCGCCGGCGCCCTGGGCCCGACCATCGGCGGCGCGCTCACCTCGCTGCTGAGCTGGCGCGCGGTGCTGCTGATCAATCTGCCGCTGCTGCTGATCGTGCTGTGGTGCACGTTGCGCGCGGTGCCCGCCGACCCGCCGCGAACGGGCCGGGCCCACGTGGACGTCAGCGGGTCACTGCTGTTGTGCGTGACCCTCGTCGGGGTCGTCTTCGGCCTGTCGCAGACCGCGGTCTGGCCGCTCACCAGCCCCGGGGTATGGGGGCCGGTGCTCGTCGCGGTGGTGGCCGGCGGGCTGTTCGTCCGGCGGGAGCGCCGCGCGCACAACCCGCTGATGAGCTTTGCCCTGCTGCGCCGGCACCGGAACTATCTCGGCGCCACGGTCAGCCAGGGGCTGGCCGGGATGGCCGAGATGGGGCTGGGCCTGATCTTCCCGCTGCTGTTGATCCTGAACCTGCGGATGGACCCCGGCCTGGCCGGCCTGGCGCTCATCCCGACGACCCTGCCGATGGTGTTGCTGGCCCCGTTGACGGGGCGCTGGTACGACCGGTCGGGCGGTCGGGCGCCGATGACCTGGGGCTTTCTCGTCCTGGCGCTGTCCGGGGTGCTGCTCGCGGCGACGGTGTCCATGGACAGCTACCTGTGGCTACTGCCCGGGCTGCTCGCCTACGGCACCGGACTGGCCATCGTGTTGACGGTGAACGACCCGGTGACCGTCGACAGCATTCCCGAGGCCGACCAGGGTCAGGCGTCCGGCGTCTCGGCGACCGCCGAACAGGGCGGCGGCGCCCTGGGCATCGCTGTGCTGTACGCGGTGTTCCATCAGGTCTATCTGGTCAAGTTCTACGCCGCCCAGGACGCCGCGCCCGGACCCGACCTGGACCCCGACACCATCGGCAAGCTCAAGGACATCCTCATCGGCGAAGAACAGACCGGACTCAAGGTGTCCGATTTCGGGGAGTACGTGCAGACCTACCTCATCCCGGCGCGGGAGGCCTCGAACCTGGGCTACGCCGTGACCTTCCTGGTGGTCACCGGGCTCGCGCTGATCGGGGCGGCCGCGTCCTGGTGGCTGGTCCGCCGACCCGCTCCGATGACGACGGACACCGAACCGGCCTGACGGGTGTTGGATCGGGGGGTTGGATCGGGGGGTTGGATCGGGGGGAGAGCGTTCAACGAGGAGGGCTCATGACCACCGCTGCTTCCTACGCCTCCGGCACCTCGGACGAGCCGCTGCTGGGCGAGACGATCGGTCAGGTGCTGGACCGGGTCGCCGCCGCGCAGCCGGCGGCGCCGGCCCTGGTCGAGGTCGGCACCGGCCGCCGCTGGACCTACGCCGAGCTGCGCGCGGCGGCGGACGAGGTCGCCCTCGGGCTGCTGGCGGCCGGGGTCCGGCGCGGTGACCGGGTCGGCATCTGGGCACCCAACCTGGCCGAGTGGACGTTGGTGCAGTTCGGCTCGGCCAAGATCGGCGCCATCCTGGTCACCATCAACCCGGCGTACCGCTCGCATGAGCTGGCCTACGTGCTCAACCAGGCCGGCATCGGCCTGCTGGTGGCGGCGCCCTCGTTCAAGGGCTCGGACTACGCGGCCATGATCGAGTCGGTCCGGCCGCAGTGCCCGGCCCTGCGCCGGGTGGTGCTGATCGGCGGCCCGGAGTGGGACGGGCTCGTCGCCGACGGCCGGTCGGGTGATCCCGCCGAGCTCGCCCACCGGCAGGCCGAGCTGTCGGCCGACGACCCGATCAACATCCAGTACACCTCGGGCACCACGGGGTTCCCCAAGGGCGCCACCCTGTCCCACCACAACATCGTCAACAACGGCTACTTCGTCGGCCGGCTGTGCGGCTATACCCCGGCGGACCGGGTCTGCATCCCGGTGCCCTTCTATCACTGCTTCGGCATGGTGATGGGCAATCTCGGCGCCCTCACCCACGGGGCCACGATGGTCATCCCGGCCCCCGGCTTCGATCCGGCCGCGACCCTGCGCGCGGTGGCCGCCGAGCGGTGCACCTCGCTGTACGGGGTGCCGACCATGTTCATCGCCGAGCTGGCCGACCCCGGTTTCGACGGCTACGACCTGTCGTCCCTGCGCACCGGGATCATGGCCGGTTCGCCCTGCCCGGTCGAGGTAATGAAGCAGGTCGTGCAGCGGATGGGCATGACCGAGGTGACCATCTGCTACGGCATGACCGAGACCTCACCGGTGTCCACCCAGACCCGCGCGGGCGACTCGCTGGAGCGCCGGGTGTCCACCGTGGGCCGGGTCCACCCGCACGTCGAGGTCAAGGTCATCGACCCGGCCACCGGCCGGACGCTCCCGCGGGGGGAACCCGGCGAGCTGTGCACCCGGGGCTATTCGGTGATGCTCGGGTACTGGGACGAGCCGGACAAGACCGCACAGGCCATCGACGCGGCCCGCTGGATGCACACCGGTGACCTGGCCGCCATGGACGACGAGGGCTACCTGACCATCACCGGGCGGATCAAGGACATGGTCATCCGGGGCGGCGAGAACATCTATCCGCGGGAGATCGAGGAGTTCCTGCACACCCACCCGGACGTGCTGGATGCGCAGGTGGTGGGCGTGCCCGACCAGCGGTACGGCGAGGAGCTGTGCGCCTGGATCACCATGCGCGCGGGCGCGCCGGCCCTGACCGCCGAGGCCGTGCACGAGTTCGCCACCGGCCGGCTGGCCCACTTCAAGATCCCCCGGTACGTGCTCGTCGTGCCGGAGTTCCCGATGACGGTCACCGGCAAGGTGCGCAAGGTCGAGATGCGGGAGAAGTCCGCGCAGCTGCTCGATCTGGGCGCGGCCGCGGCCATCCGCCCCGCCTGACCAGGCCCCCCTTCCCGCGCGGATCAACTACCCCGGCGCGGATGAACTGACTTCGAATGTGACGGCTGAGCACGGTGTTGCCGACTTCATCCGCGCGGGAGCTATCGAACCCCGCCGACGCTCAGTCGCGGCTCGGGGCCCGACCCGGTCCCGGCGGCCCGGCGAACGCCTGGGCCAGATTCAGCCACTGGTCGGCCGCCGCGCCGGTGGCCGTCAGGGCCAGATCGGCACGGTGCCGCCGCCGGGTGACCAGCAGGCAGAAGTCGACCGCCGGCCCGGTGACGTCCGGCGGCCGGCCATCCGGCCCCCAGACCCAGAGCGAGCCGTCCGGCGCGGCCAGCTCCACCCGGAACGGCTCCGCCGGCGGGGTGGCCCCGTGCACGCCGAACGCGTGGTCGCGGGTGATCACCCCCAGGTGGGCGACGTGCCGCAGCCGTCCGGTCGGCACCCGTTCGACGCCCAGCGCGTCGGCGACGTCCTGGCCGTGCGCCCAGGTCTCCATGATCCGGGCGGTAGCCATCGACGTCGGGCTCATCCGGGTGCCGATCCAGGGCAGGCGCACGTTCCCGGCGGCGGCCAGCGCGGTGGCCAGCGCCGCCCGGCCGTCCCGCCAGCGGGCCAGCAGCTGCGCCGGGGGCAACGCCGCGCCGCTCGCGGCGCCGGCCTCGATCAGCCCGGTCAGGTCGGTCGCCGCGGACCGGCTGATCCGGGCGAACGCCTCCGGGTCGGTGGCCGCGGCCAGCGCGGCGTCATCGGTCCACTGCAGGTGCGCGATCTGGTGCGCGATCGTCCACCCGGGGGCGGGCGTCGGCGTGGCCCACGCCGACGCCGGCAATGCCGCCACCAGGGCGTCCAGCTCGGCCCCCTCCGCGGCCAGGTCCGCGAGGACGTCGGCCTTGTCGATCATGTCCCTCCCCAGTGCCGTCGGGTCGCCTACTCGACGTCCGCATCGTGCCCCAGAATCGCCAGCCTGTCCCACCCGGAGTAGACCGCGGCCGGCGGGTGGGGTCTGATCGGGTACTCAGAGATCGACCCAGAGATCGACCCCCACCCCGACGCAGAACCGAGGTTGACCGTGGACCAGGACCGCCGGACGACCGGGACCAGCCGCGCCGCCCCCTTGGTGGACTACCAGGTGCAGGCCGGGATCGCGACCGTGACGTTGGATTCGCCGGCCAACCGCAACGCCCTGTCGGCCCGCCTGCGCCACGAACTGCTGGACCGGCTGGAGGCGGCCATCGCCGACCCGGCCGTCCGGGTGATCGTGCTGACCCATACCGGCCCGGTGTTCTGCTCGGGCATGGACCTGAAGGAGTCGGCCGCACCGGGCACCGGCGACCAGGGGGTCACCGAGCTGCCCCGCATCCTGGAGACCCTGTGGTCCTCCGGCACCCCGGTGATCGCCCGGCTGGCCGGCCCGGCCCGGGCCGGCGGCATCGGCCTGCTGGCCGCGTGCGACCTGGCCGTCGCGGTGGACACGGCGACCTTCGCGTTCACCGAGGTGCGCATCGGCGTCATCCCGGCTGTCATCTCGGCGGTGCTGCTGCCCCGGCTGGCGCCCCGGGCCGCGCACGAGCTGTTCCTGACCGGGGAGATCTTCGACGCGCGCCGGGCCGTGGAGATCGGCCTGCTCAACCGGGCCGTGGCCGCCGAGGACCTGGACGCCGAGGTGACCCGGTTCGTGGACCTGCTGCGGCTCGGCGCCCCCGGGGCGCTGGACGGCACCAAGCGGCTGCTGCGCCGGCCGCGCGGTGACCTGCGGTCCGACCTGGCCGCGCTGACCACCATCTCGGCCGGCTACTTCGCCGGGCCGGAGGCCCAGGAGGGCATGGCCGCGTTCCGGGAGAAACGCCCGCCGGCCTGGGTCACCGAGCCGCGCTGACCGGTCAGGACGCCTCGGCCCGCTCCGGCGCGGCCGCTGGATCGGCGCCGGCGACCGCACCGGCGACCGGACCGGCACCGGCACCGGCACCGGCACCGGCACCGGCACCGGCGACCGTGCTCCGCGATCGCACGAACAGCACGGCGACCGCCGCGGCCAGGACGACCCCGATCGCCACCCGGATCACCGGGCCCATGGCGTCGGTGAACGCGGCCGCGAAGGTCTGCTGCGCGGCCGCGGCCAGCTGGTCGGCCAGGGCCGCCGGCACGTCGGCCGGCCACGAGGACTGCGCCTGCCCCGCGCCCACCGACAACCCGCCGTGCGCCGCCTGGGTCAGCCCGTCCACGAACGGCGCCCGGGCCGCCGCCGGCAGTCCGGCGGCGACCAGCTGGGCCTGCGCGACCATGGCATCGGCCAGCCGGTTGGCCAGGACCGCACCCAGGATCGCCGTGGCCAGCACCGCCCCGAACTCCTGGACCGTGTCCAGCACGCCGGCACCCACCCCGGCCCGGGCCGGCAGCATGTCCCGGGTGGCCAGCCCGAACACCGGGGTCCAGACGCAGCCCAGCCCGATCCCGGCCGCGACCAGCCCGGGTACGAACACCCACCACGCGGAGTCCGGCGTGGCCACCGCCGCGATCTCGACCATGCCGCCGGCGAACAGCAGCAACCCGGCGAAGAGCACCCACTTCATCGGGATCCGGCCGGAGCCGGACAGACCGCCGACAATCCCGGAGGTGATCATCATGGCCATCGACTGGATGCCGATGACGAGCCCGGCGGCGATCGCGGTCAGCCCGACCACCGACTGGTAGTAGATGGTCAGCGGCAGGAACATGCCGACCATGGCAAACCCCATGGCCAGCAAGACCAGGGTCATCACGGTGAAGCTGCGATCGGCGAAGACGGCGAACGGCAGCAACGGTTCCCGGTCCTGGGTGACCGCCTGACGCCACAGGAACAGGACGAGCAGGACGGCTCCACCGGCGATGATCATCGGGATGGTGACGAACCCGGCGACCGTGCCCCAGTCGTACCGCTCACCCTCGATCAGCCCGAACACCACCCCGAGCAGGCCGGCGGTGAGCAGGGCCACGCCGACCAGGTCGAGCCGGTGCCGCCGGCCGGGCCGCACATCGGGCATGACGGCGAACGCCAGCGCGAACGCGGCCACCCCGATCGGGATGTTCAGGAAGAAGATCCAGCGCCAGCCCACGTGGGTCACCAGCAGGCCGCCCAGGGTCGGACCGGCCAGCACCCCCAGGCCGGACATGATGCCGGTCGCGGCAAAGGCCGGGCCTCGCTTGGCCGGCGGCAGGATCGAGGTGATGATCGGCAGTCCCTGCGGTGCCAGCAGGGCGGCCCCGACGCCCTGCATCGCCCGGAACGCGATCAGCTGACCCGGCGTCTGGGACAGCCCCGAGGCCAGGCTGGCCAGGGTGAACACGGCCAGCCCGATCAGGAACAGCCGCCGCGGCCCGTGGATGTCACCCAACCGGCCGGCCGTGATCAGCAGCACGGTGTAGGTCAACGAGTAGGCCGAGCCCACCCACAGCACGGTCTCCAGCGTGGCGTTCAGGTCGGTGACCAGGTCGGGGATGGCGATGTTGACGATCGTGATGTCCAGCAGGGTCAAGAACAGGCCCAGGCAGAACACGGCGATGACCAGGGTCGGGCGGACCGGCCGCCGGCCGTGGATGGGCACGCCGGTCACGGTGACCGACGGCGGGGTGGGTGCGGACATGGGAAAATCTCCTTGCACAGGTGTGAGTGGTGGGTATGCCGATGGCTCGGTGGCTCGGCCCTGACGCGGTGTCGCGCGGACGCTGGTTCGTGCGGGCCGGCGGTGTGTTGGCGCACACCGCCGGCCATCGCTCGGCCGCCGGGATGGTGGCCGCGCGGGTTCGGACCCCTACCGAGGCGGCCCGTTCTCCGACATCGGCCGGGGAATGCCGGGGACCAGGGCGCCGCCGCGGGCGACGCCGTCGGCCCAGGCCCGGATCTGCTCGGCGTCCCAGGTCAGCCGGCCGCTGGCGATGTCCTCGACGACCCCGCTGACCCAGGCGTGCTCGGCCTCGAGCATCGCCAGCTGGTACTCGGTCTCGATCAGGAACAACCGCGGGAACTGGTACTGCGCGGTCAGCCCGTCGGTCACCGAGCGGACCGCGGCGATCGACTTGCCCAACTGGACCAGCCGCGCCATGAGCTCGGACCGGGCCTCCGCGGCGGACAGCAGCGGCAGGAAGGACAACGCCGCCGCGAACTCGGGAAACTCGTTGCGGACCTCCCGCAGCATCCCGGTCAGCCACAACTCGGCGGTGTCCCGGCCCTCGTCGGTCAGCCGGTACACGGTGCGCTCGGGCCGCCGCCCGGCCCGCTCGGTCTCCATCGGTTCGATCAGTCCGGCCGCGGCCAGCCGCTCCACCGCCGGGTAGAGCGACCCCCGCTGCACCCGCACCACCGTGTCCTTGCCGCGGGCCTGCATCACCCGCTGCATCTCGTACGGGTGCATGGGCGCCTCGGCCAGCAGGACCAGGACCATCAGCGTCAGCGGGCTCGGCCGCAACGCGGACGCTCGGCTCCGACTAGTCATGTCATGACTATCGCGCTGATGACGCCCCGGGTCAAGAGTCCACTGAGAGGGAGAGCACGTCCGTCGCGCGGCATCCGACGGCCCGGCATGGCAGGCTTTCGGGTGCTCGATGAAGTGCTCGCACGTGCCGCCATCCCCATGGAGCCCCGATGAACTCACCCCTGCCGGACCCCACCGCCTGGCTGACCGATCTGTTCAAGACCCAGAACCCGATGGTGTTGTGGCCGGTGGGTGACGTCGCGGACACCTCGGCCGCGGTCGCCGCGGCCGCGGCCCCGTGGACCAAGACCGTCGCCCAGATGACCCAGTGGCAGATGGACACGATGAAGGCGTTCTGGGCGCCGTTCACCGGCGGCGCCGCGAAGGCGGAGGCCGGGGCCGACGCCAAGGCGGCCATCAAGGACCGCCGCTTCAGCGGCGAGGCCTGGACCTCCGACCCCCGGTACGAACTGGTCGCCAAGGCCTACCTGGCCCAGACCGAGCTGGCCCAGAAGGCCCTGGACGCCGCGCCGATCGACGACCGCTCCAAGGCCCAGTGGGGCTTCGCCCTACGCCAGGTCGCGGACGCGCTGAGCCCGGCGAACACGCTGGCCACCAACCCGGAGGCGTTGCAGCTGGCCCTGGAGACCGGCGGCGCCAGCCTGGCCGAGGGCATGCGGCTGTTCACCGAGGACCTGGCCAAGGGCCGCATCTCGATGACCGACGAGAAGGCGTTCGAGGTCGGCGAGAACGTCTGCACCACGCCGGGCAGCGTGGTCCTGCAGAACGAGCTGATCCAGCTCATCCAGTACACGCCGACGACCGAGAAGGTCTACAAGCGGCCGCTGCTGATCGTGCCGCCGTGCATCAACAAGTACTACATCCTGGATCTGCAGCCGGCGAACTCGTTCGTCGGGCACGCGGTCGCGCAGGGGCACACGGTGTTCCTGGTGTCCTGGCGCAATGCCGGCCCCTCGCAGGAGAAGCTCACCTGGGACGACTACCTGCAGCAGGGCGTGTTCGCCGCGATCGAGGCGGCCCTGAAGATCAGCAAGGCGGACAAGCTCAACGCCCTGGGCTTCTGCATCGGCGGCACCCTGCTGGCCAGTGCGCTGTCCGTGCTGGCGGCCAAGGGTGAGCATCCGGCGGCCAGCCTGACCCTGCTGACCACCCTGCTCGATTTCAGCGACACCGGCGAGATCGGCCTGCTGGTCACCAAGGAGGGCGTCGCCGCCCGCGAGCAGGCCATCGGCAAGGGCGGGTTGCTCAAGGGCAGCGAGCTGGCCCAGGTCTTCGCCGCGCTGCGGGCCAACGACCTGATCTGGCCGTACGTGGTCAAGGGCTACCTCAAGGGTCAGGCCCCGCCCGCGTTCGACCTGCTCTACTGGAACAGCGACGACACCAACCTGCCCGGCCCGATGTTCTGCTACTACATCCGCAACACCTACCTGGAGAACAAGCTGCGCGAGCCGGGCGCGCTGACCATGTGCGGCGAGCAGGTCGACCTGGGCGCGCTGGACATCCCGGTGTTCGTCTACGCCTCCAAGGAGGACCACATCGTCCCCTGGACCTCGGCGTACGAGAGCACTCAGCTGCTGCGCAACGCCACCTTCGTCCTCGGGGCCAGCGGTCACATCGCCGGCGTCATCAACCCGCCGGCGAAGATGAAGCGCAACTTCTGGATCGCCCCGGACGGTGGCGGCACCCCGGCCGAGTCCGACGCCTGGTTCGAGGCGGCCGAGCAGGTCCCCGGCAGCTGGTGGCCGACCTGGTACGAGTGGCTGGCCGAGAAGGCCGGCAACCAGATCAACGCCCGGGCCAAGCTGGGCAGCGCGCAGTTCGCCCCGCTGGAGGACGCACCGGGCAGCTACGTCAAGCAGAAGGCGCCCTGATCCCGGACGGGGCCGTGAGCTGACCGTGCGCGACCGCTGAGGCCGTCGCTGTGAGCCGAACGCGTTCATTTGCTCACAGCGCGGTTTCAACGGGCCCTGGTGGGGATATACCTGGAACCGGACATCTCAGGCGACCCGAGGGAGCGGTCCGATGGCCGGTCAATGCCTTCCACCTACGGGTGATTCCCGCCAGGACGACCTGCACGCGGCCCATCGCACCGAACACGTCGAGCGGCCGGCCGGCGTCAAGGGCGGGTTTCGGCTCTGCCTGCCGACCGGCCAGTGGTGGTGGTCCCCGGGCATGTTCCGGCTGCACGGGTACCCGCCCCACCAGTGGCGCTCGCTGCGCCCCAGCACCCGTCTGTTGCTCACGCACCGCCATCCGGCCGACCGCTCGGCCTTCGCCCAGGCCTGGACCCACCTACTGGAGACCGGCGGGGTGATGGCCGTCCGGTACCGGATCGTCGGCGTCGACGGGGTGGTCCGGCCGGTGTTCGCCATGGCTTACTTCGACCGGCCCGCCGGGGCGGCCGGCCGGGCCGGCGGCGAGATCACCGGCGTCATGCAGTCCGATGAATAAGGGACCGAATCAGCGACCGAAACAGCAACCGACTGATGCTTGACCCACCTCGCAGTGCTTGGTAGACTACGCATGACGGTCAGGACGAGGACGCAAGAACTCGCTCGCCGGCTCCCCCACGACGAAAGGAAAGTCAATGTCGGACTTCGCCAAGCAGGCTCAGGACGCGGCCGAGCAGTACCTGGCCACCATCCAGAAGATCCAGGACGCCTCCCTGGACGCCATCGCCCGGGTGACCTCCTCGATTCCGGATGCCGCCAAGGACGCCGCCAAGAACGTCCCCACCCTGCCGACCCCCGAGGGTCTGCCCACCGTCGAAGAGGTCTCCGCGGCCTACTTCGACTTCACCGAGAAGCTCGTGGCCAACCAGAAGGCCTACACGGAGAAGTTCCTGTCCGTGGTCAAGACCGAGGTCTGAGTTCTCCCCGGCCGATCGGCCGACCGCATCACCCGACCGCCCGGTCCGGATCCCCTCGCGGGAACCGGCCGGGCGGTTCGCGTTTCGCGATCGAGGGTCCTGACCGGGCCCGGTCGCGATCAACCCGACGAAGGACGGGGCACCCAGGCGGGCAGCAGCCAGTGCGCCCCGGCTCGCAGCTCGTCAACGGCACCGGCATCGCCCGCGATGTGCCGGACCAAGCAGTTCTCGAACAGCCCGTCCAGGGTGGCGTACGCGGTCAACGACGTCACCACCGACCGGCCCCCGCGCAACTGGGCGTAACGCCGCACGACCCGCCCGACCATCGACTCCAGCTGGGCGTCCAACTCGCCCACGGTGAGCCGCAGCTGCTCGTCGAAGGTGGACTGCGCACGCAGGTCGTACCAGAGCCGATGCAGGGCGAAGTCGGCGACCATGGTCGCGACCAGGGCGTCGGCAAAGCCCTCGACCAGGCCGTCCGCGGTGCTCGCGCCGGCGACCACCGCGTCGTAGCGGTGCACACAGGCCGCCTTGTACCGGCGCACGCAGAAGGTGATCAGCTCGACCTTGTCGCGGAAGTAGTAGTGCAACAGGCCGTGCGAGTAGGCCGTCTTCTGCGCGATCTCGCGCAGGCTGGTGCGGGCGTAACCGAGCTCGCCCAGGGTGGCCAGGGCGGCGTCGGCCAGCTCCTCCCGCCGAGCGTCGAACTTGTCCACGCCGGCGCGCTCGAACCGGTCGGGTCCGGCGAGCTTGGCGCGCGTCATCGGACTCCTTCCCGTTGCGCTCATTGTCCTTCGCATCGGCTTCTCTTCGCATCGACATTGTCGGCACCCGTTTGGACGACTGTCAAGAAAAGTCTTGACAGTCGTCCAGATTCGGGAGCAGCCTGTCCCACACATCGGCCGCGTGGCGGGTTCCTTCGGGGGGAGCCCGGCGCGACGACCCTCGGTTGCGACGGCCGGCCCGTCCGCCCAGGCAAAGGAGCCTGCCCATGACCTCGATCGATCTCACCGGCCGCACGGCCCTGGTCACCGGCGGGGCCCAGGGCCTCGGCGAGGCGATGGCGATTGCCCTGGCCGGGGCCGGCGCGACGGTGATGATCGCCGACATCCAGGACTCCGGCGAGCAGACGGCCAAGGCGCTCGGCCCCGAGCACGGATTCGTCAAGCTCGACGTGACCGACGAGGCGGCCTGGGACGCCGCCGTCACCCAGACCGTCGCCCAGCTGGGCGGTCTGGACATCCTGGTCAACAACGCCGGCGTCGAGATCACCAGCCTGATCACCGAGGTCCAGGTGGCCGACATCCAGAAGATGCTGGACGTCAACGTGCTGGGCACCACGTTGGGGCTCAAGCACGGGTTGCGGGCGATGCGACCCGGCGGGGTCGCCGGCCGGGGCGGCGCCATCGTCAACGTGGCCTCGGTGGCCGCGACCATCGCCTTTCCCGGCATCGCGGTCTACTCGGCGACCAAGTCGGCGGTCGACCGGCTGACCCGGGTGGCGGCCATGGAGTCCGGCAAGCTCGGCTACGGCGTTCGGGTCAACTGTGTCTATCCGGGTCTGGTACCCACCGCGATGGGCATCGGCCTGGCCAACGACGTCGCGGGCATCGGCCTGTTCGAATCGGCGGAGGCGGCGGTGGGAGCCGTGGTCGAGCTGACCCCGGCCGGCCGGCTGGGCCAGGTCGAGGACATGGCCGACGCGGTGGTGTTCCTGGCCTCCGACGCCGCCCGATTCATCACCGGCGCCGGGCTGCCGGTCGACGGCGGGATGGGCATGTGAAAACTCACGCTCCGCGCCGGCCGACCGTTCAAGGGTGAATCGAGGGTCCATGCGACTGGTCGATTACCTGGACAAGGGGGCCTCGCTCGGCCCCGACCGGCCGTGCCTGACCACCGACGGCACGACGATGAGCTACGCCGACGTGCAGGCGCTGTCCCACCGGGTGGCCGCGGCGCTGGTCGCGGCCGGCGTCACCCCGGGCGAGACGGTGGCGATCCTGTCGGCCAACGACCCGATCGCCTTCAGCTGCGTGTTCGGCATCAGCCGGGCGGGTGCGGTCTGGTGCCCGATCAACCCGCGCAACGAGGCCACCGAGAACCGGCAACTGCTGGACCTGTTCGACTGCTCGGTGCTGGTCTACCAGCAGTCCTTCGCGCCCCTGGTGAACCGGATCCGGGCCGACCTGCCCAAGGTGCACACCTGGGTGTGCCTGGACGGGCCGGCCGCCCCGGACACCCTGACCTGGGCCCAGTTCCTGGCCGCCGGGCGGCCGAGCACCGCGACCGACCCGGAACCGGCCCCGGCCTGCGACCTGCCGGCGCTGGACGACTTCGCCATGCTGGTCGGCACCCGCGGCACCACCGGCCGACCCAAGGGCGTCATGCTCACCGGCCGCAACCTGGAGACGATGACGGCCATCACCCTGATGAGCTACCCGTTCCGGGGCCGTCCGGTCTACCTGGCCCTGGCCCCGCTGACCCATGCCGCCGGCGTCCTGTGCTTCCCGATGCTCTGCCAGGGCGGGGAGATCGTGATCATGCGCCGGCCGGAGGTGGCCACGTTCATCGAACTGATCGCCCGGCACGGCGTCACCCACACGTTCCTGCCGCCCACCCTGATCTACATGGTGCTGGCCGAGCCCGCCCTGGACCGCACGGATCTGTCGTCGCTGCAATGCTTCTGGTACGGGGCAGCCCCCATGTCGGCCGCCCGGCTGCAGGAGGCGCTCACCCGCATCGGCCCGGTGATGGGCCAGCTGTTCGGGCAGACCGAGGCGCCGATGATGATCTCGACGATGGCCCCGGCCGACCACTTCGAGCCCGACGGCACCGTCGCGGTCGGCCGGCTGGCCTCGGCCGGCCGCCCGGCCCCGCTGGTCACGGTGGGCATCATGGACGCCGCCGGCGCGCTGCTGGGCCCCGGCGAGCGGGGCGAGATCGTGGTCCGGGGATCGCTGGTCACCCCCGGCTACTACCGCGACCGGCAGGCCACCGCGGAGGCCTCCCGGTTCGGCTGGCACCACACCGGCGACATCGGCTACCTCGACGACGACGGGTACCTGTTCATCGTTGACCGGGCCAAGGACATGGTCATCACCGGCGGCTTCAACGTCTACTCCACCGAGGTGGAGCAGGCCCTGATGCAGCACCCCGGGGTCCGCGACTGCGCGGTGATCGGGCTGCCGGACGAGAAGTGGGGCGAGCGAGTCGTCGCCGTCGTGCAGGCCCAACCCGGGACCGACCTGCGGGAGGCCGAGGTCATCGCCTTCGTCAAGACGCTCATCGGCAGCGTCAAGACCCCCAAGCAGGTCCACCTGTGGCCGGACCTGCCCCGCTCCAAGGTCGGCAAGGTACTCAAGACCGACATCAAGGCAACGCTGGGCGCGGCCCGCTGATCCCCGGCACCGATCGCTACAGCACGGCCATCCCGTGCACCGGGGACGAGGCCTGCGCGTGCACCCGCTTGGGAATCCGGCCGGCCCGCCGCGCGGCCCGGCCGGCGAGCACCGCGTGCCGCATCGCGGTGGCCATCAGCTGCGGGTCCTGGGCCCGGGTGACAGCGGAGGCCAGCAGCACCCCGTCACACCCGAGCTCCATGGCCAGCGCCGCGTCCGAGGCGGTGCCGATGCCGGCGTCCAGGATCACCGGCACGGTGGCCTCGGACACGATCAGCTCGATGTTGTGCGGGTTGGTCAGGCCCAGGCCGGTGCCGATCGGCGCGCCCAGCGGCATCACCGCCGCGCACCCAGCCTGCTGCAACCGGCGGGCCAGGATCGGGTCGTCGTTGGTGTAAGGCAGCACCACGAAGCCGCGACCGACCAGCTGCTCGGCCGCGTCCAGCAGCTCGATCGGGTCCGGCAGCAGGGTGAACTCGTCGGCCACCACCTCCAGCTTGACCCAGGTGGTCTCCAGCGCCTCCCGGGCCAGCTCGGCGGTCAGCACCGCCTCGCGGACCGTCCGGCAGCCGGCCGTGTTGGGCAGGATGCGCACGCCGCGGGCGTCCAGCACGTCCAGCAGCGAGCCCTCGGCGGCCACCCCGTGCCGGCGCATCGACACCGTGCACAGCGCGGTGCCGGAGGCCTCGATGGTCTCCTCGATCACCGTCATGCTGGCCGCGCCGCCGGTGCCCAGCAGCAGCCGGGACGCCAGGGTGACCCCGGCGATGACGAACGGGTCGTCGCCTCGCTCAGCCACCCTGCACCGCCGTGACGATCTCGACGACGCTGCCGTCGCGCAGGGTGGTGGACGGCCACTGCGAGCGGGGCACCACGTCCCCGTCCAGCGCGGCCGCCCCGCCCCGGCCGCCGCCGGTCTGGGCGCCGATCAGGGCCTGCAGGGTGGTGCCGGCGGCCACCTGCCGCGGCTGGCCGTTGACCATCACGTTCATCGAACCTCCTGGGGGGCAGTGCGGTGCGGGGCGAAGGGAGCCAGGGCGGCCGGCACCCGGCCGTCGGTGATCAGGTCGGCGATGCCGTCGCCGGTGATCGGGGTGAGCAGGATGCCGTTGCGGTAGTGCCCGGTGGCCAGGATCAGCCCGTCCACCCAGGACGGGCCGAGCAGCGGGGCGTTGTCCGGTGAGCCCGGCCGCAGCGCGGTGCTCACCTCGACCAGCTCGGCCTCGGACACCGCCGGCAGCAACGACTGGGCGTCGCGCAGCAGCTCGTACACCGCGCCGGCCCGGGCTGTGCAGTCGAACCCGGCCTCTTCGGTGGACGCGCCGATCACCAGCTCGCCGCCGGCCCGCGGCACCAGGTAGACCGGGGACCCCTTGACGCTGCCCCGCAGGATCCGCGGCGGCAGCGCGTCCGGGTCCATCCGCAGGCGCAGGGTCTGGCCCTTCACCGGGTGCACCCGGGGCCGCGCGGCGGCCGGCAGACCGGCGATCCGGCCCGAGTGCGCGCCCGCCGCCAGCACCAGCACCCCGGCCGACCGGACGGTGCCGTCGGCGGTGGTGATGCCGGTGGCCCGACCGTCGACGACCTCGATCCGGGCGACCGTCTCGGCGACCAGTTCACCCCCGGCGCCGACCACCGCGGCCAGCAGCGCGGCGTGCAGCAGCCGGTTGTCGACCTGGTGGTCGTCGGCGGCCAGCAGGCCACCGGGCAGGCCCGGCGCGATGCCCGGCAGCAGCCCGCGCAGCTCGCGGGAGGTCAACGGCTGCATGCTCTGGTCGAGGGTCGCGGCGAAGGCGGCCAGATCCCGCAGGGCGGCCAGGTCGGCGCCGTCCCAGGCGGCCACCACGGTGCCGGTGCGGCGGTAGCCGATGTCCCGGCCGGTCGCCGCGGTCAGCTCGGCCGCGAAGCTGGGGTAGCGGGCGGCCGAGGCCAGGTTCAGGGCCAGCAACGGCTGCTCGCCGTAGTGCAGTTCGGTGACCGGCGCCAGCATCCCGGCCGCCGTCCACGACGCCCCGGAGCCGGGCGCCGGGTCGACCACGGCGACCGACCGTCCGCGACCAAGACACCGCCAGGCGATGGACAGCCCGATCACCCCGGCACCGAGGACGAGCACGTCCGGCGCAGCCGCGCGGCCCGCGCTCATGGCCGCGCTCCGGCCGGCGCCGCGCGGCCGGGTGGGTGCGCTGGGTGCGGTCGGCAAGCCTGGTTCACGGCCGGCGATCCCTTCGGTCGGCACGGTTCGCGGATGGGGAACCAGACTGCCGACTCGTCCGGGGGCAATCTCCCTACGCCGGCATGATCCGGTTCAGGTCGGACGGTCGGCGGCTGGCAGCCACCCTCTCAGCCCGATCCATCGGGCTCCCGCGTGCACCTGGCACCCTACTCCGGCCGCCGCCGGCCGCCCAACGGGCGGGCACGGGTGGACCGGGTGGACACGGGCGCCGGGCCGCGCACCCGCCGACCGAAGGTTCGGCGTCGCCCGGCGGCGCCGAACCTTCACTCGACCGGCTCCGGACGGGCCTGCCACCGGGGCGCAACTCCCGGCTGGGCACAATGGCGCCGGTGAGCTCCCCCCACGATGCCCGTCCCGCGCTGGCCCGGGCCCGCCTGTACCTGTGCACCGATTCCCGCGCCCGGCAGGGCGACCTCGAACCGTTCCTGGACGCGGTGCTGGCCAACGGCGTCGACATCGTCCAGCTGCGGGAGAAGGGGCTGGAGGCGCGCGCGGAGCTCCGGCTGCTGGAGGTCTTGGCCGCGGCGGCCCAGCGGCACGGCAAGCTGTGGGCGGTCAACGACCGGGCCGACGTCGCGCTGGCCAGCGGGGCGCCGATCCTGCACCTGGGCCAGGACGACCTGCCGGTGCCGCTGGCCCGGCGGATCGTCGGCGACGAGGTGCTGATCGGCCGCTCCACCCACGACCCGGCCCAGCTGGACGCGGCCCGCACCGAGCCGGGGGTCGACTACTACTGCGCCGGCCCGACCTGGACCACCCCGACCAAACCCGGCCGTCCGGCGGCCGGGCTGGGCCTGCTCGACCACGGGGTGGCCCGGCAGGACGCGCGGCCGTGGTTCGCCATCGGCGGCATCGAGAACGCCGCCCGGCTCGAGGAGGTCATCGCCCGCGGCGCCCGCCGGGCCGTGGTCGTGCGGATGATCACCGAGGCCGAGGACCCGGGCGCCGCCGCCCGCGCGGCCGCCGACCGCCTGGCCGCGCTCTGACGGCCGGCCCCGGGTTCAGCTCTCGTTGACCACCTGGGCCAACCGGCGGGCCCGGCTGGAGACGAACACCTGCTCCAGGCTCATCGGCGCCCCGTCGGGACCGGTCAACGGCACCCGCCAGTTCGGGTACTCGTCGATGGTGCCCGGCTGGTTCTGGGTGCGGCGATCGCCGACCATGTCGGTCAGGGCCACACACAGCAGCTTGGACGGGGTCCAGGTCAGGTACCGGTGCAGGGCCTGCACGGTGCTCTCCAGCTCCAGTCCGGCCAGGTCGGGCGAGTCCGGATCGAGCTTGCCGGTGGCCGAGGAGGCCGTCGCCGCGGTCAGCGCGCCCCGTTGCCGCAGCTCCTCGATCCAGGCGGCGCGTTCGGCGTCGTCGGCGGCCAGTTCCTCCTCCAGCGACCGGGTCAGCAGGCCCAGCTCGTCGCGCAGCCGGACGTGGTCGCCGGCCAGGTACCCGGCGGTCGGTGGCAGGTCGTGGGTGGTCACCGAGGCCAGGCAGTACTCCCGCCAGCGCTCGGGCCGCAGCGGCCGGCCGTCCCCGTCGAACTCGAACTCGAACCACAGGATCGAGGTGCCCAGGATGCCCCGTTCCGACAGGTACTCGCGCACCCACGGCTCGACCGTGCCCAGGTCCTCGCCGACGACGATCGCGCCCGACCGGGACGCCTCCAGGGCCAGGATGCCGATCAGCGCCTCGTGGTCGTACCGCACGTAGGTCCCCTCGGTGGGGCCCATGCCGTCCGGGATCCACCAGAGCCGGAACAGCCCGATGATGTGGTCGACCCGGACCCCGCCGGCGGCCCGCAGCACCGTGCGGACCATGTCCCGGAACGGGGCGTACCCCTGCTCGGCCAGCCGGTCCGGACGCCACGGCGGTTGCGCCCAGTCCTGCCCGGCCTGGTTGAACGCGTCCGGCGGGGCGCCGACGGTGATGCCCTGGGCGAAGACGTCCTGCAGGCTCCAGGAGTCCGAGCCCTCCGGGTGCACGCCCACGGCCAGGTCGTGCATGACGCCCAGGGCCATCCCCGACCGCCGGGTCGCCGCCTGGGCGATGGACAGCTGCTCGTCGAGCACGAACTGCAGCCAGCGGTAGAAGTCGACGTCGTCGGCGTGTTCGGCCCGGAAGGCGAGCACCTCCGGGGTGGCCGGATGCTGCAGCTCGTCCGGCCACTCGTGCCAGTCCTTGCCGTGCCGGTCGGTCAGGGCACACCAGGTCGCGTAGTTGTCCAGGCCCTCGCCCTCCCGTTCCCGGTAGGCGGCGTAGGCCAGCTCCCGGCCGGCCGACCGGGGCACCGCGTGCACCAGGCGCAGGGCCGCGGCCTTGGCCGTCCAGGTGGTGTCCCGGTCGATCGCGTCCAGCCCCGCCAGGTCCTGCTGCAACGCCGCCTTGAGCGAGCCGACCTCGGCCCGGTCGGCGGCCGGCAGGTCGGCGTACTCGGGGATGCGCTCGACCCGCAGGTAGATGGGGTTCTGGAAGCGGCGGGTGGTCGGCAGGTACGGGGAGGGTTCCATCCGGCCGGACGGTTCGGCCGCGTGCAGCGGGTTGATCAGCACGTACCCGGCGCCCAGGTCCGCCCCCCAGACGGACAGGTCCTCCAGGTCGACCACGTCGCCGACGCCCCAGGAGCCGGCCGAGCGGACGCTGTAGAGCTGGGTGGCGATCCCCCAGGCGCGCCGGTCGCCGAGCCGCTCCGGCAGGCCCACCCGCTGCGGCGTGACGATCAGCGCACACGACGCCTCGTCACCCTCGGACCAGGCCTTGAGCCGGTGGTAGCCCAGCGGCAGGTCCCCGGGGATGCGGAAGGTGGCCTGCCCGGTCCACCGGTCCCCGACCTGCCGGGCCGGCGCCCAGTTCTCCTCCTGCACCAGGCTCGAGCGGTACCCGCCGCCCTCCAACTCGATCCAGACGTCCACTGCGGCCCCGTCGCGGACGTGCACGTTCACCGTCGGGGCCCAACCCGCCCGGATCACCAGGGCCGGCGGTAGCAGGCGCCGCCAGGGGGCGTCGTCGTGGTCGCGCAGGGCCTGCTCGGCCGCGTCCGGGGTGGCGACGTCCACGCCCAACGCCTCCAGCACGCGGGTGATCGACCGATCGGAGACCTGGACGTGACGGCCCTGCCAGTCCCAGAACTCGGTGGCGATGCTGTGGGCGGCGGCCAGCCGGTGCAGCGTGTCGGGCAGGTCCATGGCGGCAATCCTCTGAATGGGGCGAGATCCGGGATGCCAGAGATCACATCACGCGCACCCATCCGACGCTCGCCACGGGGCGTCTGACCAGTGCGGCCCGACGTGGGCCGATCACACCGTTGCGACACCGCACACTCCGAAGGGAGCAGGCCGAGCATGCCCACCGCCATTCGTCGTCTCGTGGACGTGGGGATGACCCGACTGCGCCTGCGCGGCCGTCCGGCCATCGCCCGGGCTCTGCGCCTGTCCGGCGCGGCCGTGGCCGCGTTCAGCGCCGCGCTGGCCCTGTTCCCCGGCACCGTGCCGATCCTGGCCCCGCTGACCGCGCTGCTGGTCGTGGAGATCACCCTCAAGGACAGCCTGACCAGCGGGGTGCAGCGCATCATCAGCGTGGCCACCGGGGTGCTGCTGGCCGTGCTGTTCTCCAGCGTGGTCGGCCTGACCTGGTGGAGCCTGGGCGTGCTGGTCGCGCTGTCGATCATGGTCGGCCAGCTGATGCGGCTGGGGCCGCACCTGATCGAGGTGCCGATCAGCGCCATGCTGGTGCTGGCCGTCGGCGGCGCCGAGGCCGCGGCCACCGACCGGATCAGCGAGACGCTGCTCGGGGTGGCCGTCGGCATGCTGGTCAACCTGATCGTGCCGCCCGCGGTGGGCTCGGACTCGGCCGCCGCCGCGGTGCAGCGGTTCGCCGCCGAACTGGCCCGGCTGCTGCGCACCGCATCGGCCGAACTGGCCGAGCCGATCACCGACGCCCAGGCCATCCGCTGGATGGACGACGCCCGGACGCTGAGCCGCAACGTGCCCGAGATCGACAAGGCCCTGCGGCCAGGCCGAGCAGGGCCGCCGGCTCAACACCCGCGCCCTGGTCGTGCCCGACACCAACGACAGCCTGCGGGCCGAGCTGGACGCCCTGGAGCACACCACGGTCACCGTGCGCAGCATGTTCCGGTCGATCCTGGACGGCGTCCGCGACCATCCCACCCTGGACCCGACCCGGGGCGAGGACCTGCGGCTGGTCTTCGCCGAGCTGCTCTCCGACGTCGCGGCCAGCGTCGAGGCGTTCGGCGAGCTGGCCCGGCACGAGGGCACCGAACACGTCACCAGCACCGAGCAGCGGCTGACGGCCGCGCTGGCCCGGCTGCGGGAGGCCCGGGACCGGGCCGACGACCTGCGGATGGTCGGCGGACAACGGCTGGGAGCTCTCCGAGCCGGTCCTGCAGACCGTCGAGCGGGTGCTGCGCGATCTGGACGTGCTCGGCCAGGCCCGGCGCCCGCGGCCGCCCCGGTCGACCACCCTGGCCGAATCGCTGGAGATCATCCGCACCGCCGGCCACCTGCTGCAGGCGGCGCCGCTGGCCGGCCCGTTGCCGCCGCACCGGCGCCCCGACCGGCGGCCCATCCCGGCCGACCAGACCGGTCCGCATCGGCTGCCGCTGGGCCGCACCCCGGGCCACCGGTCCGGGCGTCCGGTCCGGGAGGACTCGCCGTTGGACACCGGGCGGATGCGGGCGGTGTCCCGCCCGGCCGGCCGGGCCCGCTCCGGGCCGACCAGTCGCGCCTGAGCACATCCGCGCCCGGCCCGGGAATGCCCGTCCGGGGCGCCGGGTTGGTTCAGGAGTCAACAAACTTCAAGGGGTACTTCATTCATGACTGTCAGCGTTCGCGAGAGCCGGATCCCGGCCTCCCTGATCATGCTGCTCGGGGCGCTGACCGCGATCGGGCCGTTCACCATCGACCTGTACCTGGCCGCGTTCCCGCAGATCACCTCAGACCTGGCCACCGACCCGGCGGCCGTCCAACTGACCATCACGGCGACCCTGGCCGGCCTGGCCCTGGGCCAGCTGGTGATCGGCTCGGTGTCCGATGCGCTCGGCCGCCGGCGGCCCCTGCTGGTCGCGCTGAGCGTGTACGTGGTCGCCTCGGCCGGCATCGTGTTCGCCGGATCGGTCGAGATGCTGACCGGGCTGCGTTTCGTCCAGGGCTTCACCGCGGCCGCCGGCATGGTGCTCTCCACCGCGATCATCCGGGATCGATTCCACGGGGTCCGGGTCGGCAAGGCGCTGGCCCGGATGATGCTGGTGGTCGGCGTGGCCCCGGCCATCGCCCCGGTCATCGGCGCGCAGTTCCTGGCCTGGGGCAGCTGGCGGATGATGTTCGCCGCGCTGGCCGTCGTCGGGGCGGTGCTGCTGGTGCTGGCCGCGGTGTTCCTGCGCGAATCGCTGCCGGTCGAGCGGCGCCGCGCGGGCGGCCTGGGGGCGGCGGCCCGCTCGTACGCCTCCCTGCTGCGGGACCCGGTGTTCGTCGGGCTGGCCTTCGTCGGCGGCTTCTCGCTCGCCGGCATCTTCACCTACGTCTCCTCGGCGACCTTCGTCTTCCAGGAGGGCTTCGGCCTGAGCACCGGCCAGTTCGCGGCCATCTTCGCCTCCGGCGCGGTGGCCATCACCGCCGGCACCCAGATCAACGGTGCGCTGATCGGGCGGGTGCGCCCCGAGCGGATCCTGCTGACCGGGGTGCTGGTGTCCGTGCTCACCGCCGCGGCCCTGCTGACCGTGTCCATCCTGGGCCTGGGTGTGCTGCCGATCGCCGCGCTGCTGGTGCTCACGCTGCTGACCGCGGGGATCCTGCTGCCGGCCGTGCCGGTGATCGCGCTGGCCCAGAATGCCCACCGGGCCGGCAGCGCGGCCGCCCTGCTGGGCGCGATCCAGTTTGCCGTCGGCGCGTTCATCGCCCCGCTGTCCGGGCTGTTCGACGCGTCCTCGCCGGTGCCGATGGCCGGGGTGATCCTGGGCGCCGCCCTGGTCACCCTGGGCCTGGTGCTCCTGCTGCGCCGGCCGCTGGCCGCCCGTCCGGTCCTGACCGGGGACGAGCGCGTCCTGGCCACCAGCGACGAGCTCGTCACCACCTGAGCCCACCGGCTCGCCCGGCCCACCCTCGGCCCCGGCGCTGCCTCCCCCACCGGCCCCGCCCCTCACCCGGCCCGCCCCGCCCCGAACCCCGTCGAGTGTGCAGAAACGGCCCTCATCCGCTCGGATGAGGGCCGTTTCTGCACACTCGGGCCCGGGGGTGGCCGGGCGGGGCCGGGTGAGGGGCGGGGCGGGGGCGGGGTCGGGCCGGGCCGGGCGGGGGCTCAGCCGGCGGGGTCGACCCGCCAGCCGTCGGGGACCGTCATGCCCCGCTCGACCAGCTCGTCCCGCATCCGGTCGCGCAGGGCGGCGTCGCCGGCCAGCCGGGCCTGCCGCTCGCGCAGCGGCCCCGAGCCGACCATGTTGCGGAACCAGCCCAGCGCGGCGAGCCGTTCGAACAGCTGCCGCTGGGTGCCGGCCGGCAGCGGCCGGTCGGCCTCGGGCCAACGCAGCGCCCCCCAACGGCCCCGGTAGACGGCCGCCCGCACCGGGACCCGGGCCGGGGTCTCGCTCGCGGCGAGGTGCAGCAGGTACCGCTCGGCCGCGACCGGGACCAGCTCGTAGTTGGGCTCGGTGACGTCCAGCCGGGCCCGTTGGCCCTCGTCCAACCAGAGCACCGCGCAGTCGACCGCCGCGCCGGGCGAGTCGACAAGCACCCACGGCAGGTAGCCGGGGTCGCTGACGTGCGCGGAGTGGGCCAGCACGCACCCGTGCAGCCGGGCCCGGGTGACCGCGATGGGTCCGCCGTGACCGCCGAACTTGGCCACCAGCTGGGCCGGCGCCGCGTTCGCGCCGAACGCCACCACCGCCGTCCGGCCGTCACGCCCGTCGGGCCAGCCGTCGACCCCGGGCGAGAGCGGACGCACCCGGTCGTCGCGCAGCAGGTAGTCGAAGGCGAGTCGCTCCCCCGGATAGAGCGCCGGATCCGCACGCGGAGCCGGCGGCAGGTTCAGATCGTTGAGATGTGTTTCGGACGGGCCGGACATGATTGCCTCCTCGGTCACCGTAACGGGCCGCGGAGCCCCGGCGTGACCGCGCACCGACGGGCCCGTGATCATCTCCTGTGTCAGGCTGATCCGGTGCGCATGCAGTTCGCGACCGGACCCGACCCCATGGACCTGCTGACCCTGCCCTGGTCAACGGCGTTGGAACGCTGGCCCAAGGAGAAACTGGTCTCCCTGCCTCGGGGTATCTCTCGGCACGTCGTCCGGTTCGTCCGGATCGGCGGCATCGTCTACGCGATCAAGGAGATCAGCCAGGGACTGGCCGAGCACGAGTACGGGCTGCTGCGCGAGCTGGCCAAACGCGAGTTGCCGGTGGTGCAGGCGGTCGGCGTGGTGGCCAACCGGATGACCCCGGAGGGCGAGCCGCTGGACGCCGCCCTGGTCACCAAGCACCTGAAGTTCTCCCTGCCCTACCGGGCCCTGTTCTCCCGCCGGATGGACCCGGAGCTGGAGACCAAGCTGCTGGACGCACTGGCCGAGCTGCTGGTCCGGTTGCACCTGGTCGGCTTCGCCTGGAAGGACTGCTCGCTGTCCAACACCCTGTTCCGGCGCGACGCCGGCGCCCTGGCCGCCTACCTGGTGGACGCCGAGACCGGCGAGCTGCGCGAGTCACTGTCCAAGGGGCAGCGCCTGCAGGATCTGGACATCGTGGAGACCAACGTCGCCGGCGAGCTGTTGGACCTGCAGATGTCCGGCCTGCTACCCGAGTCGATCGACCCGTTGGAGACCGCGATGTCGGTCATCGAACGGTACGAGCGGCTCTGGGAGCTGCTCACCGCGCCACAGACCATGGGCGACGACGAGTGGTGGCGCATCGAGCAGCGGCTGCGCAAGCTCAACGAGCTGGGCTTCGACGTGGCCCAGATCCACATCAACGAGCACGACGGCGACCCGCACGTGATGGTGCAGACCCAGGTCGTGGACGCCGGCCACCACCGCAAGCGGTTGTTCGCCCTGACCGGCATCAACGTGCAGGAGAACCAGGCCCGGCGCATCCTCAACGACCTGGACACCTACCGGTCGCAGGCCGTCATGCCCGGCACCGAGGTCGACGAGGACACCGTGGCCCACCACTACGTCACCGACGTCTACGACCCCGTCGTCGAGGCCATCCCGGCCGGGCTGGCCGAGAAGCTCGAACCGGCCGAGGTCTTCCACGAGGTGCTCGAACACCGCTGGTACCTGACCCAGGCGGCCGAGCGGGAGGTCTCGATGGACTACGCGACCCAGTCCTACATGCAGACCGTGCTGCGCCACCGGCCGGACGAGAAGGCGTTCCTGGACTCCAGCCTGATGGGGGTCGGCGCCCTGGACGCCGACGACATCAGTGACGACCCGCCCGACAGCGATCCGGAAGAGAACGACCCGGCAGACGTCGACATGAGTGACGACGACATGAGTGACGACGCGCAGGCCGGCTGACCCGCATTCGACCTGAGATCGGCGTCACCGCCCCGAGATCAAGATGTCACCCAAGATCGACAAAATTCGTGCATCGGCGCTGATACCGTCGCCACGATCCGCGGTCGCGCGGCATGGGCAATGGGGGCGGGCGCCCGCGTCCGCCATGAGGAGTTCATCATGACGACAAACGTGCGCGGCATGGGTGAGATCGCCGCCAAGTACTGGTGGGTCATCCTGGTCCGCGGGATCATCCTGATCCTGCTGGGCATGGCCATGTTGATCTGGCCGAAGCAATCGGTCTGGGTCTTCGCCATCATCTTCGTGGCCTACCTGATCGTCGACGGCATCATGTCGATCTTCCAGGGCCTGTCCGCCCGCCGGTCCGGGCAGTCGGGCACCGGCGACCTCGTGGTCGGCGCCCTGTCCATCCTGGCCGGCATCGTCATCCTGGTCTGGCCGAAGGAGAGCGGGACGGTCATCGCCTTCCTGGTCGCCTTCTGGGCCCTGCTGGCCGGCATCTCCGGCATCGCCGGTGGGCTGGCCCTGCGCAAGCAGCCCGGGTCCGGCTGGGGCTGGTTCGTCGCCTGGGGCGTGCTGGCCTTCGCGTTCGGCGTCATCGTGCTGTTCAACCCGGCCGCACTGCTGGTCAGCCTGCTCTGGCTGGTGGCGATCTGGGCGATCATGGCCGGCATCCTGTTCGCCATCGCCAGCTTCTACGTCCGCAAGGCCGGCAACCTCATCGTCGCGCAGACCTCCACCTGACCCGCTCGGCGGTCCCGGCCCGTCGGCGCCGGGATCGCCATCGTCGGCCGCTTGCGGTAGGCACTGTCGGTGCCCGCTCCTATGGTGGGAGTCGTTCCATTCGGCGACCGCAAGGAGACGCCCGTCATGACCGAACTCGTCACCGATCAGGCCCCGGGGCGGACCGCCGGACCCGGCCGGGCCGAGCTGGAACGCCGGCTGGAGGACCACCGGCGCGAGCTCGGCGGGTACTGCTACCGGATGCTGGGCGCCGCGTTCGAGACCGACGACGCCGTCCAGGACACGATGGTGCGGGCCTGGCGAGCCCTGGACAAGTTCGACGGGCGGTCCTCGCTGCGCACCTGGCTGTACCGCATCGCCACCAACGTGTGCCTGGATCTGCTGAGCAGCCGCAACCGGCGCGCCCTGCCGATGGACTTCGGGCCGGCGTCGCCCCCGGTCGCCGAATCGCTGGGTCAACCGCATCCGGAGGCCACCTGGATCCAGCCGATGCCGGACGGCGAGGTACTGACCGGCACCGCGGACCCGGCCGATCTGGCCGTGCAGAAGGACTCGGTCCGGCTGGCCTTCATTGCCGCCCTGCAGCACCTGCCGCCCCGCCAGCGGGCCGTGCTCATCCTGCGCGAGGTGCTGCGCTGGAGCGCGGCGGAGGTGGCCGACCTGCTGGACAGCACCGTCGCCTCGGTCAACAGCGCACTCCAGCGGGCCCGGGCCACCCTGGCCGCCGTCGACCCGGCGGCCGGGACCCACGCCGACCCGATGGACGAGGCGCAGAAGGGCCTGCTGGCCGATTACGTCAAGGCCTTCACCAGCTACGACATCGACGCGCTGGTGCTGCTGCTGCGGCAGGACGCCACCGCGTCCATGCCGCCGTTCGCGCTCTGGCTGTCCGGGCGGGACGACATCGCCGCCTGGCACCTGGGGCCGGGCGCGGCCTGCCGGCAGTCCAAGCTGATCGCGCTGGAGGTCAACGGATCGCCGGCGTTCGCGGCTTACAAGCTCGCCGCCGACGGCACCCACCGGCCCTTCTCCATCCAGGTGCTCGACCTGGACGGGGACAAGATCGCCCGGATCACCTACTTCCTGGAGACCTCGCTGTTCGCCCGGTTCGGGCTGCCCGCGTCGCTGTAGGGCGGCCGCCAGGGCCGGGGGCGACCGTTCCGGCCCCGCCGGCGGTCGCTCCGGCCGTCAGCTGCGCAGCCAGGCGGTCGTCTTCGGGTCGGCCAGCGCGGCCCAGTCCTGTGCGAACTCGCCCAGCGCCTTGTCCCCGCGGACCTGCTCCAACGCGTGCAGCCGGCCCAGGGTGAAGGCGTTGTCCCCGTCCAGGTGCAGCCGCACGCCCAGCTCACGCAGCGCCGCGCGAGCCACGACGCTGTCCTGGTGCTCGCCGAGCGCCTCCTGCAGGGCCTCGGCCCGGGCGGCGAGCACCAGAGCCGGCTCGCCGAACGCCGGCGCGACGGACTCCCCCGCGTAGCGCAGCCGCTTGGCCGCCTTGCGAATCTCGTGGTACCACTCGTCGCGATGCGCATGGTCGGCCGGCTCGCCGGCCTGCACCAGCCTGGTCACCCGGCGGTAGGCCTTGCGCACGCAAGCGGTGAGCACCTTGCGTGCCTTGCGGTCCCCGTCCTCGGTGAACGGCGGGTCGGCGACCAGCTGGTCCAGCCGGTCGAGCAGCCGGAAGTAGCGGCCGGAGTCCAGGGCGACCAGCAGCTCGTCGTGGGCCTTCTTGTGCTGCACCTGCAGGTCGGTGCCGATCCGGGATGCGATCGGGCCCAGCACCAGCTCGTCGGGTTCGGCGGTGATCTCGGCCAGCAGCCGCGCCCGGAGCACCTCGGCGTCGCGGGCCCCGCCCAGCTCACCGGCGATCCACTTGAGCTCCTCGCGCAGCGGGTCGGTCACGGTCCGGTCGAGCAGGGGACGGAAGGTGGCCAGGGCGCTGCGCAGCCGGCGGGTCGCCACCCGCATCTTGTGCACGGCGTCGGGCTCGTCGGTGCGCACCAGCGGGTCCCGGGCGAGGATGACGTGGACCTGCTCGGCCAGGTGGGCCAGCACCACGTCACGGGCGTGGCTCTTGGGGCTCAGGTGGGCCGGGTCGGGGCGGGTGGGCAGGCCGGCCAGCCGCCCGTGCAGGGCTCGGGCCAGCTTGGACGGCCAGGGCGAGGCCGTCGCCCCGGCCGCGCGGATCACCGCATCGGCCGCCTCGATCAGCTCCTCGGACCCGTCGACCAGTTCGACCTCCCACTCGCGCCAGTCGGACACGTCGGCCGAGCCGCCCGGACCCGGGGCGCTGGCCCGGACCACGTCGTCGACGGCCTCGGCCAGCACGGCGCCCTGCGGGCCGAGCAGCTTGTGCACCGTGCGCCGGCTCTCCAGCCGGGCGACCGGGTGCAACTCGTGGTCGCGGACGTGCACCCGAACCCGGTCGAGCAGCGCGGTGGGCGGGGTCGGGTGGTCCTTGAGGGGCTCGCCGAACTCGGTGCGGGCACCGGCGGCGGCCGGCACCTTCAGATGCCAACCGGCGTCCGATCCGCCCGTCCGCCGGCGCAGGGTGATGCCGGCCCGGGTCAGCGCCAGGGTGTCGGTGTCGAAGTAGGTGGCGTCCAGGTGCTTGACCGCCGGATCGGACAGCGCGCCGACTCCGGGCAGCGAGCTCAGCTCGACCCAGGGCAAGTCTTGCGGGGCATCATATTTTCGCTCGATCTCGAGGTGTTCGGACGTCATGGGACCGGTCTACCAGAGGTGTCCACCGGCCCCGGTCCGGTAGGCCGGTACCGGGCCGGGACCCGGCCCGGCCGGGACGCTAGCGGCGGCTGCCCGCGCTGCGGTGACCGGCCAGCACCCAACCGGCGACGACCGAATCCCAGACGATCGGGGTGCCCGCCCGGTAGGCGGTGGAACAACAGTCACAGCGTCCCGCTCGGGTGGCGGGTACTGGAGCGCTCATCAGGAATCCTTCGGGTCTGCGGCAGGGGAGGCCGACGTTGGCCCAGGGGGCGGCGGGGTGGAGAGAGGGAATCCGCTGATCACGGCATCTCGGCAGAGACATGCTCTGGGGCCGGTGATGCGGATGATGTCGAAAATCACGGCCGCGGGGCGGCGGACTTTCGATGCCCCTTCAGCAAACCAGCCCGGGCCGCCGGGAGCAAGCCGCACCACGTTAACTTCGTGGGGCCGGGCCGTGACGTGCCTCTCCATCGCCGGACGGGTCCCGCGGTCGGCCTACTGGGGATGGTGCAGCGCGCGACCGGTGGCCGGGTCGAAGACATGCGCGGCGGCCACGTCCACGGACACCGCGACGGGGTCGCTGAGCCGCACCGGCGCATGCCCGCCGAAGCGGGCCACCAGGGTGCCGCCGTCGCGCAGACCCACGGTCAGGAAGGTGTCCCGGCCGGTCCGCTCGACCGCCGTCACGATTCCGGCCAGGACCGTCGCGTCGGGATCGGGGTTCGGCGGGACCGCCGTCACCGACTCGGCCCGCAGGCCGAGCAGCACCGGTTCGCCCACCCGGGAGACCAGTGCTCCGGGCACCGGCTGCCAGGTGACCAGCGTCCGGTCGCCGACCCGGTACGCCGCCACCCCACCGGCGACCACCAGTCGCGCGGTCAGCACCCCCAGCGGCGCCGGGGCCACGAAGTCCGCGACGAACAGGCTGGCCGGCTGGTCGTAGAGCTCCCGCGAGGTGCCGATCTGCCGCACCCGGCCCTGCTCCATCACGGCGATCCGGTCGCCGATGGCCAGCGCCTCGGTCTGGTCGTGGGTGACGTAGAACGTGCTGACCCCGGCTGACTTGACCGTCTCGGCGATGACGCGGCGCATCCGGACCCGCTCGGGCAGGTCCAGGTTGGCCAGCGGCTCGTCGAGCAGGAACGTCGCCGGGCGGCGCACCAGGGCCCGGCCGACCCCGGCCTGGCCGCGCTGGCCCATCGAGATCTCGGTGGGTTTGCGGCGCAGCAGGCTCCAGATGCCCAGCCGGCGCGACTGGTGTTCCACCCGTTGCTGCACCTCGGGGGCCGAGGTGTGCCGCAGCGCCAGACCGAAGCCCATGTTGCGGGCCACGTCCAGGGTGGGATACAGCGCCGTCTTCTCGAACACCATGGCCACGTCCCGGTCGGCCGGTGGGCGGCCGGTGACGTCGCGGCCCTGGATCATCACCTGACCGGGTTTGACCGGCAGCAGCCCGGCCAACGCCCGCAGCAGGGTCGACTTGCCGCAGCCCGACGGTCCGAGGACGGCCAGCAGTTCGCCGGGCTCGGCCAGCAGGGTGAAATCGGCGAGCACGACCGTGCCGTCGCGCTGGGTCACGGTCGCCGCGACCAGGCCGGTCCGGCCGGTGCCCTCGGCGCGGGGGCCGGCGGCCCCGGCGGCCCCGGCGGGCCCGGCGGCCCCGGCGGGCCCGGTCACGGTTCACCGTCCTCGAACCGGAAGCCGGCCACGTCCAGCACGGTCAACGCGGCCCGCACCTGCACCATTGCCTCCGGGTCGGCCAGCTCCAACCCGGTCAGCGACTCCACGCGCTGCAGGCGCTGGGTCACCGTGTTCGGGTGCAGGTGCAGCGCCTGCGCGGTGGCGGCCCGGTTCTGTCGGGCGGCCAGGTAGCAGCGCAGGGTGTCCAGCAACTGGGTGCCCCGCTGCGCGTCGTGCCGGCGGACCGGGGCCAGGGTGCGGTCGGCGAAGGCGACCAGCGGGCCCGGGTCGTCCACCTGCAGCAGCAGGCCGGCCACCCCGAGGTCGTCAAGGGTGATCGCGGTGTCGATCCGGCCGCCGGCCAGGCCGATCTCCAGACCTCCGCGGGCCATCCGGAAGGCCAGCGGGTAGTCGGCCGCCGGTGGCGAGACGCAGACGGTGGCCGCCGCCACCCCCGGCACCGACCGCAGCGCCCGGCGCACCGCCTCCCCCACCCGGCCACCTGTCCCCGCCCCGATCCGTGCGTCGAGCCGCCCGCCCGCCCCGGCGCCCGTCCCCGGGCCCGGGCCGCTACCCGTGCCGCGGGCGGGGTCGGGGACGGGGTCGGTCAGGGCCGCCGGCCACAACACCGCCAGCACCCCCCGGTACGTCCCAACCAGCGGGCGGGGATGGAACCGGGCGGCCAGATCGGCCGCCGCGGCCAGCACCCGCTGCTCGAGCAGGATGCGCCGCGCCGGATCGGCCGGCTCCACCCGGCCGACCACGACGACCGCCGGGCCGGACAGGTCGTGGCCGAGTCGTGCGGCCCGGTCCCGGACCGCCGGCGAGTCGGCCGCCGCCCCGCCGAGCACGTCGGTGAGCAGCTCCCCCCGCAGCCGCAGCTCGACCTCGACGGCAGTCCGGATCCGGGCCAGTTCCAGGGACAGCACCAGCGAGCCGTGCTCGACCGCGCGCCGGTCCAGCGCCGACAGGTGCCCGGGCCCGACCCACAGCCGGGCGGCCACGTCCCCGGCCACCCACACCGTCCAGACGTGGCGACCGGCCACCTCGGCCCCGTCGGCCACCGCGTCGCCGGAGGCCGCCGCGCGCAGCTCGGGTGGGGGCAGCTCGGCGGCCCCACCGGCCACTGCCGAGACCTGGCCGTCGGCGTCCTCGATCACCACCGGTTGGCCGATCAGCTCGGCCAGGGCGTGCACGATGCCGGGCAGGCCGCCACCGCCCAGGGCGACGTCCAGCAGCTGCCCGTGGATCCGTTCGGACTTGGTCAGCAGCTCGGCCTGGTCCCGGAGCCGGTCGACCAGCCGCGCCGAGGTCAGCGCCAGCGCGGCGTGGTTGGCCAGCAGGGTGAGCCGCTCGACCTCGTCGCCGTCGAAGTCGTGGACGTGGGCCCGGTAGCCGTTGAGCGTGCCCAGCACGGCGCCGTCGGCGATCAACGGGACCGACACCATCGCCCGGTACCCCTGGTCCCGGGCCACCCCGCCCCACGGGACGAACTCCGGCTCGGCGGCGATGTCGCTGATCGCCACCGTCCGGCCCGAGGAGAAGGCCCGGCCCGACGGCGCCTGGCCGCTGCCGTTCAGTGCGAGCTGCACCGGACGGTCCGCGTTCACACTGGCCACGTAGTCCTCGGACAACCCGCTCCAGCCGGTGATCAACAGATGGGTCCCGGTCGGGTCGGGCAGCAGCACGGCGCAGAAGTCGTAGCCGAGCAGGTCGCGGGCGGTGTCGGCGACCAGATCCAGCACGGCGGGCAGTTCCCCGGGGGAGGTCACCGCCAGGGCCAGCCGATCGACCGCGCTGAGCCACCGGCGCAACTCGTCCAGGGCCGGCCCGACGGTGATCATCGACCCACTCTATGTCACGAATGACATTTTCATTCGGGAAGTATGTCGCCCATAACATTTGATCGGCCCAGCTCCCGCTGAATACTTCTCTCATCCCCCAGCACCACCCGAGCCCACCAGCCGGTCGAGAGGCGATCCAATGACGGACACCACCACAGCTCCCGCGCACCTGGCCGACCCGGGCGTCCGGCCGCACGCGCGGCCCACGCGGTCGATCGTGAACCCGGCCACCGGCGAGGTCATCGCCACCGTCCCGGAACAGGGCGCGGCCGACGTCGACCGGGCCGTGGCGACCGCCAAGGAGGCTTTCGAGACCGGCCCGTGGCCGACGATGGTGCGTAGCAAACGAGCCCGGCTGCTGCTCACGCTGGCCGACGCCATCGAGGCCAACTCGGCCCGGCTCTACGAGTTGGAGACCCGCAACAACGGGCGGCCGATCACCGAGACCCGGGCCCAGCTGTCCCGGGTGCCCGAATGGTTCCGCTACAACGCCGGCCTGCTGGCCGCGCAGCGCGACGCCGTGCTGCCCGGCGACGGCGAGTACCTGACCTACCAGCGCCGGGCCCCGCTCGGCGTCTGCGGGATCATCACGCCGTTCAACCACCCGATGCTGATCCTGGCCCGCAGCCTGTCCGCCGCGCTGGCCACCGGCAACACGGTCGTGGTCAAGCCCTCCGAACTCACCCCGCTCACCACCCTGGCCCTGGTCGAGATCCTGCACGCCGCAGGTCTGCCGGCCGGGGTGGTGAGCGTGGTGACCGGCAGTCGGGAGGCGGGTGAACGCCTCACCCGCCATCCCGACGTCGCCAAGATCACCCTGACCGGGGGCACCGAGGCCGGGCGGTCGGCCGCGCTGGCCACCGCGGCCCGGTTCGCCCGGGTCACCGCCGAGCTCGGCGGCAAGACCCCCATCGTCGTATTCGACGACATCGACTCGGTGGTGGCGGCGCAGGGCGCGGCCTTCGCCGCGTTCGTCGCCGCCGGCCAGTCCTGCGTCGCCGGTTCCCGCTTCCTGGTGCAGCGCGGCAGCTACGACGCCTTCGTCGACGCCCTGGCCACCCGGGCCGACGCCATCCGGATCGGCGACCCGGCCGCCCCCGGCACCCAGCTCGGCCCGCTGATCAGCGCGGCCCAGCGGGACAAGGCGCTGCGGTACGTGCAGATCGGGCTGGACGAGGGGGCCCGGCTGGTCGCCGGCGGCACTGTCCCCGACCTGCCCGGCCCGCTGAACCAGGGCTTTTACCTGCGGCCGACCGTGCTGGCCGACGCCACCAACGACATGCGTATCGCCCAGGAGGAGATCTTCGGGCCGGTGGCCACCGTGGTCCCGTTCGACACCGAGGCCGACGCGATCGCCATGGCCAACGACAACCGGTTCGCCCTGGGCGCCGGCGTCTGGACCCGCGATCTGGCCCGTGGCCACCGCGTCGCCGACCGGATCACCGCCGGCATGGTCTGGGTCAACGACCACCACCGGCTCGAGCCCTCCCTGCCGTGGGGCGGGGTCAAGGAGTCCGGCCTCGGCAAGGACGCCGGCACCGAATCGTTCGACGACTTCACCTGGATCAAGACCGTCGTGGTGCGCACCGCCGCCGACGACGTCGACTGGTACGGCCAGGCCGACCCCGGCCGACTCAACTGACCCTCCGCCCTCCCCGACCCCCGCGCCCGGCCCCACCCCGCCACCGACCTTCCCGTCCCGCCCCCTCCCCCGCCTCGCCCCGCCCCCCTCTGATGTTGATCATGGGAAAAGTGCGGTTCTGGACCGCTCATTCCGGCACTCTTCCCATGATCAACACCACGGTGGGGGGTGGCCCCCGGGGGGTGGGGTGAGGGGAGGAGGGGGACGGCGCGGCCGGGGTGCGCGCCGGTTCCACCGATCCCAGGAGACCCCCGTGAGCATTCCCGTCGACCAATCCCGCGCGCCCGGCTGGCGCACCGAGATCACCCGGGTCCAGTGGCTGGTGCTGCTGGGCACCACGCTGGGCTGGGCCCTGGACGGCTTCGCCGGCAGCCTGTACGCGCTGGTGCTCGGCCCGGCGATGACCGAGCTGCTGCCCAACAGCGGCATCACCCCGGCCCCGGCGTCCATCGGCCTGTACGGCGGCCTGACCGTCGCCCTGTTCCTGGCCGGGTGGGCCACCGGCGGCATCCTGTTCGGCGTGCTGGCCGACTACTTCGGTCGCACCAAGGTGCTCTCCATCGGCATCCTGACCTACGCCGTGTTCACCGCGGCCGCCGCCTTCGCCGACACCTGGTGGCAGCTGGGCATTCTCCGGTTCATCGCCGGCCTGGGCTCGGGGGTGGAAGCCCCGGTGGGCGCCGCCCTGGTCGCCGAGGTCTGGCGAAACCGCTACCGGGCCAAGGCCTGCGGCGTCATGATGTCCGGCTACGCGGCCGGCTTCTTCATCGCCGCCCTGGCCTACGCGGTCCTGGGCAGCCACGGCTGGCGGATCATGCTGGGGCTGGCCGTCATCCCGGCGGTGCTGGTCTGGTTCATCCGCCGCTACGTGCCCGAGCCGGCGGAGATCACCTCGGCGATCAGCGCCCGCCGGCGGCGCCGGGAGGCCGGCAAGCGTGACGAGCAGGACCGTTTCGTCCTCGGCCGGCTGGTCCGCCCGCCGCTGCTGCGCAACACCCTGATCTGCACGGCCCTGGCCACCGGTTCGCTAATCGCGTTCTGGAGCGTGTCCACCTGGTACCCGCAGATCATCCGGCTGGCCACCGCGGCCGAGTCGCTGCCGGTGGACGTCGGCAACAGCCGGGTCGCCCTGGCCTCCATGCTGTTCAACGCGGGCGGCGTCGCCGGTTACGCCTCCTGGGGCTTCCTGGCCGACGCGATCGGCCGGCGCAAGGCCTTCGCCATCAGCTTCGCGGTGTCCGCGGTCAGCATCGCGTTCCTGTTCCCGTTCGAGCACAGCTTCACCACGTTCCTGGTGATGATGCCGGTGCTGGGCTTCGGCCTGTTCGGCGCGCTGTCCGGAACCTTCGTCTACGGTCCCGAGATCTTCCCGCCGAGCGTGCGGGCCACCGGCATGGCCCTGGCCAACAGCGTCGGCCGCTACATCACCGCGGCCGGCCCGCTGATCGCCGGCGTCATCGCCGCCAGCTGGTTCGGCGGCGACCTGGGCCTGGCCACCACCTGCGTGGCCGCATTCGGGCTGATCGCCCTGGTCGGCCTGGCCTTCGCGCCGGAGACCAAGGGCGCCGCGCTGCCCACCGATCCCGGCGTCACCCTCCCCCCGCCCGCCGCACCTGCCCCCGTCCAGGCGGCCGCCACCACCCAGGAGCACACGTCATGACCAGCTACTCCGGCGCCCGGGCCATCGTCATCGGCGGCTCCATCGGCGGCCTGACCACTGCCCTGCTGCTGCGCGACATCGGCTTCGACGTCACCATTTTCGAGCGCACGCCGACGGTGCTGGACGGTCGTGGCAGTGGCATCGTGCTGCAGCCGGACACCCTGCGCTGGTTCACCGAGCGCAGCACCAAGAACCCGGCCCAGCTGTCTACCTCGACCCGGTGGGTGCAGTACCTTGACCAGCACGACCAGATCGTGCACCGCGAGGAGCGCACCTGGAGCTACACCGCCTGGGGCACCTTCTACCGGGCCCTGCTGGACGACTTCGGCCTGGACCGGTACGTGCTCGGCGAGTTCGCCGCCGGCTTCGATCAGGACGAGAACGGGGTGGACGTCCGGTTCGTCAGCGGCCGGCGGGAACGGGCCGAGCTGGTCGTGTTCGCCGACGGCATCTCCTCGATGGCCCGGTCGCGGATCGATCCGAGCGCGACCATGACCTACTCCGGCTATGTGGGCTGGCGGGGCACCGTCCCCGAACACACCCTGTCGGCCCACGCCCGGCAGACCCTGCGCGACGCGATCAGCTACACCGTGGTGCCGAACTCGCACATCACCATGTACCCGATCCCCGGCGAGAACGGCGTCGGCGCGGACGACCGGCTGATGAACTACGTCTGGTACCGCAATGTCCCGGCCGGCCCCGAGCTGACCGAAATGCTCGTCGACAAGCGCGGTTTCGCCGGTGCGGTGTCGGTGCACCCGGGCCAGGTGCAGGATCGGTACGTGGCGGAGATGCGCGCGGAGGCGGCCCGGGTGTTCGGTCCGGCGATCGCCGAGGCAGTCACCAGCACGGCCACCCCGTACGTGCAGGTGGTGCAGGACGTGCGGTCGGGCAAGATGGCCGACGGCCGGGTCGCGCTCATCGGCGACGCCGCCTGCGGCGCCCGGCCGCACGCCGCCGCCGGGACGGCCAAGGCCGCGGCCGACGGCTGGGCCCTGCACGACGCCCTGCAGCAGGCGGACGGCGACATCGCCGCCGCCCTGCGCAAGTGGGAGCCGGCGCAGCTGGCGCTGTCCGCGGCGCTGCTGGAACGGGTGGTGGACATGGGCGAGCGGGCCCAGTTCCGCGGCACCTGGACCCCCGGCGACCCCAGCCTGCGCTTCGGCCTGTACGCCCCCGGCCGCTGATCCGCTCCACCGACGCTGAAACCCGTTCCCCCACAAGGAGATCTCACGATGAGCACCTTCCTGGCCGACCTGCCGCTGGCCGGCACGCTGATCGGCACCGATTTCGCCGGGTGGACCCCGGAGCTCCGGGCCGAGTTCGAGACCCATTCGCACGACGGGCATGTCGGATCCCGCCTGCTGGCCGAAACGCCGCGGGCCCGGGTCTGGGAGATCCGGCTGGCGCCGGGCGAGCGCTGGCACGCGCACCGGCACGTGCTGGACTATTTCTGGACCGCGGTCACCCCCGGCACCAGCCGCCAGCACACCTTCGACGGCACCACCCGCGAGGTCAGCTACGCCGCCGGCGAGACCCGCTACTTCCACTTCGGTCCCGGCGAGTTCCTGCTGCACGACATCGAGAACGTCGGCGCCGGTGAGCTGATCTTCACCACCGTCGAGCATCTGGACGGCGACAACGCCCCGCTGGACCTGTCGTGATCACCGCGGTGGCCGGCGGAGTGGTCGACGTGCACGCGCACTGGTTGCCCCGGGAGCTGTTCACGTTGCCGCCCGGCGCACCGTACGGCGCGCTGACCGACCGGGCCGGCGAGCTGCATCTGGGCGAGGTGCCGCTGTCCATCGCGGCGACCGCGCTGAGCGACGTGCCGGCCATCCGGGACGACATGCGCCGTGCCCGGGTCGGGGTGCGGGTGCTCTCCGCGCCGCCATTCGCCTTCCCGGTGGGCGACGCCGGCGCGGGGGCCGACGCGGGTGACTACGTCGCCTCCTTCAACGAGTCGCTGGCCGCCGTGGTCGGCGAATCCGACGGCGCGCTGGCCGGTCTCGGACTGGTCGGGCTGCACGACCCGGACCGGGTCCGCGAGGAGCTGGCCACGTTGGCCGTCACGCCCGGCATCGCCGGGGTGGCCATCCCGCCGCTGCTGCGCGGCGACTCGCTGGACCGCGGGGTCCTTCGCGAGGTGGTGGTCGGCGCCGCCGAGCTCGACCTGGCCGTGCTCGTGCACCCGATGCAGCTGCCCCGGCCGGAATGGTCGTCGTACTACCTGGCCAACCTGATCGGCAACCCGACCGAGACGGCCACCGCGGTGGCCTCGCTGCTGCTGTCCGGCCTGGCCGAGGAGCTCCCGCTGCTGCGCATCTGCTTCGTGCACGGCGGGGGCAGCGCCCCCGCCCTGCTCGGCCGGTGGGAGCACGCCTTCACCCGCCGGGCCGACGTCGCCCGGTCGGCCAAGCGCGGACCCCGCGAGGGCTTCCGGGAGCTGTTCCTGGACACCGTCACGCATGACCCGGACGCACTGGATCTGCTGGTCGCACAGGCCGGCGATGGCCGGATCGTGGCCGGCAGCGACTACCCGTTCGACATGGCCCAACCCCATCCCGTCGCCTTCGCCGTGGACAACGGCCTGCCCGCCGCCACGCTGGCGGCCAGCGGCCGGGCGTTCCTCGGCCTGACCCCGGCCCGGTGAATCCCATGACCTCGCTGTTCGACCCGATCACCCTGCGACAGATCACCTTTCGCAACCGGATCTGGCTCTCCCCGATGTGCCAGTACAGCGCCGACGACGGGATGCCCAACGATTGGCACCTGGTCCACCTGGGGTCCCGGGCGGTCGGCGGCTTCGGCCTGGTGATGACCGAGGCGACCGCGGTGGTGCCGCAGGGGCGGATCAGCCCGCAGGACACCGGCCTGTGGAACGACGAGCAGGCCGCGGCCTGGCGGCCGATCGTCGAATTCCTGCACGCGCAGGGCGCGGCGGCCGGGGTGCAACTGGCCCACGCCGGCCGCAAGGCCTCGATGTACGCACCCTGGCGGGGTGAGGGGTCCGTCCCGATCGCCGACGGCGGCTGGGTCACGCAGGCCCCGTCGGCGATCGGTCACGGCGAGCATCCGGCCCCGGTGGCCATGAGCCCGCAGGAGATCGCTGCCACGGTGACCGCGTTCGCCGCCGCCGCCCGCCGGGCCGACGCGGCCGGGTTCGACGTGATCGAGCTGCACGGCGCCCACGGCTACCTGCTGCACCAGTTCCTCTCGCCCGTCACCAATCACCGGACCGACGCCTACGGCGGGTCGTTCGAGAACCGGATCCGGTTCACCCTCGAGGTGGTCGACGCCGTCCGCGCCGCCTGGCCGGCCGCAAAGCCGCTGGTGGTGCGGATCTCGGCGACCGACTGGATCGAGGGCGGCTGGACCGCGGCCGAGAGCGCCGATCTGGCCCGGATCCTGCGGGATCGCGGGGTCGACCTGCTCGACGTGTCCACCGGCGGGCTGGACCCGGCCCAGCGGATCACCGTCGGGCCCGGTTACCAGGTGCCGTACGCCCGCGACGTGCGCACCAAGGCCGAGATGCCCACCGGCGCGGTCGGCCTGATCACCGAACCGGCCCAGGCCCAGCAGATCCTGCACGAGGGTTCGGCCGACGTGGTCTACCTGGCCCGGGCGGCGCTGCGGGAACCGGCCTGGCCGTTGCGGGCCGCGCACGAGCTGGGGGTGGCCGCCGCGGACGCGCCCTATCCCCCGCAGTACCGGCGTGGGGTCTGGCGCGGCTGAACCCGGCCCGTTCCGGCGCTCAGCGCCCCGGCGGGTCTTCCATCGAGTGGACGGCCGCGCCGGCATCCCGTCACGATTCAGCGGAGCCTGTACCATTCCGGTGTGATGATCGTGATGCTGTCCTGGTTCGGTGACCCGCGGTGAGCGGGGGGCACGGGCACAGCCACGGCCCGGCGGGCGGCGGCGACCACCGGACCCGGCTGGCCATCGCGCTGGGCCTGACCTCGGTGGTGCTGGTCGTCGAGGTCATCGGCGCGGTCATCTCCGGCTCGTTGGCCCTGCTGGCCGATGCCGGGCACATGCTCACCGACGCGGCCGGCCTGGTGATCGCGCTGATCGCCGCTCAGCTGGCCCGCCGGGGTCCGACCGACCGGCGGACCTGGGGTTTCCTGCGGGCCGAGGTGCTGGCCGCGACCCTGCAGGCCGCGATCCTGCTGGCCGTGGGCACGTTCATCCTCGTCGAGGGCATCCAGCGGCTGTTCGAACCGCCCGAGGTCGCGTCCGGCATCATGCTGGTCTTCGGCGTGGTCGGCCTGGTGGCCAACCTGGTCTCACTGCTGGTGCTGTCCGGGGGACGCGGGGCCAACTTCAACATGCGGGCCGCGTTCCTGGAGGTGCTCAACGACGCCCTCGGCTCGCTGGCCGTCATCGTCGCGGCCATCGTGATCGCCACCACCGGCTTCGAACGGGCCGACGCGATCGTCTCGATCTTCATCGCCGTGCTGATCCTGCCGCGGACGGTCACCCTGCTCCGGGAGACCACCTCCGTGCTGCTGGAGAGCACCCCGCGCGGCCTGGACCTGGCCGAGGTCCGCGAGCACATGCTCGAGCTGGATCACGTGCTGGCCGTGCACGACCTGCATGCCTCCCAGGTGGCGACCGGGCTGCCGGTGCTCACCGCGCACGTCGTCGTCGACGACTCCTGCTTCCAGGACGGGCATGTGCCGCAGATGCTGGACCAGTTGCAGGCCTGCGTGGCCGAGCACTTCCCGGTCAGCATCGAGCATTCGACCTTCCAGCTCGAACCGGCCGGCCACCAGCAGCACGAGCACGGCGCGCACGCCTGAGCCGGCGCCCGCGGGTACCGTCGGGGTCGGCGCGGCAGGGCGCCACCGGTCCGCGGGCAGGGCAGAGCCCACCTGAGCTCCTCCTCTTCGTGGTCCGACCCTCTTTCGCCCCGATCCGCGGACATCGGGACCTGCGAAGGAGGACCCATGCCCGACGACGTGCCCACCGAGCTGCCGGACCATCCCGACCTGGATCAGCTGCGCCGGCAGGCCAAAGAGCTGCGCCGCGCGGCCGCGGCCGGCGACCCGGCCGCGCTCGCACCGTTCGGCGGAAGCGAGATCACCCTCGCCCGGGCCCAGCGGGTACTGGCCCTCTCCTACGGTTTCGCCAGCTGGCCCCGCCTGGTGCAGCACGTGCGCGTCCGGGCCGACCTGACCAGGGCGATGGACGCCACCGCCGACGCCGACGACCCGCTCGACCGCTTCCTGCGCACGGCCTGCCTGAGCTACACCGAGCCCTCCGCCGCCGGCCGGGCCCGCGACCAGCTCGCCGCGGATCCGTCCCTGGCCGGCCGATCGGCGGCGACGCTCGCCGCCTGCGGCCGGGCCGTGGAGCTGGCCGACCGGATGGCCCGGGATCCGGCGGCCGCGACCCGCGAGGCCGGACCGCACCGCTGGCCCCCGCTGCTGTACCTGTGCTACTCCCGCCTGGGCCTGGGCGACCCGGTCGGCGCCGCCCGGGTGCTGCTGGCCGCCGGAGCCAACCCGAACAGTGGCTTCCTGTGGCAGGGCCTGCCGTCGCCGTTCACCGCGCTGACCGGGGTGCTCGGCGGCGGCGAGCGGGACGAGCCGCCACACCCGCAGGCGGTCGAGCTGGCCGAGCTGCTGCTGGCCGCCGGCGCCGACCCGAACGACAACCAGGCCTTCTACAACCGCCAGTTCCGCCCGGACAACGACCATCTCGGGCCGCTGCTGCGGCACGGCGCCGGGCAGCCCCGGCCCTCGCCCTGGCGGGACCGGCTCGGCGCGGCCTACCCGTCACCGGAACAGATGGTCGGCGAGCACCTGCGCACCGCCGCCCAGCACGGGTTCGACGAGCGGGTCCGCCTCCTGCTCGCCCACGGCGTGGACCCCACCACCCGCGGCTACCACCCGATCCTGGGTGACGCGACCGCCTACGAGGTCGCCGTCCGGTTCGGGCACCCCACCGCGGCGGCGCTGCTGGCCGCGGCCGGCGGGCGCAGCGACCGGCTCGACGCCACCGACCTGCTGCTGGCCGCGGCCCTGTCCGGAGACGATTCGCTGGCCCCGACCGGGCCGCCGGACCCGATCACCGACCTGCCCACCCGCCGGCCGGACGCGATGCGGCTGGCCGCCGAGCAGCACGACATCGCCGCACTGGCCCGGCTGCTCGCGCTCGGCTACCACGTCGACACCCCCGGCGCGGGCCACGTCACCGCCCTGCACGAGGCGGCGTTGCGCGGCGACGCGGCGATGTGCCGGTGGCTGATCGACCACGGCGCCGACCCGACGGTGACCGAACGCCGGTTCGGCGCCACCCCGGCCGGCTGGGCCGCCCACGCCGGGCACCGGGAGCTGGCCGGCTGGCTGACCGACCGCGCCGCCGCCGCCGGCTGACTCAGCCCCCTGCCCGCCCACCCCACCCCTCACCCCCTCGCCGACTTGCCTCAGACGCACCGCTGCGGCGTCACCAGCGGTGCGTTTGAGGCAAGTCGGTGGACCCCGGGGTGCACCGAATCGGACATTCTGCCCAGGCTGCTGCCCGAAAGGGCAGGTCCGGCGCGGTGTTCGGCCGTTACCGTCGAACGATGAGCCGGCTGCACCATCCGGTCACCCGGGGTCCCGAGCGGAACGCCACCGGGGAGCCGGCGCCCGCCCGTACGCCCGGTCCGCCGCACCGCGTGCTGGCCCTGCAGCGCACCGTCGGCAATCGCGCGACGGTGTCCGTCATGCGGGTCGGCGGGTGGGACGACGCCCTGCCGGGATCGGGCAACAAGGCCGAGTCGACCACCACCGACGCGGCGACGGCCAACGCGGTCCGCCGGATCCCGGTCACGGGCATCCCTGGCGCGGCCACCGATCGCGCGATCGTCTACCTGCCCGCGTCGCTGCCGCCGGGCGGTGGCCCGATCGACGTGCTGCTGCACCTGCACGGGCATCCCGCCGGCGGACCGGGCGGGTACCTGGGCGGCAAGTCCGACACCGACGGCGCCCAGGCCGACGACATCGACGAGTACCGCATCGGGGCCCAACTGGCCGCGGCCGGCCGGCCGATGGTGGCGATCCTGCCGCAGGGCGTCGGCAAGTCCGACTTCGGCGCGGGGTCGGCCCGCGCGTTCGACGCCGACAGCTACATCCGATCCACCTTCGACCGGTTGGGCGCGCTCGGGGCCTGGACGGCCAAGACCGCACCCACCCCCGGTCCGGTGGTCTTGTCGGGACACAGCGGCGCGGACAACCCGATCTCCACCATGCTGTCCGGCCCCCTGGGCCCGAAGAAGCTGCAGGCCTTGTTCCTGTTCGACACCATGTACCCGGGCGCCGGTTTCGTGGAGAAGATCTGGGCCTACGTCAAGGATCGGCTCGACGGCGAGCTGGCCGACCTGACGGCGATCCGGGAGGGTGGCGCCGAGCAGGACGCGGACGCCGCCCGCGGTGAGGCCGGGCCGCGGGCCGCATCATCGGCCGCCGTCCTGGAAGCGATGCTGGACTACGTGACCAGGCAGGGCTTCCGGCTGTTCAACGTGCACGGCGGCAGCACCTACAAGCCGCAGTCCGAGCAACTCGACCAGAACATCACGACGTGGTTCCACCAGCGGCAGGTCCGGCAGCTGGTCGGCGGCCCGGGCGCACCCGTCCACGACGCCTGGCGCGGCAACCTGGAGATCTTCCGCTCGGCCGATCGCGCCAAGGGCGTGCACATGCGGATCCTGCGCTACGGCGACCACCTCAAGCGCGCCGTCGACCTGCTGCCCCAGCGGGTCGCGGTCGACGCCACCCCCGTCCGGCCAGTGACGGTGTCCCGCGTGCCCGACAAGCCGGCCGAGCAGGCGCCCGCCAAGACCCCGGATCAGCTGATCGCCGAGGCCACCGACCGCATCCACACGTCACTGCTGGCCGCCGCGGCGCCGTTCGTCGGCACCGCGAATGCCGCCGACATCCCGGGGATGTTGACCATGCAGCTGATCGCCGGAGCCAAGGATCCGCGTAAGCGGCTCAAGGCGGGCAACCCGATGCTGCCCCTGTACGACGCGCTCTGGAGCCCGGCCGTGGTCGCCGATCTGGCGACGGTGGACGACCCGGTGGCCGACAAGGCCGCCAAGAAGAGGCCGAAAAAGGCCGAGGAACGGCGACGGGCGATCCTGGCCGGGCTGCTGACCGCCCTGCTGCCCAGTGCGGCATCCGGGGCGGCGGTGACCGCCCCGGCCAAGCCCCTGGATCGCGCGGCCGAGCTCGCCACCGAGAAGTCGCTGGTGTCCTCCACCGTGCTCGGCCTGACCACCGACAAGTCCTGGGAGAAGGTCCGGATCGCCGTCATCGTGAAGTTCGGCGGCCTGGTCGACGGTCCCCGGGTGGCGATCGAACGGGCCAACGCCTACTACGGCAGCCTGGTCACCCCCACGTTCGCCGGCTATTCCGGATCGACCGTCGTGCATCCCCACCTGCAGGCCGCGCTGGTCCGGGCCGATGCCCACCTCACCAAGCACCTGGCCCTGCTGCCCAAGGACGAGAAGGACGCGATCACCGCCGCGGTCAAAAAGATGTGGAGCACGGTCATCCGGCCGAACCAGAACGCCCGGCACAAACTGTCCGACCACAGCTTCGGCTGGGCCATCGACCTCGACGCGGCCCGGAACCCGAACATCGGCAAGGGCGCCGGCTTGGCCGCGGTGGCGGCGGTGACCGGGACGAATCCCCGATCCGCCAGCACCGCCGGCAAGTCCGCGGACCAGGTGCAGACGGTGGCCACCGACCTGCGCCGGGTCAGCCGGGAGTACGTGGCCGCCATGTCCAGCGACACCACCATTGCCCCCGTCCTGCTGCGGCTGGCCAACGACGGCCGCAGCGCGGCCAAGCTGCCGGCCCTGGCCACCGGGGTCGGCGCGAGCCTGGTCGCCGCGGTCAAGCAGGGCAAGGCCGCCGATCGGGCGACCGCCCTGCGGGAGGCGGTGTGGCCCGAGGGCAAGGATCTGCCGGCGACCTCCCCGGGCAAGGGAAAGAAGCCGGTCAAGCCCGCACCCCCGGCCGGGCTGGCCGCCGCGATCGAGATCCTGCAGACCGTCGGCACCGCCTACCGCACCTCGTTCGGCAAGAAGGGTGCCCGGGTGGCGGCCAAGACCGAGGGCACCGCCGGCTCGGTCGCCGCCCACGGCTTCGTCAACCTGCCGCCGGCCCTGGTCGCCGCGCTGACCGGGTCCGACGCCGGCGGGCTGACCTGGCTGGGCACGGCCAACCAGGACTTTATGCACTTCGAGCTGGCCAAGGAACCCGCCCTGTACTGATCGGCCGGCCGACCACCAGTGGCTGGAGCCGCCGAGGGGACTTGAACCCCTAACCGCCCGATTACAAGTCGGGTGCGCTACCAATTGCGCCACGGCGGCCTGCGCCGGCCGGGGCCGGCGCGCTGGCCAGCCTATCCGGCGCGGGCCGGGGCTTACGAACTCCAGGTCAGGCGCAGCACGTCATCGCTGACCGACCGCACCTGCAGGCCGATGGTCTGGCCGGCCACCTGCGCGGTCAGCCGATCCGGGTCGGCCGGATCGGCCTGCCAGGTGCCGGGCTCGGCCATCGGGCGATCGCCACGGCCGGGCACCAGATAGTCCAGTTGGCCGTCCCGGTGAAAGCTCAGGCCCTCGCGGCCCCGGGCCGGCGGGAACGGGTAATCGTCCGGGCGGTAGACCCGGACGTCCCCGCGTTCCTCTTCGTGCGAACGCATCCAGACCCGGTCGACGAACGGCTTCACCCCCCGATTATGGCCCGCCGGCGGCCCGACCAGCCCGGGGTCGCTCAGCCGGCGGTGGGAACCGGCAGGCCGGCGCCCAGACCGGAGCGGGACAGTTGCAGGGCCGCGTGCATCCGCTCGACCTGCTGCTGGCTGAACATGAACATGCTGTCGTCGTCGACGTAGTCCATGTAGTTCATGAACATGTCCCCGTTCGGCGCGGCCGGGCACGAGACCTTGGGGAAGCGCGGCTTGCCGGAGTTGGGGCCGAGCTGATTCGGGGTGTCGCCGACGAAGTCCGTGTCGTCACAGGTCGGGACCCGGGCCTCGCCCCAGATGTGGGACAGATTCAGGTAGTGGCCGATCTCGTGGGTGGCGGTGCGCCCCAGGTCGAACGGGGCCTTCGCCGAGCCCCGACGGCCGAAGGCGGCCGTGGCGATGACGACGCCGTCGGTGGCCGGGTCACCCCCCGGGAACTGCGCGTAGCCCAGGACACCGCCGCGCAGTCCACAGACCCACAGGTTCAGGTAGCGCGTGGTGTCCCAGGCGTCCGCGCCGCCGGACGAACGCTTCTTCATGGTGTCGTCCACGCCGAAGTCGACCGCGGCCGTGCGGGTCCGGGTGATGCCGGTGGTCGGCTGACCGGCCGGGTCCTGGGTAGCCAGATGGAACGACAGGCCGGGCCGGCCGACCAACTGGGCGAACGGGGCCGGCACCTTGCTCAGATCGGCGTTGGTCCCCGCGTAGTCCTCGTTGAGCACCTCGATCTGCGAGGCGACCTGCGCGTCGCTGATGGTGGTCGCGTCCGAGTGGTCGAGCACGTGCACGACGACCGGGATGTCCGTCGGGTAGTCCGACGGAGCCCCCTGGCGCAGCGCCCGGGTCTGGCTCTCCAGCTGAGCCTGGTTGACCCGCAGCTGCGGGAACAGGTCGACCTGCCGAAAGTAGTTCTGCACCGCACCGCAACTGCGCGCCATGACGTGCTCCCCTCGAACGACCCGGCCTCGGCGACGCGGGTGTGGCTGTCCACCCAGAAGGATGGGCCGGCGTGGCACCGAATACCCGAATTCATGACAAAACCGGCCAACTCACCCGTTCGGCCGCCAGCTCCTGACGAGTACCCCGCCGGACCGACCGCTACCGTCGAACGATGCCATCCCGGTCCGACAGCGACGGCACCGTGCGCGCGCCGCACGGTCTGGTCTGCTCGGTCGACGCCCGGGCGTCGGCGGCCGGGGTCGCCGTGCTGGACCGCGGCGGCACCGCGGTGGATGCCGCGATCGCCACCAACGCGGTGCTGACCGTCACCGCCCAGCACCTGTGCGGGCTCGGCGGCGACCTGTTCGCGCTGGTCCACGACGGCACCGGGCCGCCACGGGCCCTGGCCGCCGTGGGCCCGGCCGGTTCGGGCGCCGACCCAGCCGTCCTACGGGCGCAGGGCCACCGGCAGCTGCCGCGGCGTGGGGACATCCGGGTGGTCACCGTTCCCGGGTGCGTCGACGGCTGGCTGGCGCTGCATCGACGGTTCGGCCGGTTGCCTCTGCCCGAGCTGCTGGCCCCGGCCCGGGAGCTGGCCGCGGACGGCTTCGCCGTCTCCCCGTCGCTGGCCGCGGCCGCCGTGCGGATCGCCGGCACGCCCGGCGCCGACGACTACGCCCGGCCGGGCGGGCTGACCGCCGGCGACCGGGTCCGCCGGCGGATGGTCGCCGCCACCCTGGACGCGATCGCCGCCGACGGCCGGGCCGGTTTCTACGGCGGCCGGTTCGGCGCCGGTCTGATCGAGCTGGGCGCGGGGTTGTTCACCGACACCGACCTGGCCCGTCAGGTGGCCCGGTGGGTGGAGCCGATCTCGGCCGCCGCCTGGGGGCACCGGGTGTGGACGACCCCGCCGCCCTCGCAGGGGTATCTCATCCCGGCCGCGGCCTGGATCGCCGACGGGCTGCCCCTGCCCGACGACCCGGCCGATCCCGGCTGGCCCCACCTGCTGGCCGAGGCAGCCCGCTGGGCCGGATACGACCGGCCGGCCCAGTTGCACGAGCACGCCGACGGGGCCGCCCTGGTCGCCGAGGGGCGGCTGGCCCCACGCCGGTCGGCGATCGACCCGCAACGCCGGACCGGCCCCGCCGCCCCGGGCGCGGCCGGCGGCACGACCTACCTGTGCGCCGTCGACGGCGATGGCATGGGGGTCTCGCTGATCAACTCGAACGCGGCCGGCTGGGGTGCCCACCTGGTCGTGCCCGGCACCGGGGTCTTCCTGCAGAACCGCGGCCTGGGCTTTTCCCTGGAACCCGGTCACCCGGCCGAGTACGGGCCCGGCCGGCGTCCCCCGCACACGCTGGCCCCGGCCCTGGTCACCGGCCCGACCGGCGATCTACGGGCCGTGCTCGGCACCATGGGCGGCGACAGCCAGCCGCAGATCGTGCTGCAGCTGCTGGCCCGGCTGCTGCCCGGCGGGCAGAGCCCGGGGCAGGCGGTGGCGGCGGCCCGCTGGTTCCTCGGCGACGGCGGCTTCGACTCCTGGACCACCGACGACGACGTGATCTCGCTGGAGCAGGGCGCCCCGGCGGCATGGGCCGAGGGCCTGGCCGCCCGCGGTCACGCCGTGCGGGCCGGCGCCGGCCCGGCCGGCCATGCGCACGCCATCATCCGAGCGCTGGACGGGGAGTGGGCCGGCGCGGCCGACCCGCGGGCGGCCGGTTCCCTGGCCGCGGGCCGCGCCTGAGCCGGCGCCGGGCCCCCCGGCCGGCACACCGCTCCGCCTCCAGGAACGCCGATCAGCCGCCGGCCGGCACCTCGGCCGCCGGGGCGGCGGCCGCGTCCATCGTCGCCGGCGCGGTGCTGGCGGCGGCCGGAGCCGGCGAGCAGATCACGTTCTGCTGACCGTTGTAGACCGTGGTGAAGTCCTCCCGGCGGATCTCGTTGCCGGCCAGGTCCTTGATGATCCGGGTGTTGACAATGCTGAACCCGGTACTGCCGCCGGAGGGGGTGCAGGCGGTGCCGTACGGCTTCACGATCACCGGCGCCGAGGTGTAGTTGAACCGGTCTGAGCTGACCGACTCGACCTGGACGTGCTTGGTGCCCCAGAGCCGCACGGTGATGTCGGACGGGGTCCAAATCGTCTCGATCAGCACCCCGGTGTCGTAGTCGTTGGAGAAGGCCAGCTCGATCTCGCCGTCGAAGACGGTCGCCTCGCGACCGGCCGGGTACCGGCTGATGTAGAAGGAATGCGGGGTGTGGGTGACATCGCCCATCCCGGCGAAGTACGCGGCGTTGTAGGTGGTCGTCGCGAACTGGCTGATCCCACCGCCGACGGCGGTGGACAGCGCGCCCTCCTGGATGATCGCGGCCGGGACGTAGCCCTGTTCGGTCCCGCGCGGACCGGTGAACTCGTTCAGACCGAAGGTGGCCCCCGGCATCACCAGGGCCCCGTTGACCTTCTCGGCGACCACCCGGATGTTCTCACCGGACGCGGCGGCGAAGCCGCCGGTGGTGAACTCGCCGATGACCTCCTTGATGCCCAGCGCGTTGGCCTGCTCGGTGCTGAACGCCGGGTCGCTGAGCTGGTAGGCCAGCTCCACGGTGCGGTTCGGGGTGGTGACGGCCGCGGCCACCGCGGCCTCGGTGGCCGCCGCGTCCAGTGCGCGGCCCGCCGCGCTCGGTTCGACGACCGGCGCCCCGTCCCGGATGACGACCTTGGCGTCCACCGGCGCGCTCTGGGTGGCCTCGACCGCCGGCCGCACCGCGTCCAGCACGGCCGCGGGGTCGACGGCCACGACGAAGCCGTCGGCGCTGTCCGGGGTGATGGTGGTGGCCGCACCGAGCTCGACGGCCCCGACCTCGACGGTCGCGCCGCCACCGGTCAGGGTCAGCGGCGCGGAGACGATGGTGGCGGCCTGGGCCGCGGCCCGCTCGGTGCCCTCGACCGAGGCGCGGACCGGCGCGGCGGACACCGGCAGGACCAGCCCGCCGAGGCCGCCGGGGCCGCCGGAGATCCAGGCCGCGGAGATCGATTCGACCGATCCGGCCACGTCGAGGCTGCGGCCGATGACCGGCTGCACCGTGGTCACCTGGCCGTTGTCGATGGCGACCGATCCCTCGACCGGCGCCAGGTCGGTGCTGGTGGCGATGCCCTGCACGACCGCGGTCAGCGCCGTCTCGTCGACGCCGTCGGTGAGCGGCTGCTCGATGGAGGTGAAGAACGAAGAGAGCCGGACGAACGGGTTCGCCGACCGGGTGCCCAACGCCTGGACGGTGGCGGCCACATCGGTGCTCAGCCCGGCCTGGGTCGGGTCGATCTGGGTGGCCACCCCGTGCACGTCGACCACGACGGGCGCCGAGTACTCCGGCAGGGCCTGCTCGGTCAGCGCCGCAGCGGCTTGTTCCGGGGTCAGGCCGCCGACCGCGACCCCGGCGACCGAGGTGTTGCGCTCGATCGTGCCGGAGGTCATCAGCAGATCCACCAGGTAGACCGCGGCGAGCACCGCGACGACGCCGCCGACCACGCTGGCGATGATCTTGTTGCGGCGGGCGGAATCGACGCCGGAGCCGTTCTCGGGCGCCGGGGCGGCCGCGACGGGCAGGGCCACCGTGTCCGCTGACTCGTTCGATGAGGCCGGTGGGGTCGATGGGGTCGATGGGGCGGACGACGCGGGCGGGGCGGTGGACTCGTCTGTCATGCCGAACGCTCGATCACTGCTGGTGGGTGTCCTTCCTGATGCGCCGGCCGCGGGGAGCGGGGACGGGCCCGTCAGGGCCACGGTCTCATGGACGCCCAGGAATAGGCAGTGGATGGGCCAGGATCACAGCTTCACCCGAACGGGTCACTGCGACCCGGTGCATTGATCGGACCCGTGCAGTGTCGGACCGGTGCATTGATCGGACCGGTGCACTATTGGACCGGTGCACTATCGGACGCGGCGGCCGGTCACGGCCGGACCGCGGGGCCGCCGGGTCAGGATCCGGTGGCGACGGTGGCGGTCTGCGGCCGGGCGCTGCGGCTGCTGGTCATCAGCAGCCGCCGGCACTCGTCGGGGCGCACGTTCATCAGGGCGGCCAGCGCGTGGATCGCGCCGTCGTCCAGCGTCATGGTCGAGGACGAGTTGGCCCGCAGCTCGAACCACCGCTTGACCACCGCGAGCCGGGGGTCGGAGCTGGCCATGACCTCTTGCACGTCGACGGCGATGGATCCGGTGCCGAACGGCGAGGGGCGGGTGGCGACGTTGCGCTCCGCGGCGGACAGCAGGGTGCCCAGGTCCTCGCCCAGGGCACCGGCGATCACCCAGAGCACGTCGACCCGCAGGGACCGGTGCCCGGTCTCGTAGTTGGCCAGCGCGGCCTTGCTGACCAGGCCGTTGGTGCGCTGCGCGACCTCGGCTTGGGTGAGCTTCTGCCGGCGGCGCGACTCACGCATCACGCGGCACACCGCAGCGGCGAAGGCCTGCTGCGACCGTGAATCGTAAGCCTGCGACACCGGGACTCCTCTGGTCGATCGATGCGGCGGACACGGACGGCCCCCGCCAAAACCACGACAACGAGGCGTCACTCTCCGTGTTGCTTCACGTTCTGTGTAGGCATCCGGTGGACCAAATGGGCTACACAAATGCGAGATCGGCACGTCGTCTCATCATTTCTACCACAGAGTAACTGCCGATACACCCTTTTGGCCCATCCGTGTGAACCGTCCATCACAAGGATGGTCGGCTTGGTGGTCGAAAACAAGGGTCGACTGCAGAATTGGCCGCCTCGACGGGGTCATCGGCTCAGGTATTCACCCATCGGGGTGTGCCCCCAGTGCGCAGGGACGCCACTAACGGTGGCATCGCCGTCTCGATCAGGTGAAAAGAGACTTGCCGAACCAGTCGCCCGGCGCGCTGACTCCCGGCGGGCAGCCCCACAGGCCGCCGCCGATGTGGGCGATGTACTCGTTGAGCAGATCGCTCTTGCCCAGCCGGGTCTGCAGCACCTTGAACTGGGTCTGCGGGTCCCGCTGGTAGGCGATGAAGAACAGGCCGGCGGCGAGCTTGCCGGTGGCCGGGTCCTGGCCGTCGGTGTAGTTGTAGCCGCGACGCAGGATGGTCAGGCCGTTGTTCTGCTCCGGCGAGGCCAGCCGGATGTGGGCGTCGATGTCGATCACCGGCTGACCGTTGTCGCCGAGCTTGGCGTAGTCGGGCGCGGTGAACTCGTCACCCCCGGTCAGCGGCGCCCCAGTGTCCTTGAACCGGGCGAAGATCTTCTCCTGGTCCTCCAGGGGATCGGTGTCCCAGGACTCGATCTCCATCCGGATCTTGCGGGCGACCAGGTAGGAGCCGCCCCGCATCCACTCGTGCTCGGGGGCCAGGGACGCGCCGTTCGCGCCCACCCACACGTGCGCGTCCAGGGTCGCGGTGTCGTCGGCCCGCACGTTGCGGGTGCCGTCCTTGAAGCCCATCAGGTTGCGCGGGGTGACCTGCTGCGACCCGGTCGAGGACGCCCGCCCGAAGCCCAGCTGCGACCAGCGCAGGGTGGCGGTGCCGCGGGCCGCCCGGGCCAGGTTGCGGATGGCGTGGAAGACCACCTGGGGATCGTCCGCGCAGGCCTGCACGCACAGGTCGCCGTCGGACAGCTCGGCCCGCATCACCGCGTCACCGGGAATGGTGCCGAAGGCGGTCAGCTCGGGCGGCATCCGGTCGGCCAGCCCGAAGCGGTCGTCGAACAGGCTGGGGCCGAAGCCGACGGTGATGGTCAGCGAGTGCGCGCCCAGATCCATCGCCTCGCCGGTGTCGAACGGCGGCTGGGCCGGCTTGGTCGGCGAGTCGCTGACCTGCTTGCCCTGCGTCATCCGCGCGGCCATCGCCGCCCACCGGCCGAGCATCCGCTTGAGTTCCTCGACGTCGGTGGTGCTCACGTCGAAGGCGGCGAACATCAGCCGCTCCTGCTGCGGGGTGACGATCCCGGCCTGCCGCGCTCCGTAGAACGGGACGATCGCGTTGGCCTGCGCATCGGGGTCGGTCGAGGCTGCGCCGGTCGAGCCGGGGTCGGTCGACGCGGCGTTGGCCTCGGTCGCAGCCCGGATGCCGTACCCGGTCGCCACCCCGACGCCGACCCCGACGCCGGCGGCCACGCCCAGGCCGGCGGCCCCGGTGAAGAACCGCCGACGTGAGGTGCCCTGCTCGGTCATGCCTGTCTCGCCCGTCCGTGTCCTAGTTGGTGATCTTCTGCGCGACTGCCGACAGCGGCTCCTGCACCACCAGCAGCGCGGCGACCAGCGCCTTCTTGTCGGCGTCGGTCAGCTTGTCGTAGGAGACCCACCCGCTGGGCGAGGTCGGGTCCTTGTACGTGGCCAGCTTGGTGGTCAGCGCGTCGAAGGCCGCCGAGATCTGCGGCACGATCGTCGGGTCGATCTGGTTCAGGGCCGGCTTGAGCGTCGCGAACGCCTGCAACGATCCTTCCACGTTGGCCTCGAAGTCCAGCAGGTCGATCTTGGAGTACGCCTCCTCCTCGCCGGTGATCTTCGAGGCCAGCACCTCGTCCAGCAGGGTGGCCGCGCCGTTGGCGACCTCGAAGGCCTGGTAGCCACCGTCGGTGCCGGCGTTGGTCGCCGCCGACAGCTTCTGCGCCTGGGTCTGCAGGCTGGTGATGTCGACGATCAGCTGGTCGGCCAGGTCGCCCAGCCCCTCGGTGCTCTGCCGCTCGAACAGGCCCTGCTCGATCGGGTGGAAACCGGTCCAGGTGGTGCCCTGCTCGACGTCACCGACGCGCAGGTCGATGGCCGGGTCCAGGTCCGGGAAGGACTCGGCGACCGGCTCGATGCGCTCGTAGAACGGCCGGGCCTTGATGTAGGCGGCCTGCGCGGCGGCCACGTCGCCGGCGTGGATCGCGGCGGCCATCTCCTGCACCGGGACCAGCAGGAACGTGATCTGGTCGTCGACGTAGGCGGCGTAGTCCTTGGTCGCCTGGTCCAGCAGTGCGGCCAGGTCGGAGTCCTGGGCGGCCGCCTGCCCGGTCACCGTGAACGTGCTGCGCTCGGTGCTGGCCCCCGGGCAGTAGATCTCGAAGGTGCCGCCGTCCAGGCGGGCCGAGAACGTGCTGTCGAAACCGGGCGCCAGGTTCTCCCGCTCGCCGACGATGCGCTGATCGGCGACCAGTTCGACCTCGGTGACGCCCACGGCGTCGACGTTGGTGACCACGAAGGTCACCTGCCCGGCCGGCACGCTGTTCGGGCTGGCCACGCAGCCGTCCGCGTCGGTGACGGTGACGGTGACCTGGCCGGGCTGGGCCGATCCGGAGACTGACGCCGAGCCCGACGCCGCCGAACCGGTGGCCGCCGCATCGGAGGCCGACGCGGTCGTCGTGCCGCCGGACGACGCGGTCGTGGTCCCGGAGCCGCACGCGGTCAGGGTCAGGGCACCGGCCGTGAGCAGCGCGGCCGGCCAGAGCCGGCGGGTCCGGATGGACATGGGTTCTCCCGAAAGGTCATGGACAGGGGTCAGGACGGACAGGCCGATCGACAGTGATCGACAGGGGTCGGTGGTGATCAGGTGGGCTGGGCCCGGTGCGCCGCCGGACCGGTGCGGCTAGGGACGGCGCGGTGGAACGGATCCGGCCAGCGACTGCTGGGGGCGGTCGGCCGGCGTCGCGGCCTGCGGTGACCGGTCGACCGGTGGTTGCGTCGCGGGGGTGGTCGCAGGAGTGGTCGCGGGGATGGTCGCTGACGGCCCGCGGGGCCGGGCGAGCAGCTTGGGCAGCCCGAACGCCAGCAGCACCAGGGCGAAGGCCACCAGCAGCCCCGGGATGACCCGGCCGACGACCTGGTTGATGTCCCGGCTGTGTTCGAACTCGGCCACCTGGGCCAGGGCCGGGGCGAGCGCCGCGGGCGGCGTGCTTAGCGTGGTGTCTCCGATCGCCCCGACCTGGACCGGAGCTCGGTCGGCCACGGCCACCTGCACGGTGCGGACCAGCCGGACGTCGACCCCGACGACGATGCCCGACTCGGCATCGGCGGTGACCGTGGGCGTCACGGTGTCGGTGTAGGACGCGGTGTAGGTGGTGCCGCTGGTCCCTGAGCGGATGCCGACGGGCAACCGCCCGCCGTTGAGCGCGGCCAACTGATCGGCCGTCAGGGTGGTGGACAGGCCGGCGGCGGCCGGATCGGGTGTCGAGCTCAGCGGGGTGCCGGCGAAAGTGGTGGCCGTCACCGAGGTCCCGTTCGCCAGCACGACCGCGGCGTGTCCGGTGGCCGTGAGCACGCTGGAGCCGCTGGTGCTGACGCCGCCGACCTGGACCGACAGCGTCGCCGGGGTGCCGGCCGACCCGCCGCCCAGGGCATCGAACGCCGCCTGCACGGTGGCCGTGCCGGTCGCCGAGCCGCCCGCCTCGACCAGCGTGAAGGGTCCCTGCACGTCGGTCCGCGGGGCGGGCACCGACGGCGCGGCCAGGGCCAGCCCGCCGGCCACGACCAGGGCGGCGGCGGCCGAACCGAGAAGGATCTTGCCCAGCGCACGGGGCGCGGGCGTGCGCTTGGGCGGCCACAGCACGACCAGCAGCATCGGCACGGCGTACAGCAGGTAGGCGATGACCTCGACCACCGGCAACGTCGAGCGGATGCCGAGCATGCCGGTCAGCAGCGACTCCTGCACCGAACCCGGCCGGGCCAGCGCGGTCAGGTCCAGCGCCTGCTGCTGGCCCACGGTCAGCCAGCCGGCCTCGTAGGCGGCCCGCAGGGTGCTCATCACCAGACCGGCGGCGACCAGCACCAGCACGGCGCCGGTGATGCGGAAGAACCGGGACAGGTTCAGCTTGATCCCGCCGCGGTAGACCAGGTAGCCCAGGACGACCGCGACGGCCACGCCGAGCACGACGCCGATCCCGGCCTGGATGGGCGAGATCGCGGACTGGAAGGCCGCCAGCAGGAAGACCGCGGTCTCGAAGCCTTCCCGGAACACGGCCAGGAAGGCCATGACGATCAGCGCGCCCGCCGAACCCCGGGCCAGCGCGCTGCCGGCCGCGCCCTGCAGGCTGCTGCGCAGGTCCCGGGAATGCTTGCGCATCCACAGGATCATGTACGTGATCATCAGCACGGCGATGCCGGCGACGACGCACTCGAGCATCTCCTGCTGCTGCTGCGGCAACTCCGAGCGCAGCAGCTGCAGCAGGACGCCGACCCCGAGGCAGATGGCGACGGCGATGCCCACGCCGATCCACATCTGACGGATCGTGTCGGCCCGATTACTCTGCTTGAGGAAGGCCGCGATGATGCCGACGATCAGGGCAGCCTCGAGTCCTTCGCGCAGACCGATGACGAACGTCGCAAGCATGCCCACCTCCTGACTCGGGCCCACCGACTGGCCCGGCCGCGTCGCGACCAGCACCCGGGCCGAGCCATTTGGTTAGCCTGCCCTAGCCAGGCACCTTACATCCGATTCCCGGGAATACCGCACGGGTCAAAGGTCCCAATCCGGCCGTGCGATCTTCGCCGCGTCATTTCGTACGCTGTTCCGATGACCATCCGCCCCATCGTGATCTGCGGCGAGCCGGTGTTGCACCGGCCGACCCGCCCGGTCACCGAGTTCGGCACGCCCGAGCTCAACACGCTGATCCAGGACATGTTCGAGACCAACGAGGCCGCGCACGGCGCGGGCCTGGCGGCCAACCAGATCGGCGACGACCGGCGGTTGTTCATCTACGACTGCCCCGACCAGGGATCACGGCGGCGCGGCTACATCATCAATCCGACGATCGAGACCTCGCCGATCCCGACGAACATGCCCGATCCGGATGACGACTCCGAGGGTTGCCTGTCCGTGCCCGGCGAGAACTTCCCCACCGGTCGGGCCGACTGGGCCCGGGTGAAGGGCTTCGACTCCGATGGCGAACCGATCGAGGTGGAAGGCACCGGTTTCTTCGCCCGCTGCCTGCAGCACGAGACCGACCACCTGGACGGCCACCTCTACATCGACCGGCTGATCGGCAAGAACCAGAAGCGGGCCTTCAAGGCGGTGCGCGAGAACGGGTGGGGCGTCCCCGGGCTGACCTGGATGCCGGGCAAGGACCCCGATCCGTTCGGGCACTGACCGCCCGGAGACCGGCCGAGTGCCGGCCGGTCCCGGATCCTCGCTCCGACAAGCATGTGACCATCCGCCCACCGATGGCGTGAACAAGGGTGGATAGGGTGGGAACTGTGCAGACCGTGAACACCTTGACCTCCCCCGTGACGTCCGGCCCGATCCTGCACATCCCCGCGGCCCGGAGCGGCCGGTGAGCGCACCCACCGCGGCCGACGACCTGAGCGAGGAACGCCGCGACGCGAGTGCCCGCAACGGGCACGCCCACGGCGCCGACCGCGCGAACGGGTCCCGAGACGAAGGCCCGGACGGCGACGAGGGCCTGGACGACGGCGAGGCACTGAGCAGCGCCCAGGCCCAGATGGTCGTGGTCGCCAACCGGCTGCCCTTCGACATCGAGAAGCTGCCCGACGGCAGCACCCGCGCCCGGCAGGCCCCCGGCGGGCTGGTCACCGCGCTGGCCCCCATCTTGTCCCGGCGGCAGGGCGCGTGGATCGGCTGGCCGGGCTCCCCCGACGTCGAGCTGGAGCCGACGTCCACCGACGGGCTGAGCCTGCACCCGGTCACCCTGACCGCGGACGAGGTCGACAACTACTACGAGGGGTTCTCCAACGAGACCCTGTGGCCGCTCTACCACGACGCCGTCGTCGAATCGCGATTCCACCGCGAATGGTGGGAGGCCTACCAGAAGGTCAACGAGCGGTTCGCCCAGGCCGCCGCCGATCTGGCCGCCCCCGGCGCCACCGTCTGGGTGCACGACTACCAGCTGCAGCTGGTGCCGCAGTTCCTGCGGCGGCTGCGCCCGGACGTGCGGATCGGCTTCTTTTTGCACATCCCGTTCCCGCCGGTCGAGCTGTTCATGCGGCTGCCGTGGCGGGTGCAGATCATCAACGGGCTGCTGGGCGCGGACCTCATCGGCTTCCAGCTCCCCGGCGGCGCCCGCAACTTCGCCCGCCTGGCCAAGTCGCTGACCGGCGCCGTCACCACCGGCGGCACCATCGAGCACGAGGGCCGGCAGATCCGGGCCGCCGCCTACCCGATCGCCATCGACTCGGCCGCGCAGTCCGCGCTGGCCGCCACCCCCAAGGTGCACGAGGCGGCCAAGGCTCTGCGGGCGGATCTGGGCGACCCCAAGAAGATCATCCTGGGCGTCGACCGGCTGGACTACACCAAGGGCATCGACGTGCGGCTGCGCGCATTCGGCGAGCTGCTCAAGGAGGACGACCCGGCGGTCCAGGACGCCGTCATGGTGCAGATCGCCACCCCCAGCCGGGAGCGGCTGGGCTCCTACCGGCGGATGCGTGAGCAGATCGAGCAGCAGGTCGGCGCCCTCAACGGCGACTACGGCCGGATCGGCCGGCCGGCCGTGCACTACCTGCACCAGTCGCTGCCCCGCGAGGAGCTGGCTGCGTTCTACGTGGCCGCCGATGTGATGACGGTGACGCCGTTCCGGGACGGAATGAACCTGGTCGCCAAGGAGTACGTGGCCTGCCGGGTCGACGGCGGCGGTGTGCTGCTGCTCTCGGAGTTCACCGGTGCGGCCAAGGAGTTGCGGGCCGGCCTGCTGGTCAACCCGTACGACACCGACGGGGTCAAGCGGCATCTGCGGGAGGCGCTGACCATGCCATCGGTGGAGGCCCGCCGGCGGATGCGCTCGCTGCGCCGCCAGGTGCTGACCCATGACGTCGATCGGTGGGCCGCGGCCTTCCTGTCGGCTCTGGAGCACACCCGCGATCACCTGGCCGACGCGATGCACCGGCTGCCCAGCGAGGTGGTGGCCAAGCTGCACCAGATCGCCGAGACCCAGCGGCTGCTGGTGGCCACCGACTTCGACGGCTGCCTCGCGCCGATCGTCGACGACCCGGCCACCGCCCGGCCGCTGCCGGAGTCGATGGAAGCCCTGCAAACCATGACGGCCACCCCCGGCACCGTGGTCGCGGTGGTCTCCGGCCGGGCGCTGTCCGACCTGGAGATGCTGCTCGGCCCGGCCGAGCGGATCCATCTGGTCGGCAGCCACGGCGCCGAGACCTCGGCCGAGGACCGCGAAGAGACCTCGCTGCTCAGCCCGGACGACGCCAAGCGACTGGGCCGGCTGCGGTTGGAGCTGCAGCAGATCACGGCCGAATACCCCAAGGTCCGCCTGGAGCTCAAGCCGACCGGGATCGCCGTGCACCTGCGCGGCATGGACGCCCAGGACGCGGCCGCCGTCACCGCCTCGGTCGAGGAGAACCCGGCGACCTGGCCGGGCGTGCACCTGCTGCGCGGCAAGAAGGTCCTCGAGCTGACCGTGGTGACCACCAACAAGGGCCGCGCGCTCAAGGCCCTGATGAAGGCGAACCACTGCACGGCCACCGTCTTCATCGGCGACGACATCACCGACGAGAACGCGTTCGGCGTGCTGGAGGACGGGGACGTCGGCATCAAGGTCGGCCCCGGCCGGACGGTGGCCGACGCCCGGATCGCCGATCCGGGCCGGGTCGCCGACGTGCTCAACGTGCTCGCCGACAGCCGGCGCCGGGTGATCAAGAAGCGCTCCCAGCACGCCGCGGGCACGTCCGGACCGGTGGCCAAGGACCAGCAGCCCCCCGCGTCCTGACCGAACAACCGGCCGGTCGGCCGGCCCCGCCGCCGTCACGGGTCGAACCCGGCGATGGCGGCGGTCAGCTCGTCGGTCATCGACGCCCCGCTGTGCCCGCTGTCGGCCAGCACCACCAGGCGGCTGGCCGGCCAGCGCCGGTGCAGTTCCCAGGCCGCCGACAGCGGGCCGCTGACGTCGTACCGGCCGTGGATCAGCACGCCGGGCAGGTCGGTGATCGTGGCCATCGCGCCGAGCACGCCGTCCGGGGGCAGGAAGCAGTCGTTGGCCCAGTAGTGGATGACCAGGGTGGCGAACTGGGCGCGGAACTGCGGGTCGGCGAACGCCGCGGACGGGGCCCAGTCCGGGGCCAGCGAAACGTGCACGTCCTCCCAGGCGCACCAGGCCGCCGCCGCGGCCGCCCGCACCTCCGGGTCGGGGTCGGTGATCCGCTCCCGGTAGGCGTCCAGGACCCGCTGGCCGGGCCGTCGCCCGGATGCGGCGGCGAACTCGTCCCACTCCCGCGGGAACACGTGCCGCATCGACTCGGTGATCCATTCCAGGTACTCCCGGCCGCCCGTGGTGACCGCGGCCAGGACCAGCCCGGACACCCGGTCGGGGTGCCGCTGCGCGTAGGCCAGGGCCAGGGTGACGCCCCACGACCCGCCGACCACCAGCCAGCGGTCGATGCCCAGGTGGACCCGCAACGTTTCGATGTCCTGGATCAGTTGGTCGGTGGTGTTGCCGGCCAGCGAGGCCAGGTCCTGGTGGGCCAGCGGCCGGCTACGTCCGCATCCGCGCTGGTCCAGGTACACCACACGCCAGCGGTCCGGGTCGAACCGCCGCCGGTATCCGCCGGACATCGGCGCGCCCGGGCCGCCGTGCAGGAACAGGGCCGGCCGGCCACGCGGGTTCCCCGAGCACTCCCAGTACAGCTGCGCACCGTGCGCGGCCGGCAGCAGACCGGTCGCGTACGGCTCGATCGGCGTGCTCACGGTCAGTCGGCCGGCGGCCGATGGCAGACGGCCTCGACGTTGTTGCCGTCCGGGTCGCGGACGAACACGCCGTAGTAGTTCGGGTGGTACTCCGGCCAGACCCGCGGTGCGTGCAGGATCTCCCGGCCCAACCCGACGGCGACCCGGTGCACCTCGTCGACGACCTCGCGGCTGCCCGCGGTGAACGCGACGTGCGACTGCCGGCCGCCGGGATCGGTCGCCTCGCTCAGCCAGAAATACGGATGCTCAGACGGGCCGTAGCCGACGGCCACCCCGTAATCCATGACCCGGCCGTATCCCAGCGGGGCGAAGAACGCGTCGTACCAGGCCGTCGCCGCGGCCAGGTCATCGGACTGCAACCCGAAGTGATCGATCATGACCCGCACTCTGCCACCGGGGTCTGACAGCGGCCCCCTTCCGACCCCTACCCAGAGTTGATCATGGACAGATTGCCGTTTTCAGTCCTCCGAAGCGGCACTCTGTCCATGATCAACAGCCGAGGCACGGTCGGGGGTGGGGCGGTCGGCGGCGCGGGGTGGGGCGGTGTCGCCGAAGAACAGCTGCAGCCAGTGCGCCTGCGGATCGATGTCCACCAGCATGCCCTTGACCAGCAGGCTGGCCGGGATGGCCAGGATCGCGCCGAGCGGCCCGAGAATGTAGGTCCAGACGATCAGCGACAGGAAGCTCACCGTGGTGGTCAGCCCGACGGCGTCGCCGACGAACTTGGGCTGCAGCACCGACTGGATGACGAAGTTGAGCCCGCAGTAGATCACCACGACGGCGATCGCCAGGCCTGGACCGCCCTGCAGCAGGCCCAGGATGGCCGGCGGGATCAGGCTGATGATGAACCCCACGTTGGGGATGTAGTTGGTGACGAAGGCCAGCAGGCCCCAGACGAACGCGGCGGGAATGCCCAGCAGGTACAGCGCCGCGGTGTCCAGCACGGCGACGATCCCGCCGAACACGCTGGCCACCCAGAAGTACTGCCGGGTGTTCGCGGCAATCGTGCGCAGCCCGTCCAGGGCGACCTCGTGCCCGGAGCGCAGCTTGGCCATCCGGGCCGGGAACACCGCGGCATCGACGGCCAGGAAGATCAGCAGCACCATCGCCAGCAGCAGCACCGACAGCGCGCTGCTCAGGCCGGATAGCAGCGACTGGGCGAAGCCGGCGATCGTGCTCGGGTCCAGGCTGGACAGGGCCGACTGGATGTCCGCCTCGCTCAGGCCCAGCCCGGCCAACCACGACTGCAGCCCGGCCAGCGCCTGCGACCACTGCGCGGAGTACTGCGGGATCAGCGCGACGAACGCGACGATGCCCAGCACGGTCGCCACCACCAGGCCGACGATGATGAACAGCGCGGTCAGGAATGCCGCCCCGGTGGCCACCCACTGCGGCGCGCGCCGGCGCACCAGGGCCCCGCGGATCGGGTCGACCAGGATGGTCAGCACCAGGGCCAGGAACACCGGGCCGATGATGTTCGGGATCGCCCGCATGCCGGCCACGACGACTACGATCGCGGCCGTCACCAGCACGATGACCAAGCCGCGCGGCAATCCCCCGAACCGGCCGGGCCGGGCGGCCGGGGCCGGATCCGCCGGGCGGCCCGCCGCCGCATCGGCCGGTGGGGCCGCGGCGTCGGCCGGTGGTTCGTCGTTCCGTCGTGCGTGCGCCATGTCGTCCGTCCGCCCGTCGCAGGGGTGCCATCGGGCATCAGCCTGCCCTGTCCGGGCCACCGGCGAGCGCAGGCTCAGCGACGAGTCACCGCAGGTCGGGCGGGGCGGTGCGGGTCCGGGCCGGTCAGTGCCGGGGCGGCGCGGTGGTGCGGCCGGGCAGGAAGCGGGTCGGCAGCACGATCCGCCGGCCGGCCGCCTTGCGGGCCGGGCTCAGCAACATCCGGCCGGCGTTGCGGCCCTTGTCCACGACCGGCTGCTCGACCGTGGTCAGGCCGAAGTCGACGGCCGTCTTGACGCCGTCGAACCCGGTCACCGACACGTCCTCGGGCACCCGCTGGTGCCGCCTGGTCAGCTCGGTGATGGCGCCCAGGGCCAGCACGTCGGAGGTGGCGATCAGGGCGGTGATGCCGGGATCGAGCGCGAGCACCTCGGCGGCGGCCGACTGCCCGGCCTCGACAGTGTGCTCGAACCGCTCGACGACCGGGATGCGGTCCCAGGCCACCCCGGCGGCGTTGCACGCGTCGCGCAGCCCGAGCAGCCGGTTGCGTTGCACGTGGTAGCGAGCACTTTGCTGGCGTTCGATCGGCACCGGGCCATCCATCCGGGCCCGCCCCAGCCGCATGCAGATCACGCCGATGCGATGGTGGCCCAGCGACAGCAGATGCTCGGCGACCTGGCGGATGGCCGCCTTGTCGTCGATGCCCACGGAGTCGGTGCCGGAGATGCTCGGCTGATCGCAGATCACCGACGGCACCGGACGGGCCAGCGCGGCGGTCAGGTGCGGGTCGTCGTCGGGCATCGAATAGACCACGAACCCGTCGACCGCGGCCCGGGTGACCCCGGCGATGTCCTCAGATCCGGGGCGGGCGGGCACCAGCAGCAGGCCGACCTGGGCCTCGTCGCACTCCAGGGTCAGGCCCTCCAGGAAGGCGACAGCCCCCGGGTCCCGGATCGCGTAGGAGGCCTGTTCGGCCAGCAGTAGCCCGACGGCCCCGGCCTTGCGCGTGCGCAGGGAACGGGCCATCGGGTCCGGGCCGGGATAGCCCATCCGGCGGGCCGCCTCCATCACCCGGGAGCGCAGCTGCGGCGACAGCTGATCGGGGCGGTTGTAGGCGTTGGACACGGTGGTTCGGGACACACCCAACTCGGCGGCGAGCGACGCGAGCGTCGCCGGCGGCCTTGTCCGGGAGGGTCGGTCCATCAGGCACACGGTATCGCGTCCGCGCAGGTTGGACGGTATCCGCCCCGGCGCGCAGCGTGATCGTGATCGTGACGAACACCTCGCTTCATCCCCTGAACGCCACTGGCCGGCCTTCGTTCCGCCACCGGGGGGCCACCTGACCAACACCAGACCGCCGGCCAACCGCCACCCGCTCGCCGCCCGGCCGCTCCTGGCCGTCCCCGATCACCCGGCTCCAGGAAGTCGGGAAAACGTTTTCCAGACCCCTTCCCAAGGCTGGTTCGCTCCGTTAGGGTCGGGACCGACAGCCTCAGCGACCGGTTCGCGCGGTGACGGAAACCGACGACGGAACCGATGGAAGGACGTGACGATTCATGGCCGACGTCAAGTACGACGGAGCGTCCCGGGTCTACCCGGGTAGCCCGCCGGTGCGCGCGGTGGACACCCTGAACCTGGAGATCCCGGACGGCGAGTTTCTCGTCCTGGTCGGTCCCTCGGGCTCGGGCAAGTCCACGGCGCTGCGCATGCTCGCCGGCCTGGAGGACGTCAACGAGGGCCGCATCCTGATCGGCGGCCGCGACGTCACCCACGTCCCGCCGAAGAGCCGGGACATCGCCATGGTGTTCCAGTCCTACGCGCTGTACCCGCACATGACCGTGGCCGAGAACATGGGCTTCGCGCTCAAGCTGCGCGGCGTGAACAAGACCGAGATCGCCGAGAAGGTCAAGGAGGCCGCCGGCCTGCTGGATCTGGAGAAGTACCTGGACCGCAAGCCCAAGGCCCTCTCCGGTGGCCAGCGCCAGCGCGTGGCCATGGGCCGCGCCATCGTCCGCGAGCCGTCCGTGTTCCTCATGGACGAGCCGCTGTCCAACCTGGACGCCAAGCTCCGGGTGGAGACCCGCGCCAACATCGCCGAGCTGCAGTCCCGGCTGGGCACCACGACCGTCTACGTCACCCACGACCAGGTCGAGGCCATGACCATGGGCCACCGGGTGGCGGTGCTCAAGGACGGCATCCTGAACCAGGTCGACACCCCGCGGACCCTGTACGACAAGCCGGTCAACGTCTTCGTCGCCGGGTTCATGGGCTCTCCCGCGATGAACCTGCTGACCGTGCCGCTGGTCGGCGACGGGGCCCAGCTGGGTGACGCGACCTTCGCGCTGCCCCGCAGCGTGCTGTCCGAGGCGTCCGCCGCGGGCCTCAAGGAGGTCACCTTCGGTGTCCGTCCGGAGAACATCACGCTCGCCGACAAGGGCATCCCGGTCACCATCGACCTGGTCGAGGAACTCGGCGCCGACGCCTTCGTGCACGGCCACACCCCGGACGGCAACCGCCTGGTGATCCGCGCCGACGCGCGGATCCACCCGTCGCAGGGATCGACCGTCTACGCCCTGCCGACCGACGCCGACCACTGCCACGTGTTCGACCCGAACACCGGCATCCGGTTCAAGTCCTCGGACGCGGTCCCGGCCGACGCCGCCAACAGCAGCATCACCCTCGGCAAGAGCTGACGCTCCCCCGATCGACGGGGCGGCTGTGCACCAGCGCAGTCGCCCCGTTTGCCGTATGCCGGCGGCGTCAGACCCGACCGGCACCGACCGGCGCCGCCGGGGCGGCCCCGACCGACCGGCGCGACCAACCGCGCCGGGTCCGGGCCGACCCGAGCAGCCGGCAGACCACCCAGATCGCGAACGAGATGGTGGTGATGTAGGGGCTGATCGGGATGCTGCCGCCCAGGGCGAGCAGGATGCCGCCGACGGTGGAGACCATCGCGAACACCACCGAGAGCACGGGCACCCACACCGCGGACGCGGTCACCCGCATCGCCGCGGCGGCCGGGGTGACCAGCAATGAGAGCACCAGCAGGGCGCCGACCACCTGAATGGCCATGGCCACGGTCAGGCCGAGCATCAGCATGAACACCGGGGACAGGGCCCGCACCGGGACCCCGCGGGCGGCGGCGATGTCCGGGTCGACCGAGGCGAACATCAGCGGCCGCCACACGACGGCCAGGGCCGCCAGCACCAGCAGCGAGATCCCGCCCAGCCAGTACAGCTGCGGGTCGTCGACGGCCACGATCTGCCCGGTGAGCAGGCCGAACTTGTTGGCCGACCGGCCCGGGTACAGGGACAGGAACAGCACGCCCAGACCGAGCCCGAACGGCATCAACACGCCGATGATCGAGGACCGCTCCCGGGCCTTGACCCCCAGCACCCCGATGACCACCGCGGCCAGCAGCGATCCCATGATCGAGCCGACGACCACGTTCATGCCGACCAGCAGCGCGAACGAGGCCCCGGCAAAGGACAGCTCGCTGATCCCGTGCACCGCGAACGTCAGGTCCCGCATCATCACGAAGACGCCGATCAGCCCGCCGACCAGGCCCAGGATGGCCCCGGCCAGGATCGAGTTGTGCAGCAGGGCCAGCAGCTCGCCGTAGTCGTCGAAGTTGAAGATCTTGTCCCAGATGCTCATCGCCATTCGCCGCCCAGCTCGGTCGCGGCGTGGTCGTCGTGCGACTGGTGACCGACCGCCTCGGTGGAGGACACCACGATGATCCGGCCCTGCGCCCGCAGCACGTCCACCGGCGCGCCGTAAAGCTCGGACAGGCCAGCCGAGGTGAGCACCTCGTCGGGGCGGCCGAGCCGAAAGGACCCGCCGGCCAGGTACAGCACCTGGTCGACGTAAGGCAGCACCGGATTGATGTCGTGCGTGACGAACAGCACCGCCGTACCCCGCAGCCGGCGTTGCGCATCGATCAGGGCGGCGATGTCCTGCTGATGGCGAAGGTCCAGGGCGGCCAGCGGCTCGTCGCACAGCAGCAGCACCGGGTCGCTGGCCAGGGCGGCGGCCACCCGGATGCGCTGCAACTCGCCGCCGGAAAGCATCGAGACGGGGGCGTCGCCGAACTCGCCGGCGCCCACCGACTCCAGCAGCTCGTCGATGCGGCTGCGGATCCGGCGCCGGCGCGCGCCCACGGCGACGGGCAGCCCCCACCGGTGCCCGTCCAGGCCCATCCGGACCACGTCGCGGGCCTTGATCATGGTGGCCGCGTCGATGGCGATCTTCTGCGGCACGTATCCGACGTCGGTGCTGCCCCGGCCGAGCGGGCGGCCGCTGATCGCGCCCGACCCGCTGGTCAGGGCCACCTCGCCGAGAATGGTGCGCAGCAGGCTGGTCTTGCCCGAACCGTTCGAGCCGAGCACGGCGACGAACTCGCCGCGGGCGATCGACAGGTCCAGGTGCGTCCACAGCGTCCGGCGGCCGAACCCCAGACCGGCGTCGCGCAGCTGCAACGCGGGCGGGTCGTTCGCCGGGGCGGCCGGCCCGGCCGGAGCCGGCCGGACCGCCGCCGGCGCGGGCGCGGTCGCCGGCTCGGTCATCCGCCCAGCGCCTGAGTCAGCGCCTGGATGTTGGACTTCATCCACGACAGGTAATCCTGCCTGTCCGGCAGGGTTTCGGTGACCGGAACCGTCGGGACGCCGTTGGTCTTCGCCGCCTCGAGCACCTGCTCGGTCTGCGGGCCGGTGGTCTGCTCGTTGTAGGCGAGCAGCTTGACCTGCTGGCCGGTGAACAACGCGAGCGTCTCGTTCATGACGCTGGCCGGGACGTCCGTCTCATTCTCGATCGCCTCACTGAACTCGGGCGGGGTGACGTTCTTCAGACCGGCGGTCTCCAGCAGGTAGACCGGAACCGGTTCGGTGATGGCGACGGGCGCACCGTCATGGCCGGCCTTGATCGCTTCGGCCTGGGTGATCAGGTCGTTGACCGCCTGGTCGAAGGTGGCCGAATTCGCCTGGTAGGTGCTGGCGTTGGCCGGATCGATGGTCGCCAGTTCGCCGGCGATCGCGTCGGCGACCTTGATGGTCCCCGGCAGGTCGTACCAGACGTGCTCGTTGAGCTCGCCGTCCTGAGGGGTCACGCCGGAGGCGTCGACCGCGGTGATGACGGGCGCCTGGGTGCCCGCCGAGGCCACCATGGTCTGCATGAAGTCGTCGTAGCCGCCGCCGTTCTCCACGATCAGCTGCGCCGACGAGAGCGCCAGCTGGTTGCGCGGGGACGACTGGAAGGAGTGCGGGTCGGCGTTGGGGTCGCTGATGATCGAGGTGACCTCGACGCGGTCACCGCCGATCTGCTTGACCACGTCGCCCCAGACGTTGGTGGCGGCGACGACCTTGACCGTGCCGCCCGCGGCCCCGGCCGACCCGCTGGCGGCGGTGCTGCCGGCGGCGCCGGTGCTGCCACCGGAGCAGGCCACCAGCGTGAGGGCGAGCGCGCCGCCCGCGACCGCCACACCCAGGCGACGCCGAACCCTGAAACCGTTAACCATTCTGAGAATCACTCTCGACAGAGTAGTGACTCTTCCGCCGCCCGCCAAACTCCCCCCACCTCCCGCGCGGATCATCAACGCCGGCGCGGCTCAAGTCATTGACTCGCGTCCCACCCGTCACATCCGGTGCGAGTTGATCCGCGCAGGTGTCCACACCAGGTGTCCACCGACCCGCGCGGATGAAGTCGTTGACTCGCTTCCCACCAGTCCCAAAAGGGGTGGGTTGAGCCGCGCAGGGGAAGTTGATCCGCGCGGGGGAATCGGGGGGCCAGTTGATCCGCGCGGGGGGATCGGGGGAAGTTGACGCGCGGGGGAATCGGGGGGCGGTCAGTCGGGGGTGGGGGTCTCCAGCCGGCGACGGCGGGCGACCTCGGCCAGCACGACGCCGGCGGCGACCGAGGCGTTGAGCGACTCGACCGAGCGGGCCATCGGGATGGACACGGTGACGTCGCAGACCGTGCGGGTCAGCCGGGCCAGGCCGCGGCCCTCGGAGCCGACGACGAGCACCAGCGGCGAGGTGGCCAGCTCGAACGAGTCGGTGTCGGTGGTGCCGTCGGCGTCCAGGCCGGCGATCATCAGGCCCTGGGCGGCGTAGTCCTTGAGGGTGCGGACCAGGTTGGTGCAGCGCGCCACCCGCAGCCGGGCGGCGGTGCCGGCCGACGTGCGCCAGGCCGAGGCGGTCATGCCGGCGCTGCGCCGTTCGGGCACGACGACGCCGTGCGCGCCGAACGCGGCGGCCGACCGGACGATCGCGCCCAGGTTCCGCGGGTCGGTGACGCCGTCGACGGCGACGATCAGTGCGGCCCGCCCCGAGTCCCGGGCCCGGCTGAGCAGATCCTCCGGGTGCGCGTACTGGTACGGCGGGACGACCAGGGCCACGCCCTGGTGGATGGCGTTGCCGGTGAGCCGGTCCAGCTCCGGACGCGAGACGTCCAGCTGCGGGATGCCCCGCTCGGCCGCGCCGGTGATGGCCTCGGCGATCCGCTCGTCGGTGGCCAGCCCGCCGGCCACGTACAGCGCGGTGGCCGGCACCCCGGCCCGCAGGGCCTCGACCACCGGGTTCCGGCCGACCACCGTCTCCGGCAGCTCGCCCCGCGGTCGGGTGGTCGGCCGCGAGTCCGGGCGGGGCTTGGACTTGGCGGCGGCGGCCGCCTTCCGGGAGGCCGGGTGGCCCTTGCGCATCTCCGCGGGCGGCGTCGGCCCCCGGCCTTCCAGCGCCCGCCGGGCCCGGCCGCCGCTGCCGATGACGGCACCCTTCTTGGTGCCCGTCTTGCGCATCGCGCCGCGGCGTTGGGAATTGCCGGCCATGTGGTGTCCTCCGGGTGGTGCGGCGGCCGCGGGCGGCCGGGATCAGGGCGGGGTCAGCGCGGGGTCAGAGCCGGTCCGGCGTCCCCGCGACGGACCACACCGGCCCGTCCTTGGTGTCCTCGATGGCGAAGCCGGCCGCGGCGACCTGGGTGCGGATCTCGTCGGCCCGGGCGAAGTCCCGGTCGGCCCGGGCCTGCGCACGTTCGGCCAGCAGGCCGTCCAGCAGCCGGCCGGTCGCCTCGACCAGCCGCCGGTCGACCTTGCGCTCCACCCACGGGGCCGCCCACGGGTCCAGGCCGAGCACCGCGACCATCGCCCGGACGGACGAGGCCAGCTCCTGCGCGGCGTCGTCGTCGGAGCGGGCCAGCGCGGCGTTGCCGGCGCGGACCTTCTCGTGCACCACGGCCAGCGCCCGCGGCACGCCGAGGTCGTCGTTCATCGCCTGCCGGAACGCGTCGGGCACCTCGCCGATCGGCACCCCGTCGGCGCCGGCGCCGGCCCGATCGGCGGCCCGGTGCAGGAACGCCTCGATCCGCTCGTAGGCCTTGGCCGCGTCGTCCAGGGCCTCCTGCGAATACTCGATCGACGACCGGTAATGCACGCTGATCAGGTAATACCGCAGGGCAACCGGCCGCACCTTTTCGGTGATGGTCGGCACCGACAGGATGTTGCCCAGGGATTTGGACATCTTTTCCCCGGCCATGGTGACCCAGTGCGAATGCATCCAGTAACGGGCGAAGACATCGCCCAGGCCGTGCGACTGCGCGGCCTCGTTCTCGTGGTGCGGGAAGATCAGATCCAGTCCGCCGCCGTGGATGTCGAATTCGGTGCCCAGGTAGGCGCGGGCCATCGCCGAGCATTCGATGTGCCAGCCCGGCCGCCCGCGGCCCCACGGTGAATCCCAGGACGGCTCGCCCGGCTTGGCCGCCTTCCAGAGGGTGAAATCCGCGGGATCGCGCTTTCCACCCGCCTCGGTCTCCCCCTGCACCATTTCGTCGATGCGCTGGCCGGACAGGAACCCGTAATCGGGCTGGGTGCGCACGGCGAAGTAGACGTCGCCCGCGGCGGCGTAGGCGTGCCCCGCCTCGATCAGCGCGGCGATCATCTCCAGGATCTGTGGGATGTGCCCGGTGGCCCGCGGCTCGACCGACGGGCGCAGGCATCCCAGCGTGTCGTAGGCGTCGTCGAAGCTGCGTTCGTGGGTGGTCGCCCACTCCCACCAGGGGCGGCCGGCCTCGGCCGCCTTGGTCAGGATCTTGTCGTCGATGTCGGTGACGTTGCGGACGTGCCGAACCTCGTAGCCGGTGAACTCCAGCCACCGTCGCAGCACGTCGTAGACGATGCCGGCACCACGCAGGTGACCGATGTGCGGATGCCACTGGACCGTCGCGCCACAGTTGTACAAGGACACGACACCCGGCTGCAGCGGCTCGAAGGGGCGCACCGACCGGGTGGCCGTGTCGTACAGGTGCAGGCTCTGGCTCACCCGTCGATGGTACGGGGCCTCACCCGACGCGCCGGTACACCCGGGCCTCCCACGGCGCGAGCAGCAGGGTCGGCGGTGCCGGATCGGGCGCGGGATCGGGCGCCGGGTAATTGCCCAGCACGAATTCGGCGGCGGCCCACTGGGCGGCCTCGGGCACCGGCGCGGGCACCGGGTCGCCGGAGAAATTCGCCACCACGAGCAGCGTCGTGCCGGCCAACGACCGGGTGAACGCGTACACGGTCGGGTCGTCCGGCAGCAGCATGGTGAAATCGCCGTCGACGACGGCGGGTTCGGCGTGCCGCAGCGCGATGACCGCCCGGTAGTGGGAGAACACCGAATCCGGATCGTCGACCTGGGCGCGGGCGTTGATCTGCGGGTAATTGGGATTGACGGCGATCCACGGCTCACCGGTGCTGAATCCGGCGGCCGGCGAATCGTCCCAGTGCATCGGGGTGCGGGCGTTGTCCCGGCTCAGCGGCCGCAGGGCCGCCAGCACCGCCGCGGGATCCGCGCCACCGGCCACCGCGCTTGCGTAGTAGTTGACCGATTCGATGTCCCGGAAATCCTCCGGGCCGGCGAACGGCACGTTCGTCATGCCCAGTTCTTCGCCCTGGTAGATGTAGGGCGTCCCGCGGTGCAGGTGCAGCACCGTGGCCAACATTTTCGCCGATTCGGTCCGGTACCGGCCGTCGTCGCCGAATCGCGACACCGCCCGGGGCTGGTCGTGGTTGTCCCAGTACAGGCTGTTCCAGCCGCGCTCGGCCAATCCCGCCTGCCAGCGACCCAGGCTGGCCTTCAGGTCCAGCAGGCGCAAGGGCCGGATATCCCATTTCCCGCCCGGACCCTGGTCGAGGCTGACATGTTCGAACTGGAAGACCATGTCGACCTCGCGCCGCTGCGGATCGGTGAACAGCACGGCCTCCTCGACCGTCACCCCGGGCATCTCGCCGACGGTCAGCACGTGTTCGGGCCGGCCGGCGAATACCTGCTCGTGCATTTCCTGCAGGAACTCGTGAATACGCGGTCCGCATTGGAACAGGGCCGAGCCGTCGCCGAGAACGCCGTGCGTCACCGGCCCGTCGGCCAGCGGCAGCTGCTTGGAAATCATGTTGATGACGTCCATGCGGAAACCGTCGACCCCGCGGTCGAGCCACCAACGCATCATCGCGTAGACGGCCTGGCGGACGTCCGGATTCTCCCAATTCAGGTCGGGCTGTTTGCGGGAGAAAAGATGCAGGTAGTACTCGCCGCTGGCCTCGTCGAATTCCCAGGCCGGACCGCTGAAGAACGAGGCCCAGTTGGTCGGCTCGGCCCCGGGCGCACCGGGCGCCATCCCCGGACGAGCGCCGCGCCACCAGTACCAGTCCCGGCGGGGACCGGCCGGGTCAGCCCGTGATTCGACGAACCACGGGTGCTCGTCGGAGGTGTGATTGACGACCAAGTCCATCACCAGTCGCATGCCGCGGTCGTGGACCCCGGCCAGCAACTCGTCGAAATCGGACAGGGTGCCGAAGACCGGCTCAATTCCCTGATAGTCGCTGATGTCGTAACCGTTGTCGTCCTGCGGCGAGGGATAGACCGGCGAGAGCCAGATAACGTCCACGCCCAGCCGGGCCAGATGGTCCAGCCGGGAGATGATCCCCCGCAGATCGCCGATTCCGTCCCCGTCGGAATCGGCGAAACTGCGCGGATAGATCTGGTAGACGACGGCCCGTTTCCACCAATCGGGACCGGATGCACGACTCACGACGGCCATCGGGTGCCTCAGCCGGCCGCGGCTTCGTACTTCTCGACGACGTCCGAGGGAATGCGCCCGCGCGCGGACACCGTGATCCCGTTGGCCGCGGCCCATTCCCGGACCGCCTTGGCGTCGACCTTGGCCGGTGCGGCCGCCGCCGCCGGCTTGGCGGCCGGCCGGCCGCCGCGAACCTTGCGCGCGGCCGCGGTGAATTCACCGAGCGCCTTTCGCAGCGCGGCGGCATTTCGCTTGTTCAAGTCGATTTCGTACGAGCGCCCGTCGAGGCCGAATCGCACGGTTTCCGCGGCTTTCGTGCCGTCCAGATCATCTGTCAGCGTCACCGTGGTCTGCTGCGCCATTGTGGTTTTCCGTACCTTCCACTGCCCGCCAAGCGAGAAAACCGCTCCTTGATCTGGACAATTCGGATGGCACCCGCTCAACGGGATCCCCTGGGAGACAGGGCAAGCCCGTGCTGGAACACGATCCGAAGAGGTCGACCCGAGTCGGCGGCCGGGGAATCCCGGCGTGTTGACCACGATAGCGCGTCGAGTGCGTGGTGGCCGCGCATCGATCAACGTCGCGCGGCCGGCCCTGACGCGAACTTTATTGACCGCCGGGCGAGAAGGTGGCCAGATTCAAGCGGGCGAATGTCAACGCCTCGGCCAGGTCGATCTCCCGGGCATCGGCGGTCTTGCCCCGGGTCGAGATCTCGACCACCACCGATCCGTCGAACCCGTTGCGGGCCAGGCCTTCCAGGATTTCCCCACACGGCTGGGCGCCCCGGCCGGGCACCAGGTGCTCGTCCTTGCTCGACCCCGAGCCGTCGGCCAGATGCAGATGGGCCAGCCGCTCGCCCATCTGGTCGGCCAACTCGATCGCGTCGGTGCCCGAGGTGGCGGTGTGCGACAGGTCCAGGGTGAACCAGCGGTGCCCGGCCGGAACCGGATTCCAATGCGGCCGGTAACTGTTCACCACCGTGCCCCGCACCTTCACCGGGAACATGTTCTCCACGGCAATGCGCACGGGCGTGCGGTCCTGCAATTCGGCGACGCCGTCGGTGAAATGGGCGGCCGCCGCCCGCTGCCAGAGAAAGGGCGGATGGACCACCACGGTGCCGGCACCCAGCCGCTCGGCCATGTCGATCGAGCGGGCCAGCTTGACCAGCGGGTCGGTCGACCACACCCGGGCGGTCACCAGCAGGCACGGCGAGTGCACCGAGAGCACCGGCAGGGCGTACTCGTCGACCAGCCCGGCCAAGGCCAGCGGGTCCTGGCTGACCGCCTCGGTCTGCACCATCACCTCGACGCCGTCGTACCCCAGTTCGGCGGCGCGGGCGAAGGCCCGGGCCGTCGACTCCGGATAGACGGCCGCCGTCGACATGCCGACCTTGATCGGCGGAATGCGGATCACCGGCCCCCGCCTGCCCACGTCACGACTGTTTCCCTCCGGTCCGGCGCGGCGGTCCCGGCCCCTGCGTCCGACACCCGACCACGCTACCGGGCGCCGACGAACCGGGTCAGGCCTCCAGCTTGTAGCCCAGGCCGCGCACGGTGACCAGGTAGCGGGGTTCCGCCGGGTCGGGCTCGATCTTGGCTCGCAGGCGTTTGACGTGCACGTCCAGGGTCTTGGTGTCGCCGACGTAGTCGGCCCCCCACACCCGGTCGATCAGCTGGCCCCGGGTGAGCACCCGGCCGGCGTTGCGGATCAGGTACTCGAGCAGGTCGAACTCCTTGAGCGGCAACGACGTCGGCACGCCGTGCACGCTGACCACGTGCCGGTCCACGTCCATCCGGACCGGACCGGCCTGCAGCACCGGCGAGTGGGCGTCGTCGGCGTCCGCCCCCCGGCGCAGCACGGCCCGGATGCGGGCGATCAGCTCCCGGGTCGAGTAGGGCTTGGTGATGTAGTCGTCGGCGCCCAGCTCCAGCCCGACGACCTTGTCGATCTCGCTGTCCTTGGCGGTCACCATGATCACCGGGACCGCGCCGCGGCCCCGCAGCTGCTTGCACACCTCGGTCCCGCTCATCCCGGGCAGCATCAGGTCCAGCAGCACGATGTCGGCACCGACCCGGTCGAAGGTCTCCAGCGCATCCGGACCGTTGGTAGCGATCTCCGTGCTGAAGCCCTCCTTGCGCAGCAGGAACGCCAACGGCTCGGCCATCGACTCCTCGTCCTCGACGATCAGGACCCGGGTCACGCGGCCACCTGTGCGGTTCTGACGTGGGCGCGGTCGGCGTGGATCATGCAGCTCCTCGGGGTGCGGACAGCGGAACGGACGGATCCGTTCCGGACGTCGAGGCGGCGTCGGTGCGGCCGTCCTCGGCACCGGCGTACGCCGGCAAGCTCAGGGTGAAGGTCGATCCGGTGCCCGGGCGGCTCCACACGGTGGCGAGGCCGCCATGGTTGGTCACCACCTGCTTGACGATGGCCAGCCCGAGGCCGGTCCCGCCGGTGGACCGGGACCGGGCCGGATCGGCCCGGAAGAAACGTTCGAAGACCCGCTCGGTGTGCTCCGGGGCGATGCCGACGCCGCGGTCGGTGACCGCCACCCGGACCATGCCCTCACCGGCGGTCCGGCTGATGGACACCTGGGTGCCGGCCGGCGAGTAGTTCACCGCGTTGGTGATCAGGTTGGTCAACGCCATGATCAGCAGGGCCCGGTCCCCGCGGACCAGCAGGCCGGACGGCCGGTCGGCGACGATCGCGATGCCGGCGTCCTCGGCGGCCGCGGCCACCCGGTTGATCGACTCCTCGACGACGGCGTCGATCTCGACGACCGTGGGGTCCGAGAGCGGGTCGGCCCCCTGCAGCCGGGACAGCGTGATCAGCTCGGAGACCAGCGCGCCAAGCCGGTGGGCCTCGTGATGCAGCCGGCCGGCGAAGTGCCGCACCGACTCCGGGTCGTCCGCGGAGTCCACGGTGGCCTCGGCGAGCAGCCCGATCGCCGCGACCGGCGTCTTGAGTTCGTGCGAGACGTTGGCGACGAAGTCGCGACGGACCGCCTCGACCCGCTGGGCGGCCGACTCGTCGGTGGCCGAGACCAGGATCCGGTTGTCGCCGAACGCCTGGACGACCGCGCGGACCACCATCGGCTGCGCGGACGAGGCGGTCAGCGACGGCGGCTGGGTGGGCCACAGTTCGACGTCGACCGGCTCACCGGAGATGGCGACCCGGTCGGCCGCGTCCCGGATCTGCGCGTCGACGATGCCGGCCGCGAGCACGCCCAGCTCGCGGGCCCGGGCGTTGGACAGCAGCGGCAGGCCCATGTCGCTGAGCACCAGGTAGCCGGTGCTGGAGCGGCGCAGGATCTCCCGCTCCAGCGGGACCGGGGCCGGCGGCTGCCGGGTCGGGTCCGACCGGCGCCGGCGGCGCAGCAGGGTCGCGGCCAGCGCGCCGAGGGCAAAAGCCACCACGGCAATCGCCACATATCCCACAGCCGACACACCGTGATGGTAGGTCGGATCACGACCCGATCCGACGCGCCGGTGGCCGACCGAACGACAAAGCGCGGCCACCGGCCTCGGGATTCATCCAGCGTTCACCGGACGTCCACGAACGATTCAGCGGCCCTGGTTGGCCACCGCGGTGATGGCCGCGGCCGCCGCCTCCGGATCCAGGTACTCGCCGCCGGCCTTGATCGGCTTGAAGTTCTCGTCCAGTTCGTACTTCAGCGGGATGCCGGTGGGCAGGTTCACCTTGGCAATGCCCTCGTCGCTGATCTCGTCCAGCATCTTGACCACGGCCCGCAGGGAGTTGCCGTGCGCCGCGACCAGCACGGTCTTGCCTTCCTTCAGGTCGTCGAAGATCGGCCCGTACAGGTAGGACTCCATCCGGGCGACGACGTCGGCCAGGCATTCGGTCTTCGGGGCGTCGTCGCCGAGATCGGCGTAACGGGGGTCCCCGGCCTGGGAGAACTCGTTGGTGTCGCTGATGGGCGGCGGCGGGGTGTCGTAGGACCGCCGCCAGAGCATGAACTGCTCCTCGCCGTAGGTATCCAGCGTCTGCTTCTTGTTCTTGCCCTGCAGGTCGCCGTAATGACGCTCGTTGAGCCGCCAGGACCGCCGCACCGGGATCCAGTGCCGGTCGGCCGCGTCCAGCGCCAGGTTGGCCGTCATGATGGCCCGGCGCAGCAGCGAGGTGTGCAGCACGTCGGGCAGGACCCCGGCGTCGGCGATCAGGCCGCCGCCCCGGATCGCCTCGGCCGTGCCCTTCTCGGACAGCGGGACGTCGACCCACCCGGTGAACTGGTTCAACGCGTTCCAGGTGCTTTCGCCGTGGCGCAACAGGATCAAGGTGTATGTCATGGGCCGATTCTCCCGCAGGCCGGGAGAACTCACCCGACGAGGCCCCGGCACCTCACACCGCCCGAACCCGGCCCGCATTGCCTCCACGGGCCGCGTCGGGGCCGGGTCGGGGCTCACCGCACTCCGGCCGGCTCGCGGGACTCGTCCGGGGCGTTCGGACCCCGGTCCGGGGCCGGGGCCGGGTCGGGCTCGCCGGCCGGGCCGGAGCCCGGGTTCGGCCCTTGATGCGGACCCTGGTTCGGCCCCGCGCCGGCCGGACCGCCCCGCCGGCGCAACCGGCGGACCGCCCACCAGGTGACGGCGACCACGAGCGCGATCAGCGGCAGCCAGGGCAGCAGGCCGCCGACCAGAGCGCCCAACCAGGACAGGAACTGGAGCAGGTTGTCCCAGCCGGCCTTGACCCCGGCGACGAACCCGTTGTCCGGTTCCGGTTCGACGACGCCGGGCCCGGGCAGGGTGACCGCGGTCAGCCCGACCGTGACGGTGGACATCGCGACCTGGCCCTGCAGGGCGGCCTGCTGCTGCTGCAGGGACTCGAGATCGGCCTCCCGGGTGGAAAGCTCGGACTCGATCGAGATGACGTCGGCGACGGTGGTGGCCTGGTCCAGCAGGGCCCGGACCCGGGCCACGCTGGCCGTCATGCTGGCGACCCGGCTGTTGACGTCGACGATCTGGGCGGTGACGTCCTGCGAGCTCTCGGTCCGGTTGGTCACCGAGCCGAGCGCGGCCAGCTTGTCCAGGACCGCGTCGTACTGGTCGGCCGGCACCCGCACGGTGACCGTCAGTTGCGAGCCGCCGCCGTCCGCGGCGGCCACGAAACCACCCGCGGTGGTGGCGATGCCACGCACCGTGCCGGCGGTGGCCGCGACCAGATCGGCCCGGGCCTTGGCGTTGGCCTCGCGGTCGGCGGTGGCGTCGTCGGTGGCCGGGACGGGCTCGGCCTCCAGGCGCAGGGCCAGGTCGGCCACCCGGATCACCGAGGTGCCGCCCACCTGCCCGGTGATCGGCAGCTGGCCCGTCGATCCGGCCGAGGCGTCGGCCGCGCCGCCGGCCGCGCCACCGGCCGACTCCCCGATCGATGCGGCCTCACTCGGCCCGTCCGGAGCGGCGGCCCGTTCCGGCGCCTGGGTGGCCGCCGCGGCGGCACTGGTCTGGTCGGCCGCCCCGACGGTGGAGCTGGCCGAACCCGAACTGCAGGCCACCACCACGCTCAGCGCCAGCGCCCCCAGCAGCGCCGATCCGCCGACGCGCAGCGCGCCGCGTCCGGTCCGTCGTCCCCTCATGGCCATCCTCCATCGGCTCGACACCGCCGCCGCTGACGCGGTGGGCTGCCGGGAGGACGGAGGTCAGCGGTTCAGCGGCTGCACGGCCAAGGTCACGGTTGGGCAACGACGGAACCCGGCCGGGCGCCGATCAGGGCAGGTCGGGCTCGTCGCAGTCGGGCAGCGGGGTGCCGTCGGTCGCGGTGGCGAAACCGTTCTTGGCGGTCAACACGGCCGACAGGTCCGCGCAGGACACCGGCTTGATCGGTGCCGGCGGGTCGGTCGGGGCCGGGTCGCCGGTCGACTCCGCGGTGGTTGATTCAGCGCTGGCCGACTCCGCAGTGGCCGACTCCGCAGTGGTCGACTCCGCAGTGGTCGAGTCAGCGGACGACTCGGCCGCGGAGGACTCGGCCGTGGAGGACTCGGCCGTGGACGACTCGGTGGCGGGGGGCGCAGCGGTCGCGGACGGCGATGCGGTCGTGCCGGTCGCGCTCGATTCCGTCGAGGTCCCCGATGACGTCCCCGATGATGACGTCGGCGCCAAAGACGACGGGCTGGCCGAGGTGGTCGGCGATCCCGTCGTGGTTGCGGGCGAGGTGGTGGTGGTGGTCGGTGTCGGGCTGGTCGAGTCGGCTGAGGTCGCCGTGGTGGTCACCGAGGTCGAAGACCCAGTGGTCGCGGTCGTCGGGACCGGAGCGGTCGTGGCGGTGACCGATGACGGCGGGGCGGCGGGCGGCGTGGGGGTCGCTTCGGCCGGGGGCGCGGTGGTCGCAGCCGGCGGGGTCGGCGTGCTCACCGGTGGCACCTCGGCAACCGGGACGGGCACGGTGACCACCGGCGCGGGCGCCGGGTACGGCACCGGGCGGATCCGGGGGATGTTCGGCGTGTAGGTCGGCGACGAGCCGGAGCCGGCGGCGACCGCCCCGCTGAACGAGGTGATGCTCGAGCGGTAGGTGGGCGCCGTGTACGAGTAGGTCCGCACGATCGAGGAGAAGTCGGCCACGCCGGACGGGCGGACCGCGGCGCCGGTCCAGTAGCGGTGCACCCGGTCGTCCATGTCGGTGCGGGTCAGCGGCACGATGTGCACGGGGGTGCCGACCCAGGACGCTTCCAGGATGTAGGGCCGGCCACCGAAGGTGCCCAGGTAGACGGCCACGTGCCCGGGGAAGCCGACGATGTCGCCGGGCAGCGCCTGCGACCAGCTGACCGAGACCCCGGCCGATCGCTGCGAACCGGAGTCACCGGGGGTCTGGTACCCGGCCATGCCCAGCACGTATGCGGTCAGGCCCGAGCAGTCGAAGCCGATCTCGGGTCCGCAGCTGTTGTAGTCGCCGCCGCCGCGGGCGCAGCCGTTGTTGGGGCCGGCGCCGGAGCCGCCGCCACCCCAGACGTAGGGCAGGCCGAGCGCGCTGAACCCGGCCGCCAGCCCGGCAGCGACCTGGGGGGTGGGCGCGGTGATCGTCTGCCCGGCCAGGGCGCCGGAGACATAGGGGTTATTGGGGACCTTGACCGTGGTGCCGGTGGCCAGCACGGCCGAGTTGACGGCGGTGGTCGAGGCGCCGCCGCCGGTCGAGCCGAAGTACTTGCGAAACAGGAAGAAGAAGTTGCGGTTGCCGTAGGCCGAGCAGGCGTCGCCCGCGCCGGGGTAGGCGGCCAGGGACGCGGCGTTGGGCTGGTACGGCGTGTAGTTGTACAGCGACGCGGTGGCCTGGTTCTTGATCGTCACCGGGGCGCCGCCGCAGCCGGACTCGGCGACGTTCCACAGGATGGTGACCGTCTGGCCGGCCTGGTAGTTGTACTTGCCCGGATCGACCCGGTACCGGGCCCACTGCTTGGCCATGCCGTAGCCCTGGTTGAAGAAGCCGGCGTAGGCGGGGTCGCAGTTGGCGGTGCCGCCGGGCCCGCTGTCCGGGCAGTGCCAGCCCCAGGCCGCGTTGTAGGAGGCGGCGGTGGTGTCGGTCCGGCTGAGCAGGCCGGACTCCTTCTGCAGGGTGACCAGCATGACCTGCGGATTGATGCCGCAGGCGGTGGAGAACTTGGCGATGACCGTGGCCGCGTCCTCGTTGGTCCCGCCCGGATACGCCTGGCAGTACTGGTCGGCCGGCTGGCTGGTGGTGCTGATCCGCAGGTTCTTCAGACAGGCGGCGGCGGTGCAGCCCTCCCCCTCGGACAGCAGGAAGGTGCGGATCTGATCGGCCGTCATCGCCGAGCTGTTGTAGAAGACCGCGTCCGAGATGATGTTCCCCGGATCGAAGGCCGACCCGGTGGCGGCCTGCTCGGCCGGGGCCGGCGTGCAGGTCACCTCGTCCTGCTGGATCGAGACCGCGTCCATCAACTGGTCGACCAGCGCGCCGGCCATGTCGGAGTACTCGGCGAAGCGCCACCCGGTGGTGGTCTTCTGGACCACGTCGCCGATCTCGTCGTCGGAGCGGGCATCGGTGTCGTATCCGGGCACCTGCTTGATCAGCTGGTCGTAGAACATCCAGGCGGCGCCGCCCGGCTCGGTCCGCCGGTACTGGGTGTAGGTGACCGGGTTCTGCTGGAACAGGCCGAGCCATTCCTTGTTGACCGCCTCCGGCCGCAGGCTGGACTGCTCGGTGGCCACCGCGATGCCGATCCGGATGCCGCGCTTGCTGATGCCCATCTGCTTGCCGACGGCGATGACGGTGGCGGCCATCTTGACCTGCTCACCGTCCAGCGCGACGCCGGCGAACACCCCGCCGTCGGCCAGGTCGGCAGGCAACCCCTGCAGGTTGCCCAACGGGGCCGGGGTGCCGGAGCCGGAGACCGGGGTGGATTCCTGACCGGGAGCGCAGATCGGCAGGGCCGAGCCGAGGCTGACGCTGCTGGGACCGATGGGACCCACGGCTAGGGCGGAGGCCGACGGCACGGCCAGGGCCATCACGACCGCGCCGACCGCGGCGCCGGCCAGGACCCGCACCGACAGGGCCGAACGTTCGACCGGTGGCTGGGCCGGCACGGGCGGTTCGTAGGAGGGACGCTGGGTCAGCGGCAGCCAACCGTCCGGAATTCCGGCCGGCGGGGACCGGCGGCGCAGCGGTCGGACGGCGCGCGTGAGCGCGTCACGTACCCGACGCTGTCGCCCGGTCAAGGGCACTCCCCCAGGGTCTCGTCACGTGCCTGGACCGTCCTCAGCCCGGTGAGGACGATACTCGACCACGCTGTGTGGTGTGATTTCGATAATAGTGACCTAGGGTGCTTGACCGAATCCATCGTTCGAGTGCAGATAACCCATTTGCTGACCCTGACGGGCGAAATCTAGCTCGCATCGATGAGATGTCGGAAGGCAGTGAGGTTCGCGACGGACTGACCGCGTGACGTCCGCCAGGCCCACTCACGCCGGATGGCCGAGGCGAACCCCCGTTCCAGGATGGCGTTGAAGTCGGCGTCCGAGGTGGCCAGGACCACGCCCAGCACCGTGTTCAGTTCGTCGGCGGTGATCGACCCGCGGCCGAGCCGGCCGACCAGATGGATGTCGCCGTCACCGTCCACGGCGTAGGCCACCGAGCGAAGCTGGGCGTTGCGCTGCAGCAGGAACCGGTAGACCTGTTCGGTGTTCTCGTCGGGCTTGCGGCACACGAACGACTCGATCAGGACGTGGTGCTCGCCGACGACCAGCCATACCAGCGTGCGATGCCGCCGCTCGCCGGGCAGCGTGATCAGGAACGCGTCGTCCTCGGGGCGGGCGAAATCGACCCCCAGGTCGGTCAGCGCGGCGGCGATGTCGTCGGGGCTCATCGGCCGGCCACCCGGGCCAGCGGGCTGCCGTTCGCCTCGATCCGGCCGATCTGATCTATCCGGGCGATCCCGGTCCGGCCCTGGTCCACCCGGGCGCCGTCGCGGGCGGCCCGGTAGCTACGCAGCAGGCCGTCGACGGTCGCGTCCCAGGAGAACTGGGCGGCCTGCTGCCGGGCACCCACCGAGAGGCGATCCCGCCGGGGCGCGTCGAGGGTGACCGCGGCCAACGCGTCGGCCCACCGACCCGGGTCGTGACCGTTGACCAACGACCCGCTGACGCCGTCGGCCACGGCCACCGTGAGGCCGCCGACCGCGGCCGCGACCACCGGCGTCCCCGACGCCTGGGCCTCGATCGCCACCAACCCGAAGGACTCGTTGTAGCTGGGCACGGCGACCACGTCGGCGGCCCGGTAGATCACGGCCAGCTCGGCGGCCGGCACCGCCGGCCGGAAGTCGATCGTGTCGCGGCTGCCGAGCAGGTCGACCAGCTCGTGCAGTTGATGCCCGGGCCGGCGGCCGGCGCCGGAGGCGCCGCCCACGATGACCAGCCGCCATCGCTGGTCGGGGTACCGGTCGGCCAGCTGATGCACCGCCCGCACCACCACGTCCGGTCCCTTGAGCGGCTGGATGCGGCCGGCGAAGACGATGACCTTCTCGTCCGGCCCGATGCCCAGCGCCTGCCGGGCCGCGGCCCGGTCACCCGGGCTGAACACCTCGGTGTCCACCCCCGGGGGGACCACGTCGATCAACCGCTCGTCCGCGCCGTACAGGCCGACCAGCTCGGCCCGCTCGGCGGCGGTGTTGGCGATCAACCGATCCGCCTCGACCACCACCTGCTCCTCGCCGATGATCCGGCCGCGCGGTTCGGGGTCGTCACCCTCGGCCATGGCCGCGTTCTTGACCTTGGCCAGGGTGTGCGCGGAGTGCACCAGCGGCACTCCCCAGCGGTCCTTGGCCAGATACCCGACCTGGCCGGAGAGCCAGTAGTGCGAGTGCACGAGGTCGTAGTGGCCGGGGGCGTTGCGGGCCTCGGCGCGCATCACCCCGGCGGCGAACGAGCACAGCTGCCCGGGCAGATCTTCCTTGTCCAGGCCCTCGAACGGCCCGGCCACGATGTGCCGGACGAGCACCCCGGGCACCATCTCCACGATGGGCGGCAAGTCGCTGGAGGTGGCCCGGGTGAAGATCTCCACCTCGACCCCGCGCGCGGCCAGCCGGCGGGCGGTGGCCTCGATGTAGACATTCATCCCACCCGCGTCGCCGGTCCCCGGTTGGGCCAGCGGCGAGGTGTGCAGCGAGATCGCGGCCAGGCGTCGGATCGGCGGATCAGCCGGCCCGCCACCGTCCGGGGGGATGAAGGCGGAGGCGTCGTCCTCGGCCGCGGAGTGCTTGCCCATGTCGAGGTCACGGTACGCCCGGCCGGCGTCGCCCCGCCCGGGCCCCCGCAGCCGCCGGCGCTACAGCGCCGACAGTTTCTGCCAGTCGGCGAAGGAGTAGATCCAGTCGTAGATGGAGTCCTTCTCGCTCATCTGCGCGCCAGTGTTGCTCACGATCACCGGGTCGCCGTACAGGGCCGAGTTGTAGTACTCCTCGGCGTCGCCGACGCCCATGTTGATGCAGCCGTGCGAGACGTTCTCCTTGCCCAGGTAGGGCGTGGTCAGCGCGTTCTCGTGGATGAACTCGCCGTTGTTGTTGATCCGGACGGCCCACTTCTCCTCGACGTTGCAGTAGTCGAACTCCGGGTTGCACATGGAGAAGGTGGGGTATTTCTCGGTCACCACGTGGATGCCGCTGACCGTGGCCCGGCCGGGCACCGACTCCTTGCCGTAGGACACCGGATAGTTCTTGACCACCTGGTCGTCGACCAGCACGACCATGTGGAACGTGGTGACGTCGGCCTGGACGACCTGCTTGCGCCCGACGGTGAAGTCCGTGGAGATGTCCTCCTTGCCCCAGGCGCCGCCGCCGTAGTTCACGCCCTGCAGGTTGGCCTCCACGTGCACGTTGGTGTTGGCCGGCCAGAACTCGGCCGGCCGGAAGTGCACGATCGACTGCTTGACCCCGGTGCCCTGGATGTCCTCGTCCTGCAACCAGCCCCAGGAGCCCTTGATGTCGCCCTTGTCGGTGGTCAGCTTGAAGGTGGCCTGCGCGGCCGCCTTGTCGGTGATGGCCTCGGCGAAGGTGATGATCACCGGCGCGGCCACCCCGACGGTCGTGCCGGACGGGATCTGGAACGAGGCCCGCGGGGTCTTCTCCGGCTTGACCGTCTGCAGCGTCCCGGTGAACGGCACCTCGTTGCCGTCGGTGTCCACCGCGGTGCCGTTGAAGGTGTAGGTGGTGTTGTAGCTCAGCCGCTGACCGAGGGTCCAGGTGGCCTTGTCCTCGGAGATGGTGCCGGTCACGGTCGATCCGTCGTCGCCGGTGACCGTCAGGTCCTTCATGGTCGCCGAGAACAGGGTGACGGTGACCGGGTCGGCCGGGGCCACGTCGGTGGAGCCGAACTTGGGCTTGGAACTCACCCGGACCTTGGTGTTCAGGGCCGTCGACTCGCTGGTCGGCGCGGCCGACTGGTCCAGACCGGAGACGGTGACCGGGGCGCCGGCGGTCGAGGTGACCGTGACCACGACGTCACCCTGGGAGCCGCAGGCACTGACCGCGAGCAGCGTGGCCAACGCCAGCGCGATCCAGCCGACGCGACGCCGGGCCGACCACCGGGTTCGGCTCGCTCGATCCGACCGCAGGAACGTTCGACGCACCGCGCGCTCCCTTCACCAGTGTTGCCCGCTCGGTCTGCTCCGCTTGTCCGTTCACGGTAAGCCGCGTTCGTAAGGTCCCGGTGACGCGGGTGAGTCCTCGCGCCCAGAACGCTGACTACCCTGTCCCGGGTGTCCACCCCCGTCCGCCTCGCCGACCTGACCACCTTGCATCTGGGCGGCCCGGCCCCGGCGCTGTCCGAGGCGCACACCGCCGACGACGTCAAGCGCATCGTCGGCCAGGCCGACCACACCGGGACCGGAGTGCTGGTGCTCGGCGGCGGCTCCAACCTGGTGGTGGCGGACGCGGGCATCGATGTGCCGGTCGTGCGGATCGCGATCAAGGGCGTCCGGGTCGAGCCGGCGACCGGGTCCGGTCCGGCCCGAGTGACCATCGGCGCCGGCGAGAACTGGGACGAGGTCGTCGCGCAGCTGACCGCGGACGGCTTCGGCGCGCTGGCCCCGTTGTCCGGCATCCCGGGCTCGTCCGGCGCGACCCCGGTGCAGAACGTCGGCGCCTACGGCACCGAGATCGCCGAGATGTTGCACTCGGTCACCCTCTACGACCGGCCCTCCGGCGCGATCTTTTCCGCCCCGGCCGCCGACCTGCAGCTGCGCTACCGCAGCTCGACCCTGCGCGGCACCCAGCGCGGGGTGATCACCGACATCACCCTGGAGCTGACCCGCGGCCCCGTCGTGGTCAAGTACGCCGAACTGGCCCGCACCCTCGGGGTCCAGCCGGGGGCACTCGCCCCCGCGCAGCGGGTCCGGGAGGCGGTGCTCGACCTGCGCCGGGCCAAGGGCATGGTGCTGGACCCGGCCGATCCGGACACCCGCAGCGTCGGGTCCTTCTTCACCAACCCGATCCTGGACGCCGATCAACTGGCCCGCACCGACCGGGCCATCCGGGACCGGCTGGGTACCGAGGCCAGCTACCCCCGGTACCCGGTGCCGGACGAACCGGCCCGGGCCGGGCGGGTCAAGCTGTCGGCGGCGTGGCTGATCGAGCGGGCCGGCTTCACCAAGGGGCACCCCGGGCCCGGCGGGCGGGTGTCCATCTCCGGCAAGCACACCCTGGCCCTGGTCAACCGGGGTGGCACGACGGCCGACCTACTGGCCCTGGCCGCGCAGATCCGGGACGGCGTGGAAGCCGCCTTCGGGGTGCGGCTGGAGCCCGAGCCGATGCTGATCGGGGTCCAGCTGCCCGGCTGACACCCGGCGGCCCGCACCCGGGTCGGGCGAGCCGATGACCCCAGCGGACCCGCCGAGCCGGGGTTAGGGTCGTTCTCTCACGACGGCGTAGAGAAAGGGCAGGTCCGGTGGGCGAAAAAATCGCACTGGAAAACGTCATCAACGGTGAAACGGTTGCGGCGGCAGACGGGGCGACGCTGGACATCATCGATCCGAGCACCGGTTCGGTGTACGCGACGTCGCCGCTGTCCGGGGCGCAGGATGTGGATCGCGCCTACGCCGCGGCGACCGAGGCGTACGCGTCCTGGCGATGGGCCACCCCCGGCGAGCGGCAGCACGCGCTGCTCAAATTCGCCGACCACATCGAGGCGAACGCCGACGAGCTGGTCGCCGTCGAGGTGCAGGACACCGGCAAGCCGACCGCGCTGACCCTGTCCGAGGAGATCGGCCCGATGGTCGATCAGCTGCGGTTCTTCGCCGGCGCCGCCCGCGTCCTGGAGGGCAAGTCCTCCGGCGAGTACATGCGCGGGTTCACCTCCTCGATCCGCCGCGAACCGGTCGGCGTCGTCGGCCAGGTCGCGCCCTGGAACTACCCGATGATGATGGCCGTCTGGAAGATCGCGCCGGCCCTGGCCGCCGGCTGCACGGTCGTGCTCAAGCCGTCGGACACCACCCCGGCCAGCTCGGTCTGGATGGGCAAGGCGCTGCAGGAGTTCTACCCGCCGGGCGTGGTCAACGTCGTCTGCGGCGACCGGGACACCGGGGCGGCGCTGACCTCGCACCGGGCGCCGGCGCTGGTCTCGATCACCGGCTCCACCGGGGCCGGCATCGCGGTGGCCACCGCGGCGGCCAAGAACCTGACCCGCGCCCACCTCGAACTGGGCGGCAAGGCCCCGGTCGTCGTCTTCGACGACGCCTCGATCGAGGACGCCGTCGAGGGCATCGCCACGGCCGGCTACTTCAACGGCGGCCAGGACTGCACCGCGGCCACCCGGGTCATCGCCCAGGCCGGGATCTACGACGACTTCGTCGCCGCGCTCAGCGCGAAGGCGAAGGAGACGAAGACCGGCAGCCCGAACGACGAGGACATCCTGTTCGGCTCGATCAACAACGCCAACCAGCTGGCCCACATCGCCGGCATGGTGCAGCGGGCCGGCAACAACGCCGAGATCACCGCCGGCGGCGCCCCGCTGGACCGCCCCGGCTACTACTTCCCGGCGACGGTGGTGGCGGGCGTGCACCAGAAGGACGAGATCGTCCAGAACGAGGTGTTCGGCCCGGTCATCACGGTGCAGAAGTTCGACACCGAGGACCAGGCCCTGGAGTTCGCCAACGACATCGACTACGGCCTGGCCTCCTCGGTGTGGACCAAGAACGTGGACACCGCGGGCCGGATGTCGGCGCGGCTGGACTTCGGCTGCGTGTGGATCAACACCCACATCCCGCTGGTCGCCGAGATGCCGCACGGCGGGTTCAAGAAGTCCGGCTACGGCAAGGACCTGTCGATGTACGGGTTCGAGGACTACACCCGGATCAAGCACGTCATGCACTACCACGGCTACACCGGCTGAGCCGGCGCCCGCCCGGGCTGATCAACTCGGCGATTCGCGTCCGGATTGCCCCGCTTCGCGGCCGCGTGGATCAGCCCGGGCTCGGTGAGCCGGTCGTCACCGGCAGGCGTTGGTAGCCGCGCAGGGTCAGGCTGATCCGGCGCATGCCCGACCCGGCCCGGCCCAGCCGCGGGTACCGGCGCAGCAACGCCGGGAACGCGACCTGGCCCTCCAGCCGGGCCAGCGGCGCCCCGAGGCAGTAGTGGATCCCGGCGCCGAAGGCGAGCGACCCGCCCTGCGCCCGGGTCAGGTCGAGCCGGTCCGGCTCGGTGAACCGGGCCGGATCCCGATTCGCCGCGCCGATGCACACCGTCAGCTTCTCCCCCGCGGCCACCTCGGTCTCGCCGATCAGCAAGGGCCGCAAGGCCTTCCGCCGGGCGATCTGCACCGGGGAATCGAACCGGAGCAACTCGTCGACGGCCGGTTCGGCGAGCTCGTCCGGCGCCGACCGCCAGCGCCGTAGCTGGTCGGGGTGACCGAGCAGGCTGACCAGCCCGTTGCCCAGCAGGTGGGTGGCGGTCTCGAAACCGGCGGCGAACAGCAGCGCGGCCATGGTCACCACCTCGTCGCGGCGCAACCCGTCGGCGCCGGTCGCGACCAGCGCGCTCATCAGGTCCTCCCGTGGCCGGGCCCGCCGCTCGTCGGCCAGATCGCCGAGATAGGAGCACATCTCGGTGGCCGCGGCATCGGCCTTGGCCAGCACCCGCGGGGTGGTCACGTCCAGCACGTGCGTCCAGTCCCGGGCCAGTTTCTGGAACGGCGGCTGGTCGGCCCGGGGCACCCCGAGCAGCTCGCCGATCACCGCGATCGGCAGCGGGAAGGCGAACGCGGCGATGAAATCGGCCTCGCCGTCCAGCGTCTCGAGCAACTCGCCGACGACGCCGGCGACCGCCGGGCGCAGCGCGGCCGTGCGCCGCGGGGTGAACGCGCCACTGACGATCCGACGCAGCCGAGTGTGCACAGGCGGATCCAGGCCGAGCAGGCTGGTGCCGAACAGCCGCAGCGCGGGGTGCTCGCGCCAGTCCGGCACCCGCGCACCCCCGACATCGTCGGAATGGCCGACGTCCGGACTGCGCAGCGCGGCCGAGCAGTCGGCGAACCGGGTGATCATCAGCGATCCGTCGCCGAGTCGGGGCAGCACCGGCAGCGCCAGCAGCTCGCGGTAGACCGGATAGGGATCGTCCCGGCCGGCCCGGGACACGAACGCGGCCAGCAAGGATTCGGCGGCAACGCTGTCGGTGAGCACGCGTGTCCTTCCCGGGTCGTCGCCATCGATCCTTGCACCCCACGCGACACCCGGCCCGGTTCACAATGCACCGATGAGCGCGATTGAGGACCTGCTGGCCCGAGCCCGGGACCGCCTGGACAGGGTGTCGCCCGAAGGGCTGGCCGCCGAGGCCGCGGCCGGAGCGCTGGTGGTCGACACCCGGCCGGTCGAGCAACGCGAGCGGGACGGGCCGCTGCCCGGCGCAATCGTCGTCGACCGCAACGTGTTGGAGTGGCGGCTGGACCCGACCTCGGCACACCGGCTGCCCGTCGCGACCGACCACGACCGGCGGATCATCGTGGTCTGCAACGAGGGGTACAGCTCCAGCCTGGCCGCGGCCACCCTGCGGGACCTGGGCCTGCACCGGGCGACCGATCTGGTCGGCGGGTACCACGCCTGGCGGCAGCATCGGGCCGAGCAGCCCTGATCGTTCAGCCGGCGACCAGGTCGCGGTCCAGCGGCACCCGGAACTTGGGGATGACCCGGGCCGGCCCGATCCACTCCTGCAGGCGGGCCGCCTCGGCCGCGACGGCGGCGCCGGCCGCCGCGCCGATGTCGGTCAGCAGCCGGGTCACCACCTCACCGGAGGGTCGCTGCGCCCAGCCGCCGACCACCCGGCCGTCACACCACACGGTCGGCCCGATGTTGCCGGTGCGGTCGAACAGCAGCGGTTTGAACTCGGGCGGGAAGTACCAGTCGCGCTCGATCCAGCCCATCGGCGTCGGATCGAGCGCGGGCAGCAGGGCCACCCACGGCGCCGGGACCGGGACCGGATCCAGATCCGCGGCGAGCACGGCCCCGGGCCCGTCGTCGAGGTCGATGTCGACGGCGCCGGCGGCGGCCAGCGCGGCCTTGGTGTCGCGGCCGTTCCACCCGGTCCACCAGGCGACGTCGGCCACCGTGGCCGGCCCGAACCGGGCCAGCCAGGCCCGCACCAGCCCGGCCCGAGCCACCGCCGGATCGAGCTCGGCGATGCCGTTCGGGAACCAGCTCTCGATCGGCCCCCACTCGTACTGGGCACCGGTCCAGGCACCCTTGGTGCGCCCGCGCACGACCAGCCCGTCGGCGGCCATCAGGTTCAACACCCGGGTGGTGATGGTGCTCGACCCGCCGTAGGCCTTGCCCTCGGCGTAGACGAGCTTGGTCCGCAGCCGCGGCTCGGCGGTGGACAGCGCCGTCGCCGGCGACCCGCCGGTGGTCCGCACGAGTTCGTGCACCGACCCCTCCACGTCGGCCAGCCAGGCGCCCGGTGCCTGCACCACCGCCGTGAGGTCCTTGATCAGCGCCGCCCGCAGCCGAGCAGCGACCGCGTCGGACGACGATCGCTGCACCAGCGCCACCAGGTCCGACGGCACGACGAACATCGTCCGGCGCATGCCCAGCATCCGGACCAGCGACCGGTCCTCGTACAGCGCGCGGCCCAGGTCGTCCGGAGCCAGGTCCGCCGCGCGCGCCGCCACCGAGAGGTAGACCGTGGCCGGGTCGGTCGCGTGCAGTACCAGCACGTCGGCGGCAACCGCGCCGGCCGGGCGGCCGACCGATCGGGCGGCCAGGCCATGGCGGAGGCCGAGCCGGGCCCGGCGCTGCTCGACGGTGATGCGTTGCCCCATCGACCCACTCTCGCACCCGGGCCGTCTCGGAGAGCGGCGGGCCGGACGGCGACGGGGTGGATGCCGGCGCGGATGAAGCAGGCGACTGTCGTCCCAGCCGTCACCAACGACGTCGGTTCCGCCGCGCCGGAGTAATTGACACGAAAGTCTTCAGGGCGCGCGGCTCTCAGGGCACGGTGCAGGGTGGGGCGTCCGTGACGGAGCTCCAGCGGTGCTGCAGGTGAGGGTCAGGCGGTTTTCGGGAGGGGTTCGAAGTGGGCGGCGTAGCCCAGTTCTTGGGCTTGGCGGGTGATCCGGCGAAGGACGTTCTGGGGGTGGCGTCGCTGGTGGTATCCGGCGCCGAGTTCGCGGTAGGGCTGGTTGCTGACCAGCATGTGCCAGATCGAGCGCAGGATGCTGTGCTCGAGCGCGACGATGGTCTTCAGTCCACCGATGCGTGGTTTGAGGCGGTGATGACGGTCCTGCAGGAACGTGTCGTGGACTTGCATGCTGGACATGGCGGCCTGGCCCAGCGCGCCTTTGAGGTAGGAGTTCCCGGGTCTGGTCCTGGCTTTCTGGTTGACCTGGGCGGATTGATGGTGGCCCGGACAGATGCCGGCCCAGGACGCCAGGTGTCCGGCGGTGGGGAACTTGCTCATGTCCGCACCGGTCTCGGCGATGATGACGACCGCGATCTGTTCGCTGACCCCGGGGATGGTGATCAGGAGTCGGAGCTGGCCGCGAAAGGGTTCGATCACCACCTCGATCTGGCTGCTCAGTTCCTCGATCGCCGCGGTCAACTGATCGATGACCTGTAGATGCAGTTTGAGCATGAACGCGTGGTGGCCGGTGAACCGGCCGGTCATGGCCATGGTCAGCTGCTCACGCTTGAGGCTGTCAAGTTTTCTGTGTAAGTCGCGATGTTGATCTTGGGTTGGGGTTGGTCAGCTGATCCTGGGGGTGATGCGGTCGGGGTATTGGATGGCCAGTGCACCGAGCGCGGGTTTCCAACCGGTGGTGACCTGGCCCTCGACGAGCCGGCCCTCGGCGGTGCGTCCGACTCGTTTGCCCTTCTCCGCGGCCCGGTCCCGGGCGCGTTTGTCCTCGATATCGCGGATGGCCAGCCACAGCAGCTTGACCACTGCGTCGTCGTTGGGGAAGTGCCCGCGGTTCTTGATGATCTTGCGGAGCTGGTAGTTCAACGACTCGATCGCGTTCGTGGTGTAGATGATCTTGCGGACCGGCCATGGGAACGCCAGGAACGGGATGAACCGGTCCCAGGCGTCCTGCCAGGTCCGCAGGCAGGCCGGGTAGCGGCGGGCCAGATCGGTCTCGGCGAACGTCAACAGCGCCGTCTCGGCGGCGTCCACGGTCGGGGCGGTGTAGATCGTCTTGAGCTGGGCCACGACAGCCCGCCGGTCGGTGTAGGACACGAACCGCATCGAGGCCCGGATCAGGTGGACCACACACGTTTGGACGGTCGTCCGCGGCCAGGTCGCCTCGATCGCCTCGGGTAGCCCGGTCAGCCCGTCGCAACACACGATCAGCACGTCCTTGACGCCCCGGTTGGCCAGCTCGGCGCAGACCCCGGCCCAGAACTTGGCGCCCTCGGTGGACTGCACCCAGATCCCCAGCACGTGCTTGATCCCGGCCATATCGACGCCGACGGCGATGTACGCGCTCTTGTTCCGAACCTGGTGCCCGTCGCGGACCTTCACCACGATCGCGTCCAGGTACATGATCGGGTAGAGCTCTTCCAACGGCCGGGACTGCCAGGCCTTGACCTCTTCCAGGACCGCGTCGGTGATCTTGCTGATCGTGTCGTGGGACAGCTCGGTGCCCAGTGTCCGGGCCAGATGGGCCTGGATATCGCGGACGGTCATGCCGCCGGCGTAGAGGCTGATGATCTGCTCGTCCAACCCGCCCAGGCGGCGTTGGCCCTTGGGCACCAGCCGCGGCTCGAACGTCGACTTGCGGTCCCGCGGCACGCTCAACGGAACCGGACCGACCTCGGTCGAGAGCGTTTTCGGGGTGTGCCCGTTCCGACTGTTCGGCGAGCCCCGACCAGCCGGGTCGCCCGCTTCGTAGCCCAGGTGCCCGGTCAATTCCGCGGCCAGGCCTCGTTCGAGCACAGCCTTGATCATCTCCGGCAAGAACCCGCCCTCGCCGGTCAACCTGACCCCGCCGGCCTCGGCGCGGTCGATCAACTCATCCAGCCACACGTCGTCGGCCAGCAACTCCCGCAGCTGCCGACCAGTCGACCGGGCCGGACCCGGCACCTCATCATCGACCGGCGACGACGGCACCGATGAGGACTGCTCGGTCATGGTCATGATCCGCTCCTTCGCGAGGCACCCGCCTCAGCATCCGATCGCGGTTCCTACACAGACCATCTGACACGCCCCGTGGTGGCCGGTGAACCGGCCGGTCATGGCCATGGTCAGCTGCTCACGCTTGCCTTTGAGCGAAGCCTTGGCCAACCCGGCCAGCACCTTGGGATCACGCTCACCGGCGACCAATGTTGACCGGCGCTCTTCTTGGCGATGATGGCGTCGTTGTTGTTGACGATGGGCTGGGTGTTGAAAGGCCCCGCCCGGTGGTGCTGGGCGGGGCCGTGGTGGTCGTGGTGACGTGGTCGTCGTCGGAGTGATGTTTAGTCGCCGCCGGTTTCGGCGATCGCGGCGCGGGCGGATTTCTCGTCGACGATGGCTTGGTTGCGGGCGAACGCAGCGGTCAGCGCGTTGATCGCGAGGTTGTTGACGGCGCGGGGGTAGCCGCGGGCGGCGTTGTGGATCAGGGTGATGGCGTCGCCGCTGAACAGGGTGTCGCTGCGGCCGGCGATTTTGAGGTGGTGGGTGAGGTAGTCGGCGGTTTCCTGGTCGGTCATCCCGGTCAGGGTGCAGCGCACGGAGATCCGTTGGTCCAGGGCGGCGAGCACCCCGAGGCGGAGCCGGTGCCGCAGGGTGGGTTGCCCGACGAGCAGGGCTGCGAACGGGCTGCCGGAGTCCATGTCGTGGTTGGACAGCATGCGTAGTGCTTCGAGTTGCTGGTTGTCCAGCAGGTGGGCTTCGTCGATGACCACGACGGGGGTGCGGCCGCGTTCGGCGTGTTCGGCGGCCAGGGCGTCGGCGGCTTGCGGGGCCAGGGTCGCGGTGTAGAACGACGGGGTCCGGCCGAGGGCGGCGACGATGTGGTGGAGCATGCCGCGGACCCCGACGGAGGGGTTGGGCAGGTAGATGACGACGTGTCGGCTGCTGTCCAGGGCGGCGGTGGCGGCGCGGACGGCGACGGTCTTGCCGGCGCCGACCTCGCCGGTGATCACGCCGAGGGCGTGTTGGTCGACGCACCAGCTGATCCGGGCGATCGCTTCGCCCAGTCCGCGGTGCCGGTGCAGCATGCCCGGGGCCAGGTTCCGGCCGAACGGCATGCGGGTGAACCCGTAGTGGGCCTGGAGCCGTTGCACGCTCATCCGGCCACCCCCGGCCGTTCGCCCTGGTCGGGTCGGTCGTGGGTGTTGATGTCGGCCAGGGCGTCGTCGATGCTGAGCTGTCCGGGCAGTTCACCGGGGTAGAGGGCGTGGTAGTTGATCTTCTGATCGGTGGTGATCTGTTGTTGGTGGTCCTGCGCAACCAGCGCGAGGTAGTCGATCCCGGTCCGCGGTGTAGTGGCCGGCTCCGGGGTTTCGGGTCGCGCTTTGGGGTGGGTGTGCCGGTGGATGCGGTGCGGCACGGCCGGCCCGTGATCGCGGCCGTCGTAGCGGACGCGGATGGTTTCCAGGTCGAACGGGGAGAACACCAACTCGACCTTCCGGCCGGCCAGGACCTGGTCGACCTGGTAGGTGTTGCCGTGCAGCGACACCGTCGCGGTCTTGGTCACCACCCGTTGTTCGGACCACAGGAACGCCTCGGTCAGATCGGCCGGGGTCGGCATGGCCGGGGACCGGCCGGCCCGCTGCCACCCGTCGTTCCAGCGTTGCAAAGGGGTTTGCCCGGTCTCGGAATGGACGCGGTGGTGGTAGGACGCTTCGACCCACGCGGTGAACGATCCGTTGAGTTCCAGCAGCGCCTGGGCCGGGGTCATGATCGCGTCGCGGACCTTCTCGGCGGTGCTGTCTTCGATCTCGACGAGGAACTGGTCCCGCACGCTGCGGAACCAGCGTTCGATCTTGCCCCGCCCCTGCGGCTGGCCGGGACGGGAGTGGACCAGCCGGATCCCGAGCACCGCGCAGGCCCGCAGCAGCCAGTTGTCGACGAACGCGGACCCGTTGTCGACGTAGACCGAGCCGGGGACGCCGCGGCTGCCCAGGGCGGGTTGCAGGGCCGCGGCCAGTCGGACGGTGTCCTCGGCGAACCCGAACCGGTACCCCACGGCCAGCCGTGAATGATCATCAAGGAAAGCGAACAGGTAGGTTTTCCGGCCGGCGACCCTGGGGCCGTGCAGGGCGTCACCGACCCACCGTTCGTTGCAGTCCGGGGCCTCGAACCGGCCGAACACGGCCGGGCCGGCGCCGCCGGGGACCATCAGGTCCAGCCGGTGAAAATGTCGTAGCAGCGTCGTTTCCGACGGTGACCAACCCGTGCTGGCTCGCAGGATCCGCGCGACCTGGGCGACCGTGCGGTCCGGGTTCTCCCGTTTCAGGGCGGCGGCCAGCTCGAACACCTGGGCGTCGATCCGGGCGCCGGGCTGCCGGGGTGACGGGGACAGGGCCTCGAACCCGCCGCCCCGGTAGCGGCGGATCCACCGGTCCAACGATTCCCGTGAGTACCGGACCCGGCCGCCGAACGGGCCGTCGTGGTCCCGGTCGGCGATCGCCCGGACGATCCGGCCGCGTTGCTTGGTCGAGAGCCCGGGTTCCAGGGCCGGGCAGATCAGTTGATATCGGAACAACGCGATCTGCTGCGCCCGTTCCCGTTGTTTGACCGTGTCCACGCTCATCACACACCCGTCCTTCGCCGCTCAAGCTGCCCGGCAGGTGTTGCCGGGCAAGGGTCTTCGCGACGATCCCGGACCACCAGCCGCGGCGTCAGGGGCAGCTCGTGTTGATCAACACGGTGTCGACGGCCGGGGCCAGCCCGGGGACAGGAGCCGACCACCCGAGGACGCGCAGGCGACCTGAGCGGCCGTCACCGTGCCGACCAACCCGGCCGACCCGAACCGGGACGTGATCGCCAGCCAGGCCGCGGCGACCGCGGCCACCACGTCCCGCCAGGCGTCGCCCGCCGCGTCCGGGACGGCCTGGTCCACGCCGGCCCGGCGGGTGACCACGGTGAAATGCACCCGGACCGGCTCGAGCCGGGTGCTCATCCGGCGCAGCCACCCACGAGCGGTCGACGTCGGCGTCCCGACCAGGGCAGCGATCGTTCGGTGTCCGTGGCCGGCCGCCCGCGCGACCAACGCGGTCCAGATCACCGCGGCCGCGTCAGCCCGCCGCAGCAGCACCGTGACCGGCAGCAACACGTGCGTGACCAGGCACAACGAACACCTGGCCCGGCGGGGCTGCAGCGTCCCGACGCCACGGACCTCACGTCGGCGGGCCCACCCCCACGGGGTCAGCACCCCCGGGCAGACCGGACACGGCACCCCGCCGGCTGTCAACCGGGACTCGACCAGAACCTGATCCGCCTCTACCGTGACCAACGGGTGCCTCCGTGCATCCGAGCACGGCCCTCCCGCACAGGTCTTCCCGGACACGTCGGCGGGAGGGCCGTTGTCCAATTTTCCGATGCTGGTCACACTGACGGTGACGACCACCAGACTCAACCCACCAGCAGCCGCCGCACGTTCATCGGCAGCATCGATGACGAAGCACGGGTCAGCGGTCGTCATCCAGGGCGGTGGTCAACAACCAATGCCTCCAGCATCAACCGGCACGAGACCCCGTTGATCCTGGTAGCGACAGATGTCAGCTTGATACCCGCGTCTTCGAGCACGGACTGCAACCGGTTGTACTCGCGGGCGCGGTCCCTGGTCAGGTCCGCATGGGTGCGGGTCAGGTCCCGCAGCACCCGGATCGGTGGTGGCGGCACCAGCGAACCCCGGACCAGGCCGTGGGCGGCCAGATCGGCCAACCACTGAGCGTCCGACACATCCCTTTTCCGGCCAGGGAGACCTTTGACGTGCCGCGGATTGACCAGCATCACCTCGAACGGTGCATCTTCTAACAGGTAGTAAAACGGCTTCCAGTAGTCGCCGGTCGATTCCATCACCACCAGCGTGACTCGCTGCTCGAGCAGGAACGTCCGCAACGCAAGGATCTGATCGGTCATCGACCCGAACGTGGTGACCTCGTTCCGGTAACGGCCACCCGGGGCGCCCGGCACCCGGATACACACCTTCACATCACGCTTGGAAATGTCCATCCCGGCGCAGCGCTCATGCAGCACTTCCACAGCTGTCCAACCCCTCCCGGTCACGCCACTCGACCGGCCCGGGCGGGTTACCCGGCCGGGCGCGTCTCGGGCGGGACCAGGGAAGTCAGGAGTTTGACACTCGTGCTCAAAGCAACAATCCGCTGTCCCCGCGGTGGTGAGGGGTCCCGCGCCTCCACGTTGATCCACGGACCGAACCACAGCACCAACTACGTTCACAGGGTCACCGAGACGACGCCCCAGCAGCATCGCCCACACGGCAGCCACCGCCAGACTTTCACCCTCACCACAGAGGGCAACAAGCTCTGCGTCGTTGATCCGCGCGGACGGGTGGGCCGGGGCGGCGGGGGATGACGGTTCGACTGCCTCGACTGAGATGGGGCGGCGATCGTGGAGCCTACTCGGGCGAAGCGGACGCCGGCCGACCCGTCTCCCGGCGGCTTGTCACGCCCTGGTGAGTTTTTCCGGCCTCGCCGCGGCCGCCCTCACACGATCGGCGTAAGGGGGGCTTTGATCCTGCCGCGGTTTGCGGTTACGCTCGCTCCGAGTAATCGTCGACGCTGCGAGGAGCGCCTGTGACGAATTCGCCGCGCCGGAGCCCGCTTGCGGGCCGAGCCAGCCGTCCCACCATGAACGCGTGAGGAACCCGTAGTGGCGGACATCGACACGGCCGGACTCAAGGCGAACTTCGGCGAGGTCGCGGGGCACGGGCCGGACGTGGTCGCGCAGTACTTCTACAGCTACCTGTTCCTGCGCTACCCCGAGACGCGGGACATGTTCCCGCCGTCGATGGCCAAGCAGCGCGACCGCCTGGTCGGCGCCCTGGTCCGCATCGTCACCAACGTGGACAACATCGCCGAGCTGGTCCCCTACCTGGAGGACCTGGGCCGCGATCACCGCAAGTTCGGCGCCCTGTCCGCCCACTACCCGGCGGTCGGCGAGGCGCTGATCACCACCTTGCGCCACTTCAGCGGCGATTCCTGGACCGAGAAGCTGCACGACGACTGGGCCGCCGCCTACGGCCTGGTCGCGGCCACCATGTCCGGCGCGGCCGAGAAGGTGGACGCGTCCGAGCCGGCCTGGTGGGACGCCGACATCACCGAGGTCGACCTGCGCACGTTCGACCTGGCCGTGCTCAAGGTCCGCACCGAGACCCCGCACCCCTACGTCGCCGGCCAGTCCATCTCGGTCGAACCGAGCACGTTGCGACCCCGCGAATGGCGCCTGTACACGCCGGCGAACGCCCCCGGCGGCCTGGAGATCGAGCTGCACGTCCGGTTGATCGACGGCGGCCCGGTGTCCACCGCCCTGGTCCGCAGCGCCGCCCCCGGCGACAAGCTGCGGCTGGGCCCGCCCTTCGGCCAGATGGTGCTCGACCCGGCGTCGCGCCGGCCGCTGCTGCTGGTCGGCGGCAGTACCGGGCTGGCCCCGCTCAAGGCCGTCATCGACCAGCTGGCCCGCGACGGCGGCCGGCCGACCCACCTGTACTTCGGGGCGCGGTCGGTCCGCGAGATCTACGACCGCAAGGACCTGGATCTGCTCGCCGAGCGGTACCCCTGGCTGACCGTGGTGATCGCCATTTCCGACGACATTCGCTGGAAGGGCCCCCGCGGCGTGGTCGGTAAGGTGGTCGCCAACGCCGGCGACTGGTCGTCGCACGACGTGATGGTCTGTGGCTCGCCCGCGATGGTGAAGTTCACCGTCGCCACCCTTATCGCCTCCGGCGTACCGGAGAATCAGATCAAGTTCGAGGATTTCGGCGACGCGTGACGGCGACCGAGCACCGGTCGATCAGAAGGAGAAACCCATGACGGACTCGACCTCCGGGCTTCGAAACCTCGATGCGGTCACCGGCGCGGACCTGCAGACGGTCACGTTCGGCACCTCGAAGGGGTTCGGCCGCGGATACGACCAGCACGAGGTCGACTCGTTCGTCGTGCGCTGCGCCCAGGTCGTCGACCGGCTCCGGGCCCGGATCGACGACGTGGCCGCCCAGTACCAGTCGCAGATCGCCGAGTTGCAGGAACGCATCGACCGGGACAGCCGCAGCAACGAGGTCGCGCAGGCCATGAGCGTGCTGATCACCGCGCAGCAGACCGCCGATAAGACCGTGGCCCAGGCGGACGAGTACAGCGCCAAGGTGATGGCCGAGGCCCGCGAGCTGTACGAGGACACCCGCAAGAACGCCGCGACCCTGGAGCAGGAGACCGAGGACAAGGCTCGCCACGTCTACGAGGAGGCGCTGAGCCGGGCCGAGGCGATCGAGCGTGAGGCGACCAGCCGGGTCGAGCGGATGAACCTGAACTCCGAATCCGTGCAGACCGAGCTCGACCAGCAGACCGCCTACCTGCGCACGCTGCGGGACACCACCCGGGTGCAGATCCAGACGTTCCTGGAGGGGCTGCTGGACCACGTCACCGACGAGTACGGCAAGGCCCACCCGATCGCCGCGGAGGCCGCGTCGGCGGCCACCGCCAACGCCCGCAAGGTGAAGCGGGCGGCCCGCTCGGGCAGCAAGGCGCCGGCCAAGACGATCAAGGTGGCCGGCCTGAACCCGGTCCGCCGCGGCCTGCCGGCGTTGCCGCCGCAGCCCGAGCCGGTCTACCAGGAGCAGTACTACGAGCAGGTCGACGTCTACCGCGACCGCTAGCCCCGCCCGCCTCCGACGAGCCCCCGACCGTTGCGGTCGGGGGCTCGTGCGGTGCGCGGCCGGTCAGAAGCAGACGGCGCCCTTGGCGGCCGAGCCGACCAGCTTGGCGTACTTGCCGGCGACCCCGAAGTTCAGGTTCTGCTCGCGGGGCTCCCAATCGGCCCGGCGTCGCTCCAGCTCGGCCTCGTCGACCAGCAGGTCCAGGGTCTTGGCGGCCAGGTCGAGCCGGATCTGATCACCCTCCTGCACCAGCGCGATCGGCCCGCCGTGCGCTGCCTCCGGGGCGATGTGCCCGATGCAGGGGCCGGTGGTGCCGCCGGAGAACCGGCCGTCGGTGAGCAGCAGGACGTCCTTGCCCAGGCCGGCACCCTTGATCGCGCCGGTGACGGCGAGCATCTCGCGCATCCCCGGGCCGCCCTTGGGGCCCTCCCAGCGGATGACGATGACGTCGCCCTTGCCCAGCGTGCCGTTGGTGACCGCCTCGAGCACCCCGGCCTCGCCGTCGAACACCCGGGCCGGGCCGGTGAACTCGGCGTACTCGATCCCGGCGCTCTTGATCACCGCGCCCTCCGGGGCCAGCGAGCCGTGCAGGATGGTGATCCCGCCGGTGGTGTGGATCGGATTGGACAGCTTGCGCAGCACGTCGCCGTCCAGCTCCGGCGGGTTCAGCTCGGCCAGGTTCTCGGCCATCGTCTTGCCGGTGACGGTCAGCGTGTCCCCGTGCAGCAGGCCCGCGTCCAGCAGCGCCTTCATCACCACCGGCACCCCGCCGATGCGGTCCACGTCGGTCATCACGTAGCGGCCGAACGGCTTGACATCGGCCAGGTGCGGGGTCCGCTCGCCGATCCGGTTGAAGTCCTCCAGGGCCAGGTCGACCTTGGCCTCGTGCGCGATGGCCATCAGGTGCAGCACCGCGTTCGTCGACCCGCCCAGCGCCATCAGCACCGTGATCGCGTTCTCGAACGCCTTCTTGGTCAGGATGTCGCGCGAGGTGATGCCGGCGTCGATGAGGGCGACGACGGCCTGCCCGCTGCGGATCGCGTAGGTGTCCCGGCGCGCGTCCGGGGCGGGCGGCGCGGCGCTGCCGGGCAGCGACATGCCCAGCGCCTCGGCCACGCTGGCCATCGTGTTGGCCGTGTACATGCCGCCGCAGGCGCCCTCGCCCGGACAGATGGCCTTCTCGATCTCGGTCAGCCGCTCCCGGCTGATCTTGCCGGCCAGGCAGGCGCCGACGCCTTCGAAGGCGTCGATGATGGTGACGGTCTCGCCGTCGAGCTGACCGGGCAGGGTCGAGCCGGCGTAGAGGAACACGGCCGCGATGTCCAGGCGGGCCGCGGCCATCAGCATGCCGGGCTCGGACTTGTCGCAGCCGGCCAGCAGCACCCCGCCGTCGAGCTGCTCGGCCCGGAAGACCGTCTCCACCGAGTCGGCGATGACCTCACGGCTGACCAGCGAGTAGTGCATGCCGCCGTGGCCCATGGAGATGCCGTCGGACACCGAGATGGTGCCGAACTCCAGCGGGTAGCCGTCGGCCTCGTGCACGCCCTGCTTGGCCGCCTTGGCCAGCCGGTCCAGGGACATGTTGCACGGGGTGATCTCGTTCCAGGAACTGGCGACGCCGATCTGCGGCTTGCGCCAGTCGTCGTCGCCCATGCCCACCGCCCGCAGCATGCCGCGGGCCGGAGCCCGCTCGATGCCGTCGGTGACGATGTGGCTGTGCGGCTTGCGGTGCTGCTTTCCTGCGGCGTCGGCGGCGGTCTCGCTCATGGGCTCGACCCTACTTCGGCGGGCTCGCCCAGGAGAACTCGCTCACATCGCGACACTGCACGTCAGGGGGTGGCCGATCGGCCAATTACCCTCGACCCACAGTTCTTACCTCTTTCGAAGGGTGCGCCCCATGGCGAACCAGCCTCCGGTCACCATCGCCATTGCCTGTCAGGGAGGTGGCAGCCACACCGCCTTCACCGCCGGCGTGCTCAGCCGCTGGCTCGAGGACGACGCGCTGCGCGAGGTCGAGGTCAAGGGTCTGTCCGGGACCTCCGGCGGCGCGATCTGCGCGTTGCTGGCCTGGTCGGCGTTGCTGGAGAAGCGGCCGGAGGACGCCCGGCGGCGGCTGGCCTCGTTCTGGGCGGCGAACTCGGCCGCTTCGCCGGCGGAGAAGGTCGTCAACGATCTGATCCTGGCCGCCTCCCGGCTCTCGCACTACGTCGCCGCACCGGCGATCAGCCCCTACTCCACGCCGACCTCGACGATGTCGCTGGACCACCTGCGCTCGCTGCTCGAGGACGCCCTGGACTTCACCGCCATCGGACAGCTCGCGGCCGACGCCGGCGAGCAGGCGCCGCTGCTGCTGCTGGGCGCGGTCGACGTGCTCTCCGGCTCATTCAAGGCGTTCAACAGCCACGAGGGGGAGATCAGCGCCGACGCGGTCCTGGCCTCGGCCGCCATCCCCAACCTGTTCCGGTCGGTGCCGGTCGACGGCCACCTGTACTGGGACGGGCTGTTCTCGCAGAACCCGCCGATCGGCGACCTGCTCTACTGCGAGCCCGACGAGATCTGGGTCATCCAGATCAACCCGACCGAACGGGTCACCGAGCCGACCAGCGTGCTGGAGATCGAGGACCGCCGCAACGAACTGGGCGGCAATCTCTCGCTGTACCAGGAGTTGAACTTCATCGAACAGATGGACTCGATGATCGAACGCGGCCTGCTGCGCAGCGAGCGGTACCGCCCGGTCACCGTGCGGATCCTGGAGATGAACCGGCCGCCGTCCTCCGAGCGGCTGGGCTACGCCTCCAAGCTCAACCGGGATCCGGCCTTCCTGCGCGAGCTGATCGCCCAGGGCGAGGAGCAGGCCGGCGAATTCCTGGCCGCGTTGCGCTTCGAGAACGCCTGGGACGCGGGCGAGCTGGAGACCGTGCTGGACTTCTTCGCCCCGGACGCACTGATCGCCTCGTCCAGCCCGTTCAGCGAGCTGGCGCCGACCCGCGACCCGGCCGCCCGTCGCGAGTACCTGACCGACCGGCTGGCGGCCGGGGTGACGATCGACCACAACCGCAAGCAGATCGTCAAGCGCAACCACGCCAAGTGGCGCATCCGCTCCACCGATCCGTCGACCGGGGTGAAGGTCGAGGGCACGGCCGCCGCCGACTTCCGCGACGGCAAGGTGGTCCGGTTCTCGCTGGGTACCTTCGACATGTTCCCGCTCGACCCGCTGGAGGAGTGAGGGCACCGCCCGCCCCGTCCCCCCGGAACCACTTCGCCCTGGAGTCAGCACCCCCATGACCATGATCGGCTTTCCGCCGCGCCCGGCCGACCGTTGGTCGCTCGCCACCTGGCAGAACGCGCCCGCCAACCGCTGGTCGTTCCAGCACGTCCGCGAGGTCGTGCCGACCGCCCGGGTGTCCCGCGGCGGCACGACGGCCACGCCGCTGCCGATGGCCGGCGGGTTCGACCCCGAGCAGGCGGTGTGGCGACTCGAGGGCAACTGGTCGACGGTGGCCGACGTCATCGCCGACACCTACACCGACGGTTTCCTGGTGCTGCACCGCGGCCAGGTGGTCACCGAGCAGTACCCCGAGGGCATGCCGGCGGACCGCCCGCACATCCTGATGTCGGTCTCCAAGTCGGTGGTCGGCGCCCTGGTCGGCATCCTGGCCGACGAGGGCGCGATCGACGTGCTCACCGCGGTGGACGCGTACGTGCCCGAACTGGCCGGGTCCGGGTACCGCGGGGCCACCGTGCAGGACGTGCTGGACATGCGCTCGGGGGTGCGGTTCTCCGAGACCTACCTGGACCCGGCCGCCGAGGTGCGGCTGCTGGAGCAGGTCATCGGCTGGGCACCGCGCACCGATCCGGACCTGCCGACGTCGATGTACGACTACCTGGCGACACTGCGGGCCGATCGCGCGCACGGCACCGCGTTCGAGTACCGCTCGTGCGAGACCGACATCCTGGCCTGGGTGTGCGAGCGGGCCACCGGCAGCCGGCTGACCGAGCTGCTGTCCTCCCGGATCTGGGCCAAGCTGGGCTGCGAGCAGGACATGGACGCGGCGGTCGACCCGGCCGGCGCGGTGTTCGCCGACGGCGGCCTGTCCGCCACCCTGCGCGACCTGGGCCGGTTCGGTCAGATGCTGCTGGACGGCGGGTTCGCGCACGGACGGCCGGTGGTGCCCGGCTGGTGGATCACCGACAGCCTGGCCGGGGCGGCCGACACCCGGGACACGTTCGCCGCCTCCGGCAACGGCTCCTGGCTGCCGGGCGGCGGCTACCGCAACCAGTTCTGGCTACCCGGCGGCCGGGAGGTGTTGCTGTGCCTGGGCATCCACGGCCAGCTCATCTGGATCGAGCCGGCTCGCGAGCTCGTCGTGGTCAAGCTGTCGTCCTGGCCGTTGCCGCAGCAGCCGGCCCTGCTGCTGGACACCTTCGCGGCCATCGACATGATCGGATTCCAGCTCACCCTCGGCTGACCCGACGAACTCGAAGACCAACGGAGGTCAGCGATGTCGAACTCCCCCGCCCGCCGGCGCGTCCGATTCCCGGGCATCAGTTCCCGGGCCTGGGAGCATCCGGCCCACCGGTCCGCGCTGGTCGCGCTGCGGGCCCTGCCGGGCTTCGACACCCTGCTCAAGACGATGGACGGCCTGTTCCGGGGCCGCAAGCAGCGGCTGATGTTCCTGGCCTCGGCGGTCCGGGTCGGCGAACGGCAGTTCCCCGAGCTCGATCGCCTGCTCACCGACGCCGTCCTGACCCTGGACGCCCAGGAGCGGCCGGAGCTGTACGTGCTGCAGAGCCCGGAGGTCAACGCGGTCAGCATCGGCATGCAGCAGCCGTTCATCGTGCTGACCACCGGCCTGCTGGACCTGATGGAGCACGAGGAGCTGCGGGTGGTGATCGGGCACGAACTGGGCCATGTGCTCAGCGGCCACGCCGTCTACCAGACCATGCTCGGCCACCTGCTGCGGGTCGCCGGCAACTTCGGCTGGCTACCGGTCGGCGGCTGGTCGCTGCGGGCCCTGATCGCGGCGCTGTACGAGTGGAGCCGCAAGTCCGAGCTGTCCGGCGACCGGGCCGGCCTGCTGGTCTCGCAGGACCCGCACGCATCGATCCGGGTGATGATGAAGATCGCCGGCGGCGCCGGGCTGGCCCAGATGGACACGGTGGCGTTCATGGAGCAGGCCGCCGAGTACGAATCGACCGGCGACGCCCGGGACAGCCTGGCCAAGCTGATGAACGTCGAGCTGCAGACGCACCCGTTCTCGGTGATGCGGGCCGGCCAGATCCGGTCCTGGGTCGACCACGGCGAGTACAAGGCGATCCTGAGCGGGAAATACCCCCTGCGGGTTGACGATCCGCAGGCCTCGGTGACCGATCAGGTCAAGGCGGCCGCCCGCAGCTACCGGGACAACCTGACCACATCCAAGGATCCGCTCACCCAGAAGGTGGTCGGTGCGACCCGCAACCTCGGCGGCGCCGCGCAGAACGCCGGGCAGAACGTGGCCAGCGCGCTGGCCACCCTCTGGCGGCAGGCCAACCAGGGCGGCACCGACATCGACGGGTCCGCGGATGAAGGGCCGGCGGGCGCACCGCGTCCCTGAGCGCCGACTCCGGGCTGGTTCGCTGATCTTTCCCGCGCCGTCGCCGGCGATCTGCCCGATTCGGCGCGGGTTTCCTCCGCGAACCGGCCCGGCCCGGTTCGCTGATCTTTCCCGCGCCGATGCTGGCGATCTGCCCGATTCGGCGCGGGTTTCCTCCGCGAACCGGCCCGGCCCGCCACGGTTCGCTGATCTTTCCCGCGCCGACGCCGGCCATCTGCCCGATTCGGCGCGGGTTTGATCAGCGGACCGTCAAGGGCGGCCGACCGTCAGGGGCGGCCGACCCCGGGCTCAGCCGCCGGACTTGACCCCGACGCTGGTGGCCGGCGCGACGAACTCGGCGCCGACCGGCACCCCCGCGTACTGGTCGCGGATCGCGTCGATCAGCCGGCGGGCCCGCGCGGTCAGCCGGGGCTTGCCGGCCGGCTGGGGCGCGGACTCGATGCCGACCGGCTGCGCGTCGGACTGCGAGCCGGAGATCAGGTCCGGTGGCGCGGCCTCGACCTCGGGTTCGGCCGTCGTCACCGCGTCGGACTCCTCGGTCTGCAGGCGGCCCTTGGTCACCAGGACGCCGAGATCGGCGCCCTTCCAGCGATAGTCGCCGGCGCCGAAGATGCGCAGGAAGAAGCACTCGCTCTCCCGCTGCAGCTGGTGCCAGTCCAGCGCGGCCCGGCGGAAATGCAGCTCGCCGTCGTCGTCGAAGTACCACTGCCCGGTCCGGGCGCCCTGGGTGATCAGCTCGACCTCGGGTGAGATCTCCTTGATCACCATCTGCGACCAGACGTCGACCGAGGCGAGATCCTCCCAGCGGCGGTTGATCTCGTCGACGTCCAGCTCGTAGTCGACGCCCATGAACTCCAGCAGGTGGAACAGGAACAGCGGCATGTCCGAGTAGGCGCCGGCGGTGACGTTGGTGATCGAGGACGCCCCGCTGATCCGCGGGTTCAGCTCGCCCAGGTAGACCTCTTCGGAGTCCAGGTCGACCAGCACGTCGACCTCGAAGAAGCCCTTGTACCCCTCCCCGGCGAGCCGGTCGCCGAGCCGGCGCACCAGCTGGGTGGCCTTCTCCCGGCGCAGCCCGGTCAGCACCTCCGGGTACATCTCGTTGCCGCACCAGCCGCCCTTGTACGGGGTCAGCTCGGCGTGCCCGACTAGCTCGGACATGAACGGCCCGACCACGGTGCCGTGCCGGGTCAGCACGGCCTCGACCGCGATGCCGCGGTTGTTGATCCGCTTCATGATCTTCTGCTGCTGGCCGACGATGTCGTCGGCGTTCTTGTCCCAGTCCGCCTGGCTGGTCAGGAAGAACGTGGTCTTGCCGGAGTCGCCGTATGGGGTCTGCAGCACCACGTCGGTGCCCAGGCCGGCGGCGGTGCACTCCTTGACCAGCTCGTCCCAGGTGTCCACCGAGGTCAGAATGTTCGGCACGCTGGGCGCGCCGGCCTCGTTGCCCAGCCGGGTGGTGACGATCTTGGAGTCCAGGTGTTCGCGCAACGCGGCCGAGGGCAGGATCAGGTCGTAGCCGAGCTCGGCGCAGATCCGCTCGGTCTCCTCGTCGAAGAAGACCATGGCGACCTTGGGTCGGCCGCCGTTGCGCTGCATGTAGGCCCGCACCTCGGGGTGCTGCAGCAGGTAGTTGTTGATCTCCTCGCCGCTCTCGAACTCGATGTACGGCTTGTCCTTCGGCGTGAACACCCGCGGATGGGCGCCGTCCCACGCGTCGTAGTAGGTCACGTATTCGAAGTTGCGCACCCACCGGTCCAGGCCGAGCAGGTTGAACGGGGTCGCTCCGATGAAGAACACCGGAGTGGTGTTGGTCCGGAAGAAGTGTCGGATCTCGGCGATTCCCTTGAGGGGCCGCTGGCCGAAGGGCGCCGACCCGGAAGCCGTCCCGCCCGGGGTGCTCTGCTCACTCATGGGCCTGATCGTTGCGTACGGGCTGGTCAGCGGCAACCGGGCCGCGCACGGGACCGGCGCGGCGAGCCCGGGCGGGGTCGAACCCGGCGAGGGATGATGACGCGACGCCGGAGTCGGGCCGGCCGCGGGAAGGGATGGTCGGTCGGTCATGGTGCTGGGTGGGGGTCGGCGCAAGGGCCTGAACCCGTTCCCCCGGGCGTTCCCGCCGCCCCGTCCGATCGACGCCGACGCCCCGATCCCGCTCACCGTCTTCGGCATCCACGAACCCACGCCCGGGCCGCGCTGGCAGGCGCTGTTCGCGGCCACCTGGCCGGGCTACCGCCGCTGGTACCTGCAACGCGACGTCCGACCGCGCCCCGCCCTGGGGCTGGCCCAGGACATGCTGGCCACCCACATGCCGGAGCTGCTGCCGACCTACCGGCGGATGGTCGAGCTGGCCGAGGAGTCCGTCGCCGCGCTGAATCTGGCCTCCGACGACGTGGCCGCCCGGATGCTGACCCTGTGGGATCCGCCGCGGTTCCTGCCCGGTTGCTCGCAGGCGGTCATCACCGCGCCGGAGATCGCGCTGTGCCGCAACTACGACTACTCCCCCGCGCTGTGGGAACGGGTCGTCATCTCCACCGCATTCGACGGTCGCCGGGTGATCGGCAACGGCGACTGCCTGTGGGGGCTGACCGACGGGATGAACGACGACGGGCTGGTCGTCTCGCTCAGCTTCGGCGGCCGCCGCGGGTCCGGGCCGGGATTCGCCGTGTCCCTGGTGGTCCGGTACCTGCTGGAGGTCGCCAGCAGCACCGAGCAGGTGCGCGAGATCCTGAGCCGGATGCCGGTCGCGATGGCCTACAACCTGACCGTCGTCGACGCGTCCGGGACGGTGCTGACCGCCTTCGTCGGACCGGACCGGCGACCCGAGTTCAGCGATTCACCGATCGCCACCAACCACCGCGGCGAGGTGCCGGACAGCATCGAGCACGCCCGCCAGTTCGCCAGCGTGCCGCGCCGCGAGCGGCTGGCCGAGCTGGTCGCCGACGACCCGAGCCCCACCGACCTGGTCCGGGCGTTTCTCAAGCGGCCGCTGTACTCGACCCAGTACTGGCGGGCGTTCGGCACGGTCTACACCGCGCTCTACCGGCCGGCCAGCGGCGCGATGCACCTGTACTGGCCGGGCCGCAGCTGGCGGCGCAGCTTCGACGACCCGGACGGCACGTTCGAGGTGGTCCTGCATCCGGGCTGAGCACCCGGCCCACCCACGGCCCGCGCTCACCCCCACCCGCGCGCACACCACGGCCCGCCCCGGTGCCGAGTGTGCAGATACGGCCCCTATTCCGGGCGATAAGGACCGTTTCTGCACACTCGATGGGGTCAGCCGGCGTCGTCCTCGGCCAGGATGATCGCCCGCAGTTGCTCGGCCTTCTCCGGTGTCCACCCGGCCGGCTGCACCACCTGGGCCCAGGCGTCCAGGTAGTTCACGGTGTAGTCGTGGCCGTGCCCGCTGGGCACGTCGACGAGTTCCATCATGTCCACGGTGACCTGCCAGAACGTCACGAACGGGACCCAGAACATGCCCTCGAGCTGGTCCGTGCCGGCCGGTTCGTCCAGCCAGTCCGGGCGGGTCAGCAGCAACGACGGACTCCACCAGACGACCGGATCGGACCCGTGCATGACGTAGAGCACGCGGGTGCCGTCCCACGGGGCGTCCGTCGGCCGGGTCGGCTGGGACGGGTCGGGGGTGAACCGCACGGTGCGGCCGTCACGGAAGACCGGCTCGGCTGCGGTGCTGCCGGGGTCGCGACCGGCCTCGAACTCCTGCCGCAGCGCGTTGAAGTTCGGCGGGCCGACGAACAGCACCCCGTCGGTGCGATTGGCCAGGTCGGCCTCGCCGCTGAAGGCCGCCTCGCCGGAGAACGAGCCCAGGCTCACCCCGAACACCAGCAGCTTGGGCCGATCGTCGACGGGCAGGGCGATCCAGCGCTGGTACACCGCGTCGAACATCGCCCGGCCGGCCTCCCGGGCCCGGACCTGATCGACCATGAACGAGAGCCACGACGGCAGGTAGCTGTACTGGATGCCGACACTGGCCACGTCACCGCGGACCTCGTACTCCAGTGCGTCGATGGAGGCCGGGTCGATCCACCCGGTGCCGGTGGTCCCGGCGACCACGAGGTACTCGCGGTCGAAGCCGCCGGCCCGCTCCAGATCCTGCACGGCCAGCTGCGCCCGTTCCTCCACGTTCGGCGCGGACTGGATGCCGGCGTAGGCCCGGATCGGCTCCAGCGCGGGCCCGCCCCAGAACGCGGCGATCTGCTGCTGGGTCGGTCCGGTGCCGGTGTAGTTGCGGCCCTGCAGGCCGAGCGTGTCCCAGGCGACCAGGGAGTCCGGGCCGCCGGAGCGCAGGGCCGTCGTCGGCTGCTCGGCGCCGTCCGCGGTGCCCCGGTCGGCCACCGAGAAGCTGTTGTCCAGGCCCTGCAGCAGCACGTCCTGCAACAGCCCGGAGACCAGCAGCACGCTGAGCCCGGTGACCGCCACCCAGCCGATCGCCCGGGCCGCCCGCCGGCCGATCCAGCGGGACAACAGCCCCCACAGCCAGCGGTACGCCCCGCGCAACCCCCGGCCGATCGCCACCAGCAGGACGAAGACCAGCGCGGCCGAGACCGGCAGCAACAGCTTGGACCACCAGCTTTCGGCCGGCGCGGACATCATGTCCCGCAGCTGGCGCTGCCAGCGCTGGCCGAGCAGCCAGCACACCAGCAGCAGCACCGCCCCGACGGCGTAGAACACCGGCCAGGACCAGCGCCGGGGTGGACGGGCCGGCCGATCGGGGAAGGCCCGCCAGACCGACGCGCCGACGACGCCCAGCCCGTACCCGATGGCCGCGCTGATGCCGCAGACCACGCCCTGCAGCAGGCCCGGGCGCGGCACCAGGGACGGGCTGAACGACAGGCCCGCGAAGATCAGCGCCGTCCACGCGCCGGGCAGCGTGTACCGGAACCAGGCGCCGCGGCGGGGCGGGCGGTCCGCCGCCGGCGGGGCGGCCGCCGGTGGGGCAACCGCCGGCGGGGCCGCGGGGTCGGTGGGTCCGGCCGGCGCCGTCTGATCGACGGGCTCCACGGACTGATCGGATGGCATGCGGCCCACTCCTTGGTCGTTCCGACGACGGTCAGGCGCCTGCCCGCTGACGTGCTCGTCGCCGCGACCATTGTCCGGCCCGGCGAGGAGCGATCCGTCCTCCGGGCATCCCCACCCGGCGAAAGTGATCCACGTCGCAGCATTCCCCGACGGATCGGGCGGTCAGCCGAGCAGCTGCAGGGCCAGCCACAGCTCGCTGCGCACCGTCGGCGAGTCCAGGTCCCGGCCGAGCAGCTGCCCGGCCAGGGTCATCCGGCGGCGCAGCGTGTGCCGGTGCACCCCCAGCGCGGCCGCGGCCGGGTCCCACTGGCCGTGATGTTCCAGCCAGGCCCGCAGCGAGGCGACCAGCTCCCCGCGTCCGGTCCGGTCGTGCTCGACCAGCGGCGCCAGCAACGACGCCGCGAACGCCGCCGCCCGCCGCGGGTCCCACAAACCCTCGATGCCGGTGGTCGCGATGGCGTCGAAGCCGAGGGTGGGCAGGCCGCGAGCGGCCGCCGCGGCGGCGGCCTGCCGGGCCTGGGTGAGCGCGGCGGGCAGCCCGGTGGCCGGCGTCGGCGCGGACCGGCCAACCGGGCGGGCGCCGGCGGCGGGATCCGCCGGGCCAGCGGGTGGCCCGGTCGGCGGTGCGGCGGCCGTCGCGGTGATCGGTGACGCGGGGGTGGGTGACGCGGGGGTGGGGGACGCGGGGGTGGGGGACGCGGAGGAGGCGGGAAGCGCGGCGGCCAGCTCGGCCGCGAGTTCGGCCGCCGCCGCTTCGGCTCCGTCGGCGGCGGTGAGCACGATGAGGTCGCCGTCCCGGTCGGTCGTCCAGACCGCCCCGCTGACGGCCCCGCCCACCCGCGCAGACCGTCCGCGCGGATGATGTCGTTGACTCCCGTCCCACCCGTCCCAATCGGTGCTGGTTGATCCGCGCCGGCGAAGTTGATCCGCGCGGGGTAGGGGGTGATCCGCGCGGGGAAGGGGGTGATCCGCGCGGGGAAGGGGGTGATCCGCGCGGGACGGCGGGGCGGGGCGGGCGGGGGCGACCAGGACCACCAGGGGGTCGGGGGGCCAGGTCGCACCGACCCGGTCGGCGAGCGTCCGGGCCAGGTCCAGGTGGCCGTCCAGGGCCAGGTCCAGGGCCACCGAGCGGACCTCGGCCAGGGCGTCGGGGCGGGTGGCGTCCTGCTCGAAACCCAAGGTGAGCAGCATGACGGCGGCGTTGACCAGGTGCCGGTCGGCCGACGGCAACGGACCCGGCCGCCCGACGGCCAGGAAGCCGCGCCGGCGGGTGCCCGCCCCGACCGGCTGCAGGCTGACCGTGTCGGTGCGGCCGTCCACGTCGATCTCGAACCCGGCGCCGATCGAACCGCGATGATCGCGCAGCCGGGCCACCTCGACGGCCACCACCGGCACCACCGCCGCGGCCCGCTCCGAGCTGGTCGCCAGCGCGGCTCCGCGCTCGTCCAGCAGTACGGCCCACCCGTCGATCTTGCGGGCCAGCAGCCGGATCAGCCGGGCCGGCGACTGCAGGGAGAGGGCGGCTCGGGTCAGCTCCTGCTGGGCGGTGAAGGTACGGGCCACGGCCGCGTACTCGTCCGCGGCCAGGGCGCTGGACACGGCCCGGGACAGCGCGATGAACGGGGTACGCCGGGGCACCCGCAGCAGTGGCAGGCCCAGCGCGTCGGCGGCCCGGACCAGCTCGTCCGGGATCTCGGCGAAGCTGAGCCCCACCCCGAAGCCCAGGCCCCGGACCCCGGCGTCGCGCAGCTTGCCGACGTACCCGGCCAGGTCCAGGCCGTCCCGGACGAACAGGCCGGTGGTCAGCAGCAGCTCGCCGCCGGACAGGAACGGGGTCGGATCGTCCAGCTCGCTCACGTGCACCCAGGTGATCGGGTCCGGCGCTCCGGGGGCGGCCCCGGCGATCAGGTGCACGCCCAGCTCCGGCAGCTGGGCCAGCTCCCGGACGGTCAGTGCCATGGCCGCTCCCGCGGCGAATGCGCCACTGTGTCCATTCGTTCCACTCTAGTGCGCCAGAACGGCCCATTACCCGAGCGGACGGATTCGAGGAGGCTGAAGCCAGCACGCGATGACCACGCGAACCCCACCCTGCCCGGCTGCTGCCGCGCCGGCGACCGGTCCGAGAACAGGAGCACCATGACCGCCACGCTGCCCACCACGTCCGCCTCCACCACCGTCACCGGCCCGGCGTCCACCGATCTGCCGCAGGAGCGCCGGCTGGTGACCGAGCTGCCCGGACCCAAGTCGCGCGAGCTGTTCGCCCGGCGCAACAGCGTCGTCTCGGCCGGGGTCAGCACCGCGTTCCCGGTCTTCATCGAGCGCGCCGGTGGCGGCGTGCTGGTCGACGTGGACGGCAACTCGCTGATCGACCTCGGGTCCGGCATCGCCGTGACCAGCGTCGGCAACGCATCGCCCAAGGTCGTGCAGGCGGTCAGCGAGCAGGTCGCCGCGTTCACCCACACCTGCTTCATGGTCACCCCGTACGAGGGGTACGTGCAGGTCTGCGAGCAGCTGGCCGAGCTGACCCCGGGCGATCACGCCAAGAAGTCGGCCCTGTTCAACTCCGGGTCCGAGGCGGTGGAGAACGCCGTCAAGATCGCCCGGCACGCCACCGGCCGCACCGCGGTCGTCGCGTTCGACCACGCCTACCACGGCCGGACCAACCTGACGATGGCGTTGACCGCCAAGAACATGCCCTACAAGCACAAGTTCGGCCCGTTCGCCTCCGACATCTACCGGGTGCCGACGTCCTACCCGTTCCGGGACGCCGGCGTCGACGGCGCCGCCGCGGCGGCCCGGGCGATCAGCCAGATCGCGGTCCAGGTCGGCACCGAGAACGTCGCCGCGGTGATCATCGAGCCGATCCAGGGTGAGGGCGGCTTCGTCGTGCCGGCCGCCGGCTTCCTGCCGGCCGTTGCCGACTGGTGCAAGGCCAACGGCATCGTCTTCATCGCCGACGAGATCCAGACCGGCTTCTGCCGCACCGGCGACTGGTTCGCCTGCGACCGCGAGGGCGTCGTGCCCGACCTGATCACCACGGCCAAGGGCATCGCCGGCGGGCTGCCGCTGGCCGCCGTCACCGGCCGGGCCGAGCTGATGGACGCCGTGCACGCCGGTGGCCTGGGCGGCACCTACGGCGGCAACCCCGTCGCCTGCGCGGCCGCCCTGGGCACCATCGCCACCATGCGCGAGCTGGACCTGGCCGGCGCCGCCCGGGCCATCGAGGAGACCATGACGACCCGGCTGCGGGCCATCGCCTCCCGGCACCCGGCCATCGGTGACATCCGGGGCCGCGGCGCGATGATCGCCGTCGAGCTGGTCAAGCCGGGCACCACCGAGCCGGACGCCGCCCTCACCGGGGCGATCGCCAAGGCCTGTCACGCCCAGGGCGTGGTCGTGCTGACCGCCGGCAGCTACGGCAACGTGTTGCGCTTCCTGCCGCCGCTGGTGATCGGCCAGGATCTGCTGAACGAGGGCCTGGACGTCATCGAGGCCGCGTTCGACCAGCTCGCCGCCTGACGCCCGCCACCATCGACGACCCGACACGAAGGACGACCATGGCTGTCACCGACGAAACCGTCACCCGCGTCCTGAACGCGGTCCCCACCGGCCTGCTGATCGGCGGCAAGTGGATCAGCACCGAGCACACCATCGACGTGGAGAACCCGGCCACCGGGCAGACCATCGCCCAGGTCGCGGACGCCACCCCGGAGCAGGGCATCGAGGCGCTGGACGCCGCGGTGGCCGCCGCCGACGACTGGGCCGCGACCGATCCCCGGGCCCGCGGGGAGATCCTGCGCAAGGCGTTCGAGCTGCTCACCGAGCGGGCCGAGGACATCGCCCTGCTGATGACCCTGGAGATGGGCAAGCCGCTGGCCGAGGCCCGCGGCGAGGTCACCTACGGCGCCGAGTTCTTCCGCTGGTTCTCCGAGGAGGCCGTGCGGATCTCCGGCCGGTTCTCCGTCGCCCCCTCCGGCGGCACCCGGCTGCTGACCATGAAGCAGCCGGTCGGCCCGGTCTACGCGATCACCCCGTGGAACTTCCCGCTGGCCATGGGCACCCGCAAGCTCGGCCCGGCCATCGCCGCCGGCTGCACCAGTGTCATCAAGCCGGCCGCGCAGACCCCGCTGACCACCCTGGCCCTGGCCGCCGTGCTGATCGAGGCCGGCCTGCCCGACGGCGTGGTCAACGTGATCACCACCTCGCACTCCGGGCCGGTGTCCGAGCCGATCATCCGCGACCCGCGGCTGCGCAAGCTCACATTTACCGGTTCCACCGGGGTCGGCCGCCGGCTGATCGAGCAGTCCGCGCAGAACGTGCTCAAGACCTCGATGGAGTTGGGCGGCAATGCCCCGTTCCTGGTGTTCGCCGACGCCGACCTGGACAAGGCCGTCGAGGGCGCGATGCTGGCCAAGATGCGCAACATCGGGGAGGCCTGCACCGCGGCCAACCGGCTGCTGGTGCACTCCTCGGTCGCGGAGCAGTTCGCCGCCAAGCTGGCCGCGAAGATGGGCGCGATGACGATCGGCCCCGGCATCGAGGACGGCGTGCAGGTCGGCCCGCTGGTCGACGCCGCCGCGGTGGACAAGGTCACCGAGCTGGTCGCCGACGCCGTGGACAAGGGTGCGACGGTCCTCACCGGCGGCGCCCCGATCGACGGCCCCGGCCACTTCTACCCGCCGACCGTCCTCACCGGCGTCGGCACCGACGCCCGGGTGTTCACCGAGGAGATCTTCGGGCCGGTCGCCCCGATCATCACCTTCGACACCGATGAGGAGGGCATCGCCAAGGCCAACGACACTGAGTACGGCCTGGTCGCCTACGCCTTCACGGAGAACCTGACCCGGGCGATCACCGTCGCCGAGAAGCTGCAGACCGGCATGGTCGGCATCAACCAGGGCATCGTGTCCAACCCGGCCGCCCCGTTCGGCGGCGTCAAGGCCTCCGGCCTGGGCCGCGAGGGCGGCGCCGAGGGCATCGAGGAATACCTGGAGACCAAGTACGTCGGGATCAAGCTGTAGCGGTTCGCCCCGCAGTTTCCGTGACGTGCGCCACGCCGGGCCGGGTTCGCCCGCGCCCGGCGTCCCGCGCGCGCTTCTCGTCATCCACGCGCAATCTTGGATGCGGTAGGACATCGTTGCGGTCGGGCGCCGTCCACCGATGTGTCCGGTGCTGTCCCGCTGGCCAGCAAACGCGGCCTGCGGGCAGCCGGGCGCCCGGTGACCGTGGATGATGGTCATCTTGGAAACCATGGAGGAAATATGTCCAACGGGCGACACCGGGTGGTCGTGGTCGGCGGCGGGTTCGGCGGGCTGAACGCGACCCGCTACTTGAAGGATGCTCCCGTCGACGTCACGATCGTCGATCGCACCAACCACCACCTGTTCCAGCCGTTGCTGTACCAGGTCGCGGCCGGACTCATCTCGCCCGGGCTGATCGCCCCGGCCATTCGGGCCACCATCAAGAAGCAGCGCAACGCGCGGGCCCTGCTGGGCGAGGTCAAGGACCTCGACCTGGCCAACAAGGTGGTCAAGGCGCTCGGCCCGGACGGCCGGCCGCTGGACCTGGAGTACGACTCCCTGGTCGTCGCCGCCGGCGCCTCGCACTCGTACTTCGGCAAGGACGAGTTCGCCGAGTTCGCCCCGGGCATGAAGACCATCGAGGACGCCCGGTACCTGCGCGACGGCATCCTGTCCAAGTTCGAGATGGCCGAGATGGCCACCGACCCGGTCGAGCGGGCCGAATGGCTGACCTTCGTGGTCATCGGCGCCGGCCCGACGGGCGTCGAGCTGGCCGGTCAGCTGGCCGAGCTGGCCCACCTGGTGCTGCCGCAGGAGTACCGCACGGTGGACACCACCGAGGCGCGGATCATCCTGCTCGAGGGTGCCCCCGCGGTGCTGCCGCCGTTCGACGAGAAGCTGCAGAAGTACACCAAGGCCCACCTGGAGAAGATGGGCGTGGAGATCCGGGTCAACACCCTGGCCACCGACATGAACCACGAGTCGATCACGGTCAAGGGCCCGAACGGGGTGGAGACCATCCGCGCCCGCACCCGGATCTGGGCGGCCGGCGTGCAGGCCTCCCCGCTGGCCAAGATGCTGGCCGAGAAGACCGGCGCCGAGCTCGACCGGGCCGGCCGCGTCTCGGTCAACCCGGACTGCAGCCTGCCCGGACATCCCGAGGTCTTCGCCATCGGCGACATGGTCTCGCTCAACAAGCTCCCCGGGGTGGCCCAGCCGGCCATGCAGGAGGGCAAGTACGTGGCCAAGCTGATCAAGGCCCGGACCACCGGCGCCCCGATCCCGCCGCCGTTCAAGTACTTCGACAAGGGCAGCATGGCGACCATCGGCCACAAGGCCGCCGTCGCCGACGCGTTCGGCTACAAGTTCACCGGCTTCATCGCGTACCTGATGTGGGGCTTCATCCACGTCGCGTACCTGGTCGGCTGGGGCAACCGGCTGGGCACCCTGTACAACTGGGCCCACTCGCTGTGGTTCAGCAAGAGCCGCGGCCACCGCATCATCACCTTCGAGCGCACCATGGTCGAGCTCGACGAGAACCGCAAGAAGGGCCGCGCCCCGGTCGTCCTGCCCGGGTCCAAGCCCTCGCTGGCCGACGAGATCGACGCCGCGGAAGGCGCTCCAAAGACCGCCTGAGCAGGTCCCCGACGCCAATGGCGCGGACCCGGGTCAGTACGACCGGGTCCGCGCCATTGGCGTCTGCGGCATCGCTCAGGTGTGGCAGTGATCCCCCGAGCCCGGCTGCGGCGGCACGTCCAGGGACGGGTTCCGGTCGAAGAAGCCGAACGGCTTGAGCCAGAACGAGATGGTGTCCACCGGCATGATCGGCCAGTCCTCGACCCGGGTGATGTGGTGGATGCCGAACACGTACCAGAGCACCACGTCGGTGTTGACCAGCGACTCGTCGTCGGCGATCCACCGGGTCAGCCCGTCGTCGGTCTCGCTCTGCGTGGGATAGGTTCCGGCCGGCCACTTCTCGTCGTCATGATGCTTGGTGACCCAGAGCGTGTGACCCATCACCGGGGCCCGCAGGTACTGCGCGGTGGTCGGTTCCATCATCACCGGGAACGCCGCGCCGGGCACCAGCTTGTAGGCCACCGGGGTGCCGAAGGCGTTGGTCTTGTTCGGGTTGACCACCTTCCAGCCGCGCTGCCGCTCGTAGTTGAAGTCCCGCGCCGACTGCGCCTCGGACTCGATGACGGTCGCCTCGGTCACCACCGACAGCCCGTGCGGGTTGTCCGGCCCGACCGGCAGCGCGTAGGAATCGCTCTCCACCACGCTGTTGTGCTGCCCGTCCACGTCCAGGTCCAGCCGGGCGACCAGGAAGTGCTGGTGGAACGGCGCGTAGGTGCGGTGGTCGACCAGGGTGCCGGTCCGCGGCGTCGGCTCGCCCTCGGGGATCGGGGTGGTGACCATGATCCCGGTCGCCCGGACCTCGCACTCGATGTTGCCGTCCTGGTAGAAGCGCCAGTAGACCAGGTACTCGTAGTTGGCCACGGTGGCGTGGATCGAGACGACCATCCGCCGGGCCCGGCGCACCTCGGCCCGGCCGTTGATCGAGTCCACGTGCTTCCACAGGACCGCGTTGTCCTCCTCGTGCAGGCAGATGGCGTTCTTGATGGTCGCCGGCTCGCCCAGCGAGTCGGTGAGCACCGCGTCTACGTAACGGATCTCGCCCAGGCAGTCGCAGCCGAGCTCCAGCGACTGGGTCATGTAGCCGATGCCCCACTCGCCGATGTCGTAGGCGGTGCGCCGGTAGTGATCGAAGCTGGCGTCCCGGTACGGCACGATCATCTCGGCGAACGACATCCGGTAGGCGATGTCCCGCTCGGTGCCGTGGTCGTTGTAGCTGACCTGGTGGATGACCGGGCCCTCGCGGTAGTTGAAGGCCAGCCGGAACGTCCAGTTCTGCCACTTGATGACGTTGCCGTCGACCTCGAACGAGGGGCCGTCGGGCTGGATGATGTCCAGCGCCTTGATGTCCTCGCGCAGCGTCTGGCCGGGCACCAGGGCCGGCTCGTACTCGCCCATCACCGGGGCCGGGGCGGCAACGACGTCGGCCCGGTCGATCTCCAGCAGCTCCATCGTGTTCATGTCCACGATCAGCTTCATCCCGGAGACCGGGTTGGCGTAGGGATTGCCGGTCGGGCTCGAGCGCACCCAGATGTCGGCCCAGCCCAGCCGCCGGTCCCGGTACTTCTCCGGCATCAACGCCTTGCCGTAGGTCCAGACGTCGATCAGGACCAGGTCCAGGTCGGTCAGACCGCGCTCGGCCAGAGCCGCGACCACGTCGGGGTTCGCCTTCATGGCGACCTCGCAGTCGTGCCACTCGTCCGGGGTGAAGTTGGGCGTGACGCCCGGGATGTGGGTGAAGGAGACCACCCGGTCCGCGTCCGCGCCGGACTCGGCGAGCTCGACGATCGCCTCGTAGGTCTTGTTGTCGGCCCGGTCCCACAGCACCGACAGGGAGCGCCGCACGATCGGGTCGCCCTCCCGCCAGGCCAGCACGTCCGCCTTGGCCGGCTCGTCCAGGGTGATGGAGGCGAACCGACGGGTCGGCACCAGGTCGCCGGACGCCCGCAACGCCCCGGTGGTGCGACGGAACTCCTCAGCGCTGAGAGAGTCGAGTGGATGACGGGACACGGGTGCTCCTCCGGACGTCGGTCGATGGCAGCCGGCCGCACGGTGTCCACAGATCTATGCCTCCATAGATCTGACGTCGGCCGAACCGGTTGACCGTAACCTTTTCGGCCGATCCCGGCAGAGGTGACCCGGCGGATCGCCGGCCATTCGGCGGGGCAGGTTGCACCGCCGGTGGACCGGCCGCGATGATGCGGAGGCGACGCGCAGCCGCATCCACCCATTCCCGAGGGAGTTCCACCGGTGCCCACTCCGCTGAAGGTGACCCAGCAGTACGACGCTCCGGCGGCGGAGGTGTTCGCCCTCTACAACGACCGTGACTTCATCCAGGGCCGGCTGGACGACTCCGGCGCGCTGGATCCGAAGGTGCAGGCGTTCGAGCCGACCGAGGACGGCGTCACCATCGTCACCCGGCAGGCCATCCCCGCCTCGGTGCTGCCGTCCATGGTCGCCTCGATGATCCAGGGCGACCCGGCCACCGAGCGCACCGAGACCTGGAAGGCCGACGGCGAGGGCTACACGGCCGACTTCCTGCTCACGGTCAAGGGGGCCCCGGCCACCATCAAGGGCACGATGTCGCTGGTCAACGCCGGCCCCGGGTCGACCCTGACGGTGGTCGGCACGGCCGCAGTGCCGATCCCGCTGTTCGGTTCCAAGATCGAGGGCGTCATCGCCAAGCAGATCACCGAGCTGCTGGCCATGGAGGAGACCTACACCCGGGCCCGGCTAGCCGGCTGACCCACCCGCCGCCGCCCCGCCCGACGCCGAGCCGGACCCGGGCCGATTTCGCCGGCCGCCCGGCGCCTGGCAGCATGGACCGCCGTGCCCGATGACCGTCGTTTCGTGCTGACCCTGAGCTGCCCCGACCGCACCGGGATCGTCGCCCGGATCACCACCTTCCTGGCCGACATCGGGGGCTGGATCACCGAGGCGGCCTACCACTCCGACGAGGAGTCGGGTCGCTTCTTCACCCGCCAGGAGATCCGGGCCGACTCGACCTCGTTCCCGGTGGCCGAGCTGCGCCGCCGGTTCGGGGCGGTGGCCGGCGAACTGGAGGCCGACAGCTGGCAGGTGGTCGACAGCGCCGACCGCAAGAAGATCGTGCTGATGGTCTCCCGCGAGGGCCACTGCCTGTACGAGCTGCTCTCCCGATGGCATTCCGGCGCGATGCCGGCCGACATCGGGGTGGTCATCGGCAACCGCACCGACCTGGAGCCGGTGGCCCGGTTGTTCGGCCTGCCGTTCCGGCACATCCCGGTGCCGACCGATCCCGAGGGCAAGGCGCAGGCCTTCGAGCAGGTCCGGATCGAGGCCGAGAGCCACCAGCCGGACGCGATCGTGCTGGCCCGGTACATGCAGGTCATCCCGCCGTCGCTGTGCCAGGCGTGGGAGGGCCGGTTGATCAACATCCACCACGGCTTCCTGCCCTCGTTCCGCGGCGCCCGTCCGTACCACCAGGCGTTCGTGCGCGGGGTGAAGATGATCGGCGCCACCTGCCACTACGTGACCCCGGAGCTGGACGCCGGGCCGATCATCGACCAGGACGTCATCCGGGTCGACCACGCCGCCTCCCCGGCCCGGATGGTGCGGCTGGGCCGGGACATCGAGAAGTCCGTGCTGGCCCGAGGACTGACCTACCACCTGGAGGACCGGGTGCTGCGCGACGGCCTGCGCACCGTTGTGTTCGCCTGATCCACCGGCGACCCGGGGCCGCCCGGCGACCACCGTTCGGGAATGCCCGGCCGGCGGATCACGTTGCCCCAGCCACAGGCGCCGGGCGACGATGGACCCGGACGATTTCAGTGCCGTTGTGCAGTGCCGTTGGGCAGTGCCAGCTCAGAGCAACTTTCGGTGCCCCGCGGGGCGGACACACGGAGCGATTCCCATGGGCAGCGAACCGGGCGAGCTGTACGAGCTGCACCTGGAGCGGGATGAGATCGAGCTGCTCAACGAACCGGTGCTGCTGGTCGCGCTGGACGGCTACATCGACGCCGGGTCCGGGGTGCGGTTGGCGGTCGAGCACCTGCTGGCCGCCCAGCCCCACACCGTCATCGCCACCTTCGACATCGACCAATTGATCGACTACCGGGCACGCCGGCCCATCCTGACCTACCAGCAGAACGCGTTCACCGACTACCAGCAGCCCGAGCTGCAGGTGCGGGTGCTCACCGACACCGACGGGACCGCGTTCCTGCTGCTGTCCGGACCGGAACCGGACACCCAGTGGGAACGGTTCATCGCCGCGGTCGGCCAGATCGCCGACCGGTTCGCGGTGCGGCTGACGGTCGGGCTGATGGCCATCCCGATGGGTGTGCCGCACACCCGGCCGACCGGGATGTCCTCGCACGCCACTCGCACCGGCCTGCTGCCCGACCAGGAGGACTGGCTGGGCGTCATCCAGGTGCCCGGGCACGCCGTCGGCCTGATGGAGTACCGGTTCGGCCAGGCCGGTCGGGACGCCATCGGTTTCGCCGCCCACGTCCCGCATTACATCGCCCGGTCCGACTACCCGGAGACCGCGCGCACGTTGATCCAGGCCACCGCCGATGCGACCGGCCTGCTGCTGCCCACCCGGGGCCTGGACGAGGCCGCGGCCAAGGTGCAGGCCGAGCTGGCCAAGCAGATCCAGGACAACGCCGAGGTGGCCGAGGTGGTCAAGGGCCTGGAGCAGCAGTACGACGCCTACGTCTCGGCGACCGGGCAGAGCCTGCTGGCCCAGTCCGCGCCGCTGCCCACCGCGGACGAGTTGGGCGCGCAGTTCGAGGCGTTCCTGGCCGATCGGGAGCCGCCGACCAGCTGAACCCGGGCGGTTCCGGCCGGTCCCGCGCGGCCGGGTCCCGGCCCGGCGACCAGCAGGTTCGGCGTACTGTGCGGCCTTGTGGCGCACGAGAATCCCACGCTGGCGTTGCCGGTCAAGGAACACGGTCCGATCCGGGCCATCAGTTTGCGCATCGTCATCGCGGTGATGTGCGTGGTCATCACCACCGCCGTGGTCTACCTGGAACGGGCCGACTACCGCGACCTGGACGGCCAGATCGACACCTGGCTCGACGCCCTCTACTACGCGACCGTCACCCTGTCGACCACCGGGTACGGCGACATCACCCCGGTCACCGAGACCGCCCGGCTGACCAACATCGTGGTCATCACCCCGCTGCGGTTCCTGTTCCTGATCGTCCTGGTCGGCACCACCATCGAGGTGCTCACCGAGCGGAGCCGCCAGCAGTTCCGCACGAGCCGCTGGAGAAAGCGCGTGAAGAAACACACGGTCGTCATCGGCTACGGCATGAAAGGCCGCTCCGCCGTCGGCGCCCTCATCGACCAGGGGTATCCGGCCGACCACATCGTGGTCGTCGATAGTGACGCGGCCAACATCAAGGCGGCCACCGGCGACGGGTGTGTCGGGGTGCTCGGCGACGCCCGGCGCGAGGAGGTGCTGCGGCAGGCCGCCCTGCCCAGCGCGACGCAGGTGATCGTGGCCGCCGACCGGGACGACACCAGCGTGCTGGTCACCCTGACCGCCCGCCGGCTGGCCCCGCACGCCACCATCGCCGCGGCCGCCCGTGAGGAACAGAACATCGAGGTGCTCCGCCAGGGCGGGGCCGACGTGGTGATCCCCACCGCGGAGTCGGCCGGCCGGATGCTGGGGCTGTCCATCTTCGCCCCGGCCGCCGGCGAGGTCATCGAAGACTTGCTGGAACCCGTTGCCGGGCTGCAGATCTCCGAGCGCGAGGTGCGGCCCGAGGACGTCGGGCTGGCCCCGTCCCGGTTGCAGGCGCGCGGGGAGATCGTGCTGACCGTCATCCGCAACGGGGTATCGCACCGCTTCGACTCCGGCGGGGTCAAGGTGTTCCAGCCCGGCGATCGGATCGTGGTGATCAAGGCGAACGCCGATCAACCGGAGGCGCTGAGCCGGCGCTCCCGGACCCGGCGCGCCGTCGAGCCGGACCGCAGCGGGCTGGCCGACCGGTCCCGGCTGCCTCCGGGCACCGAATCCGGCGGGTCGCGGGAGTCCCGAGAAGGCAGCCCGGGCACTCCGGCGGCGAACCGACCACCGATTCGCGACCTACGCTGATCTGTTGACGGGCCCGCCGATCCGAACGGATCAGGGCGGGCGAGACGACGCGGAAGGAACATCGCGGATGACGGCGAACGGGACCGAACTGCAACCGGACCTGGGCCCGACCTCGGAGTCCGATCTGGCCGAGGCGGCCCGGCAGGTGGCCGACAATCCGGACGTCCAGGACGCGCTGCAGTCGGTGGTCGAGCTGGCCATGGCCTCCTGCGAGTGCTTCGGGGCCAGCGTCACCCTGGTCGGCGTGGCCGGCGGGGCGGAGACCACGGCCACGTCGGCCCAGATCATCGAGCAGGCGGACAACCTGCAGTACGACTTCGACGAGGGCCCCTGCCTGAGTGCGGCGGAGACCGGCGGGGTGTTCCTGATCGTGGACACCCGCACCGATCCCCGGTGGCCGGTCTGGGGGCCCGCCGTGGCCGAGATGGGGCTGGGCAGCGTGCTCAGCATCCACCTGTTCACCGACACGCGAGTGCTCGGGGCGCTGAACCTGTACTACGAATCGATCACCGACTTCAGCGACGACGAGGTGGAGACCGCGCGCATTGTCGCCGCCCACGCGTCGGTCGCGCTGGCCCGGTTGCGGTCCGAACGCGACCTGTGGCGGGCCATCGATTCCCGGCACCTGATCGGGCAGGCCCAGGGCATCTTGATGGAGCGGCTCAAGCTCAGCCCGGAGAAGGCGTTCGCCGTGCTCCGACGCCACTCGCAGCAGAGCAACATCAAGCTGCACGAGGTGGCGGCCACACTGGTCCGCACCGGGCAGCTGCCCTCCTGAAGAGGGGCAGCCACCCGGGGTGGGTCAGCGTTCCACGCAGGACGCCAGCTTCTCGGTGATGGAGCGCAGCCAGCGCGAGACCTGCATCTGGCTCACCCCGATCTCGCGGCCGATCCGGGACTGCGACCAGCCGTTGTCGAACCGCATGTGGACCACGTCCCGCTCGCGATCGGTCAGGGCGTCGAGCAGCCGCTCGACCGTCGCCCGGTCCTCCACCCGCCGCAGCTCGGCGTCCTCCTCGCCCCAGCTCAGCGCCAGCGCCAGGCCGGGGCCCTGCTCCTCGTCCAGCGAGCGCGGCCGGCAGCACGCGGCCGCCGCCCGGGCCTCGTCGATGTCGGTCACCGTGGCCCCGGTGGCCTTGGCCAGCTCGGCGTCCGAGGGCGCGCGACCGTCCTGATGCCGCTGCGACTGCTCGGCCTCGCTGATCGCGGCCCGCAGCTCCTGGATCCGCCGGGGCGGGCGAACCAGCCACGAGTGATCGCGGAAGTAACGCTTGATCTCACCGACGATGGTCGGCACCGCGAACTGCAGGAAATCGTCACTGCGGCCCGGCCGCCAGCGCTGCACGGCCTTGATCAGACCCATGTAGGCCAGCTGCTCGAGGTCGCTGCGCTCCACCCCGCGGCCGGAGTAGCGGGCGGCCAGCGAGCGGGCCACCGGGATGTACTCGGTGACCACCTGCTGCTGGCACCGGCGCAATTCGTCCGGGTCGGTGCAGCCGGCGGTGTACTCGAGCAGTTCGCGCACCCGGCGGGCCCGGTCTCCGGTCGGCGCGGCGGCGATGGTGTGCCCCGAAGCCGGCCGCCGGGCCGGCTCGACCGGCTCGACCAAGCCGACGGACTCGACCGGCTCAACGGACTCGACCGGCTCGACCGGCGCGGGCACCAGGGTGAGGGTGGGAATGGTGGGGGAAGAAGGCGTCAGATCGACGACGTCCAGGACAGCAGTCACGAGGAACTCCCGGCATGTCTGGGATTGTTCCTGGCGCCTCTGCTGGACCAGTAACTCCACTAGATCACACCAGCGGCGTGCTTTCAACGCCGAGGGGGGACAAACCGAACAACACTGCGTCACGTTCCGATGACGGTCCGCGCTCTGCGCTACCGTGTTGCCTCCCGCGGTTGCCTCCCGCGGTTGACTTCCGCGGTTGACTTCCGCGGATGCCCCGCGCGCGAACCCCTGGAGATGCGATGGCCGAGCCAACCGCGCCGAGCGACCGGTCCGATCCGGCCGGCGCCCGGACCCTGGTCCTGATGCGGCACGCTGCGGCCGGCAGCGCGGTCCGCGACCACGACCGGCCGCTCACCCCGGACGGGGTGCGGGCGGCCACCGCGGCCGGGCAGTGGCTGCGCGGCCACCTGCCCGCGGTCGACGTCGTGGTCTGCTCCACCGCGGCCCGCACCCGGCAGACGCTGGCCGCGACCGGCATCAGCGCCCAAGTCCGGTACCGCGACGAGCTCTACGGCGGCGGGGTCGACGAGATCCTGGCCGAGGTGGCCGCGGTCCCGGCCGACGCGAGCACCGTGCTGGTGGTCGGGCACGCCCCGACCATCCCGGCCACCGGCTGGGAGCTGGTCCGGCAGTCCCTGCTGAACCGGGACGCGGACCCCTCTTCGGGCGCCGGCGACGAGCTGCGGCACTTCGCCGCCGGCACGTTCGCGGTGCTGAGCACCACCGGGGCCTGGGCCGATCTGGCGCAGGCCGGCGCCGAACTGCAGCTCGTGCAGCATCCGGTCGCCTGACCTGACCGGCCTGGAACCCGAACCCGGCCCCGAGCCCCGGTCGAGGGGCGGACCGGGAGTCGCCCTCAGCCGGCGTCGCGAATGCGGACCAGCGCGGCCACCAGCTCGTCGAACAGGGCCGGACCGGCGACCAGGATGCCGGGCTGGCCGGCGATCGGCGCCGTCCGGGTCAGGTGTGCACCCGCCTCCTGCGCGATCAGCCCTCCGGCGGCGACGTCCCAGGCCTTGACGCCTTCCTCGAAGTAGGCGTCCACCGATCCGGACGCCACGGCGCACAGATCCAGGGCGGCCGAGCCGATCCGCCGGATGTCGCGGACCTGGGGCAGCAGCCGGGCAATCATCGCGCCCTGCTGCCGCCGGATGTCCGGGTCGTAGCCGAAGCCGGTGGCCAGCAGCGCCCGGTTCATCGGGACCGGGTCGTTGACCCGCAACGGTTGCCCGTCGACGCTCGCCCCGACCCCGCGGACGGCGTGGAACGTCCGCTTGGTCACCGGGTTGTGCACGACGCCGACCAGGGCCCCGTGTTCGTCCTCGGCGGCGATGCTCACCGCGAAGTTGTCCAGCTCGTAGAGGTAATTGACCGTGCCGTCCAACGGGTCGATCACCCAGCGGATGCCCGACGTGGATGCCCGGTCGGCGCCCTCCTCGCCGAGCAGCCCGTCGTCAGGACGCTCCGAGGTGATGAGCTTGACCAGGGTCGACTCGGAGCACCGATCGGCGTCCGAGACCGGGTCGGTCGCCGACGATTTCGTGCTCAGCCCCTCCACCTTGCCGTAGCGGTTGAGCAGTTCCCGGCCGGCGGCGCGGGCGCCGCGCATCGCCAGGTCCAGGAGGCGGGCAGGGTCGACGGCCGTGTCCGGGGCAGGAGACATGGCGCCCATCCTGCCCGGCCGGCGATGATCACCTCGTGCCACCTCCGCGGCGCGCCGCACTACCCTGCCCGTCATGGATCTCCGCATCTTCACCGAGCCCCAGCAGGGCGCCAGCCACGCTGATCTGCTGGCCGTCGCGCAGGCCACCCGAGCGGGTGGATTCTCCGCCTTCTTCCGCTCCGACCACGTGCTGGCGATGGGCGGGGCCGGCTTGCCCGGCCCCTCGGATTCCTACGTCAACCTGGCCGCGATCGCGGCCCTGGTGCCGGACATCCGGCTGGGCACGCTGGTCACCTCGGCCACCTTCCGGCACCCGTCGATGACCGCGCTGGCCGCCGCGTCGGTCGACGACATCTCCGGTGGGCGACTGGAACTCGGCCTGGGCACGGGCTGGTTCGAGGCCGAGCACCGGGCCTACGGCCTGGACTTCGGCGACTCGTTCGGGGAGCGGTTCGACCGGTTGACCGAGCAGCTGAAGATCATCACCGGGATGTGGGCGACCCCGGTCGGCCAGACCTTCAGCCACACCGGCCGGCACTACACGATCACCGACTCGCCCGCCCTGCCCAAGCCGCAGCAGCGCGATGCGCAGGGCCGGGCCCACCTGCCGATCATCATCGGCGGCCACGGACCGAAGCGGACCCCGGCGCTGGCCGCCCGCTTCGCCGACGAGTTCAACGTCGGCTTTTCCGACCTGGACACGACGACCACCCAGCTCGGCCGGGTCCGCGCGGCCTGCGCGGCGGCCGGCCGGGATCCCGGGTCGCTGGTCTACTCGATCGCCCACCCGATGTTCGTCGGCACCGACGACGCGCAGGTCGCCCGCCGCGCCGCCGCCGCGGGTCGCTCGCCGGAGCAGGCCCGGGAAAGCCCGCTGGCCGGCACCGTCGATCAGGTGGTGGACACCCTGGCCACCTGGGCCGCGGCCGGCGTGCAGCGGGTCTACCTGCAGGTCCTGGACCTGGCCGACCTGGACCATCTGGCCCTGGTCGCCGAACAGGTGCTGCCGGCGGTGCGGGAGTTCTGAGCCGGCCGGTCAGACCGGGCCGGCCAGGCCTTCGATCACCTCGGCGCCGGTCAGTTCGACCAGCAGGGCCGCGTCCAGCACGATCTTGGAGCCGCGGATGCCGGAGCCGATGACCACCGGCCCGGCGGCCGCGACCGCGGCGTCGATCAGCACCGGCCAGCCGGCGGGCAGGCCGATCGGGGTGATCCCGCCGTACTCCATCCCGGTCAGGCTGACCGCGTCGGCCATCGCCGCGAACGACACCTTGCGCACGTCCAGCCGGCGTCGCACCACCCCGTTGACGTCCGCCCGGGTGGTGGCCAGGATCACCGCGGCCCCCCAGCGCTGCTCGCCCGCCCGTTTGCCGGCGACGACGACACAGTTCGCCGACGCGGCCGGCGAGACCTGGTAGGCCGCGCAGAACGCGGCAGTGTCCGCCAGCTCGGGGTCGATGGGCGCGACCGCGACCCCGCCGGCCCGGGCGTCGGCGGCCAGCGCGGCGGCCACCGGCGGGGCCAGCAGGTCGGTCCGTTCCAGCGCCGGGGTGGTGCTCAGCGTGCCCAGGGTGCGCAACGGCGTCATGCCGACACCCTGCCACCGGGGTGCACCGGCCCGGCCGGCGACCCGGAGCGGGGGAATCGATCGGGGACAATGGTCCGGTGCATCTCCCGTCCACCCTCACCCCAGCGAGCGCGACGACCGCGCAGCCGGCGCCGAGCCCGGCGCCGGCTGCCGGCACGCTGCAGATCGGTCCGTATCCCGTCTGGCCGCCGGTCGTGCTGGCGCCGATGGCCGGCGTCACCAACGCTCCGTTCCGCTCCCTGTGCCGTGAGTTCGGTGCGGGGCTGTACGTCTGCGAGATGATCACCACCCGGGCGCTGGTGGCCGGCGACCCGAAGTCACGGGCGATGATGCGCTTCGAACCGGACGAGCACCCGCGCTCGGTGCAGCTCTACGGGGTCGACCCGGTGGTGGTCGGGCAGGCCGTGCGCCTGGTCGTCGAGCAGGACCTGGCCGACCACATCGACCTGAACTTCGGCTGCCCGGTGCCCAAGGTCACCCGCAAGGGCGGCGGTTCGGCCATCCCCTACAAGCGGCGGCTGTTCGAGTCGATCGTCCGGTCGGCCGTCGACCAGGCCACCCCGCACGGGGTTCCGGTCACCGTCAAGATGCGCATCGGCATCGACTCCGACCACATCACCTACCTGGACGCCGGCCGGATCGCCGAGGACGCCGGGGTGGCCGCGGTCGCCCTGCACGCCCGGACGGCGATCCAGCACTACTCGGGACAGGCGGACTGGGAGACGATCGGCCGGCTCAAGCAGGCGGTCACCTCGGTGCCGGTGCTGGGCAACGGCGACATCTTCGCCGCCTCCGACGCGCTGACCATGATGGCGATGACCGGCTGCGACGGCGTCGTCGTCGGCCGCGGCTGCCAGGGCCGGCCGTGGCTGTTCGCCGAGCTGGCCGCCGCCTTCGACGGCCGGCCCGCCCCGACCCCGCCGGACCTGCGCGCGGTGGCCGAGGTGATGCGCCGGCACGCGGTGCTGCTGGTCGCCGAGATGGGCGCCGACCGCGGCATCCGGGAGCTGCGCAAGCACACGGCCTGGTACCTGCGCGGGTTCGCCGTCGGTTCGCAGGTCCGCCGCGAGCTCGGCATGGTCGCCAGCCTGACCGAGCTCGACGAGCTGATCGGTCAGCTCGACCTCGACCAGCCCTATCCGCAGGCCGCCGAGGGACCCCGCGGCCGGCAGGGCACGCCGCAGCGGCGGGTCGCGCTGCCGCACGGCTGGCTGGACGACCCGGAATCGGCGGCCGTCCCGCATGAGGCCGAACTGGACGACGGTGGCGGCTGAGGCGGCTGGTGGTAGTGCCGCGCGGGTCCGGGGGGCCCGCGCCGCGCTGGTCGGGGCGTTGCTGCTCGCGCTCACCGCCGTGACCGGGTGTCAGGCCGATGCCGGCACCACCGACACCTCCGGCACCCGGGCGGCGCCGGACCCCGCGGCCGACACCGCCGTGCGAGCGACGATCGAGGCGTTCAACGCCGCGGCCGCCGCCGGCCCGGCCGACCAGCAGCACCGCCTGGCCGACCTGGTCGAGCCCGATCGCGCCGCGGAGGTGCAGAACTGCCCGGCGGCCACGTCGACGGTGCGCTTCGAACCGGTCTACGCAGGGCTGCGCGCGGCCGGCGCCCCCGAGCCAGCGGGCCAGACGGCGGCGGACGCCGCGGCCCAGAGCTACCTGCTGCCGGCGCTCATTCGGATCTACTCCGGCGAGCGCGTCACCGGCACCGATCTGACCACGCTGCACCTGGTGGTGCGGCCGGCGCCCGTAGGCGGCGATTCTGAGGCGTACCTCACACCCTTCTGTGTGAATTGAACCCGACCCCGCCTATTGCGTCATTCAGGGGAACGCGGCCGGGAAAGCAGTAAGCCGATCGTCGCATTCGCGTGAATGAGTGGCCCACGTCAGCCGGATGACACATCGCCGGCGATATGGCGACAACCGTCCGTACGATGGACAATCGCTGAAACCTCGTCCGGCGTCGGCCCAGACGGCAGCGAAGCAGACAGCGATGTGCGACAAGGAGGTCACGTGAGCAAGCCCCGGCGAGCGACCAACCAGCTTGACCGCCGGCGAGCCTCACGGACCGCAGGTCACGGGCCCGTCCGGCGCAGGGCGACGACGTGACCCACAGCGCGTCCCCGGGCCCCGAGAAGTCGCCCACCTCCGCGGCCCCCGCACCCCATCCGCACCACGTCTGGCTCAATGTCGGACGGGTCGCGGTGGCCCTGCTGGCCGTCCTGGTGCTGGCCGCCACCGGCCTGGAATGGACCATCAAGTCCCGGGCCGATTCGGGCATTCTTTCCCGCAGCGTCCAGGCGATCGTCACCGACGACACCAATATCTCCACCGCCCCGGGGACCACGGTCGCGCCCGGCGAATTCACCCCCGAGAACATCCTGCTGCTCGGTTCGGATACCCGGGCCGGAGCGGCTAACGCGCAGGCCGGCGGCACCGACGACAGCACCGCCGACGGGGTGGCCAACTCGGACACCCTGATGATCGCGCACATCAGCAGCGACCGGCACGTCACCGTGCTGTCCATCCCCCGCGACACCATGGTCGACGCGCCCACCTGCAGGGTCTGGGACGGGGCCACCGGGCAGCTCAGCGACCAGACCTACCCGGTCAGCTCGGGCGACAAGTGGCACATCAACTCGGCCTACTCGGTCGGTGGCCCGCAGTGCACCGTCCGCGCGGTCCAGGACCTGACCGGGCTGCGGATCGACCGGGTGATCGGCATCGACTTCGCCGGGTTCCAGAGCATGGTCGACGCCCTGGGCGGCATCACCGTGAACGTCTGCCGGCCGATCGTCGACGGTGAGCTGGGCACCGTGGTGCCCGACGGCGGCGTGCAGACCATCCATGGCGAGCAGGCGTTGAGCCTGGTCCGGGCCCGCAAGGTGGAGGGCGACACCGACTCCGACCTGGCCCGGATCCGCCGGCAGCAGATCGTGCTGTCCGCGATCCTGCAGCAGGTCACCAGCGCCGGCACCCTGCTCAACCCGGCCAAGCTGGACGCGTTCCTGCAGGCGTTCGTGCAGAACACCTTCACCGACAACGTCACCATCGACGACCTGGTCGCGCTGGCCCAGTCGATGGGCAACCTGGACCCGAGCAAGGTCACCTTCTACACCCTGCCCACGGTGCCCAGCCGGTCCAACCCGGACGCCCTTGACCCCGACGAGGACGCCGCCAACGCCGTCTTCGAGGCGCTGCGCAACGACCAGCCGCTGCCCGGTGAGTCCGGCTCGACGACCTCCACCGCGCCCAGTACCCCGGCGGTGCCCGAACCGTCCGCCGGCGCGGTCGGCGGCCTGGCCACCGGCACCACTGTCGACCCGGCCACGGTGAACCTGACCGTGGTCAACGTGACCGGCCGCAGCGGCGTCGCCGGCCAGGCGATGGACGAGCTCAACAACGTCGGCTTCGACATCACCGACGACGACCTGCAGGCCCGGCCGGACGACGTCCAGTCCGCGGTCACCATCGAGTACGACCCGACCAACCTCAACGCCGCCCTCACCGTGGCCGCCGCCGTGCCGGGAGCCACCGTGGTCCCGGTCAGTGGCCTGGGCAAGTCGGTGCGGTTGCTGCTCGGCGAGGACTACGACGGATCGGTGTCGCCGGTGAAGGCGAAGGCGAGTGTGACCGCGACCATGGGTTCGGCCACCAGCACCCCGACCGCGAGCGACGATCAGGACTCCGCCCAGAGCACCGCCCCGTCCCTGACCACCCCGCTGACCTCGATCAATGCCGGCGAGGCGCTCTGCGCCTGAGCGGCCCGGCCGGCCCGATTCCGGGGTGAGTGACCCGCGCGGCGGCCATTCCTTCCCCGGCGTTCATCGCGAGTTCACTCTTCGCGTACCGACCGACCGCGTAACCGACATATTCTGACGATCATGCGCGAGGGTTATCATCTGCGGCTGGCCGAACTCGGTGAGCACGGTTCGTCCATGTGCCAGGTCGCCAGCGATGCGCTGCGCGACGCCACCCAGGCCCTGCTCGACGCCGACCTGGCGCTGGCCGAACGGGTCATCGCCTCGGACGTGCAGCTCGACGACATGCGGGCCAACGCCGAGAAGGTCGCGGTGGAGCTGCTGGCCCTGGAGGCCCCGGTGGCCCGGGACCTGCGGATCGTGGTGTCGGCGCTGTGGATCGTGGCCGACCTGCAGCGGATGGGCGCCCTGGCCATCCACGTGGCCAAGGCCGCCCGCCGGCGACATCCCGCGCACGTCATCCCGGCCGATGTGCGGCCGATCGTCGAGCGGATGGGCCGCGTCGGGGTGCACCTGGCCGACCAGGCCGGCGTCGTGCTGCGCACCCGGGACGTCGAGCTGGCCCGCCAGCTCGAGATCGAGGACGACCTGATGGACGACCTGCAGCGCGACCTGTACAACTCGCTGCTCGCCCCGACCTGGCGGCACGGCGTCGCCCCGGCCGTGGACATCTCGCTGCTGGCCCGCTTCTACGAGCGATTCGCCGACCACGCGGTCTCCATCGCCCGCCGCACCGTGTACCTGGTGACCGGCGAGAACGTCGGCGGCGACACCACCCCCGCCTTCGCCTCCCGCGACTAGCCCCACCGCCCCACCCCACCCCGCGCCCCTGCGCGGGCCTGCCCCAACGCGCCCTCGTCCCGCGCGGATCATCTACGCCGGCGCGGATCAACTCACCCCGTTTGTGACGGATGAGACGCAAGTCGACGACTTCATCCGCGCGGCTGCCCACATCGGATCCGCGCGGATCAAGGTGCACCGGATGTGACGGATGGGGCAGGAGTCGCCTTCTTCATCCGCGCTGGGGAAGTTGATCCGCGCGGGAAAAGGGGCCGCGCCGGGGCAGTTGATCCGCGCGGGAAAAGGGGGCGACGGCGGAGTCGCTCCGCGCGGGAAAGGGGCGACGACGGCGGAGTTGCTCCGCGCGGGAAAAGGGGCGGGGACGCGGAACGGGCGCGCCTGGAGCCAGGCGCGCCCGTCGGACTGCGGCGCGGATCAGCCGAAGCGGCCGGAGATGTAGTCCTCGGTGGCCTTGACCTTCGGGTTGGAGAAGATCGTGGCGGTGTCGTCGTACTCGATCAACCGGCCCGGCTGGCCCACGCCGGCGAGGTTGAAGAACGCGGTGCGGTCCGAGACCCGGGCCGCCTGCTGCATGTTGTGGGTGACGATGACGATCGTGTAGCGGGTCTTGAGCTCGCTGATCAGGTCCTCGATGGCCAGGGTCGAGATGGGGTCCAGGGCCGAGCAGGGCTCGTCCATCAGCAGCACCGACGGCTCGACGGCGATGGCCCGGGCGATGCACAGCCGCTGCTGCTGGCCACCGGACAGGCCCGCACCCGGCCGGTTCAGCCGCTGCTTGACCTCTTCCCACAGGTTCGCACCCTTGAGCGAGCGCTCGACGATGTCGTCCATCGTCGACTTGTTCTTCTTGGTGCCCGCGATCTTGTAGCCGGCGATCACGTTGTCGTAGATCGACATGGTCGGGAACGGGTTCGGCTTCTGGAACACCATGCCGACGGTCCGGCGAACGTTCACCGGGTCGACCCCGGGCCCGTACAGGTCCTCGCCGTCCAGCAGCACCTTGCCGGAGACCCGGCCGCCGGGGATCACCTCGTGCATCCGGTTCAGCACCCGCAGGAAGGTCGACTTGCCGCAGCCGGACGGGCCGATGAACGCGGTCACCGACAGCGGGGCGATGTTGATCGAGGCGTCCTGCACGGCAAGGAAGTCGCCGTAGAACACGTTGACGTCTTCGACGTCGATGCGCTTGGCCATATCGATGGACTCCTGGAACTAGCTGGTCTTGGGCTTGGCGAGGCGGGCGAGCAGCCGGGCGCCGACGTTGAGGATCAGCACCAGCAACACCAGGGTCAGCGCGGCGCCCCAGGCCCGCGCCTCGGTCAGGTCGTTGGAGGTGGTGCCGGAGCGCTTGCCGAGCTGGTCCCACACCATCATCGGCAGGGTGGCCTGGTCGCCGGAGAACGGATTGAAGTTGATCGACGCGGTGTACCCGGTGAGCAGGATCAGCGGCGCGGTCTCCCCGGCCACCCGGGCGATCGCCAGCAGCGAGGACGTGATCAGGCCGGACATCGCGGTGGGCAGCACGACCTTCAGCACCGTCCGCCACTTGGGCACGCCCAGCGCGTACGACGCGTCGCGCAGGTCGCGGGGCACCAGCTTGAGCATCTCCTCGGACGCCCGGACGGACACCGGCACCATCAGGATCGCCAGCGCCAACGCCCCGGCGGCACCGAACGGCCGCATGCCGAAACCCAGCAGCAGGAAGGTGTAGACGAACAGGCCGGCGACGATGGAGGGCACGCCGGTCATCACGTCGACGAAGAACGTGACGATCCGGGCGAACGTGCCGCGACCGTATTCGACCAGGTAGATGGCCGTGAAGATGCCGATGGGCAGGGCGATGATCGCGGCGATCGCCACCTGCTGCAGGGTGCCGATCAACGCGTGGTAAACGCCGCCGCCGTCCATCCGGCTGGTCACGCCGTTCATCGACCGCAGGAAGAAGTCGGCCGAGAACACCGAGAAGCCCTTGACCCCGATGTAGGTCAGGATCAGCACCAGCGGCACGATCGCGGCCAGGAACGAGGCGTAGATCAGCGTGGTGGCGAACCGGTTCTTGGCCTGCCGGCGGCCCTCGATGCCGATCGACCAGGCCGTGAGCACGATGACGAACAGCGCCGCGGCGGCCAGCACGGTGGTCGCCCAGCCGGTCCAGTCCAGCAGGGTGCGCAGCAGCACGGCCAGCCCCATCGCGGCCACCGCGCTGCCATAGGGCGCCCAGGACGGCAGCCGCGCCCCGACCAGCTCGGAGCGGATGGACCCCGGCGAGGCCGGGGCGGTCGCCACACTCATGTGAACTCCTTGCGTCGCGCGATGACGATGCGGGCCGCGGTGTTGACGACCAGGGTGATGACGAACAGGAACAGGCCGGCCGCGATCAGCGCGGCAATGGCCACCGGCGAGCCGCCGGCCTCGCCGAACTTCAGGGCAATGGTCGAGGCGAAGGTGTCGCCGCCGGGCTCGGTGAGGTGCCAGTTGATCCGGAAACCGGAGTTGAGCACCAGGGCCACCGCAATGGTCTCGCCGAGGGCCCGGCCCAGGCCGAGCATGGCCGCCGAGATGATGCCGGCGCGCCCGAAGGGCAGCACCGCCGTGCGGATCATCTCCCACTTGGTGGCGCCGAGGGCCCAGGCCGCGTCCACGGTCTCCCGCGGGACCTGCAGGAACACCTCCCGGCAGACCGCCGACACGATCGGGATGATCATGATGGCGAGCACGATGCCGGCGATCAGCAGGGATTTGCCGAACTGGTCGACGCTGGTCGCGGTGGTGTTGTTGAACAGCGGGATCCAGCCGAAGTACTCGCTGAGCCAGGCCTGGAATCCCTTGGTCTGCGGGATCAGGAAGTACAGCCCCCACATGCCGAAGACCAGCGACGGCACGGCCGCCAGCAGGTCCACGATCGCGCCCAGGGTGGTGGCGGCCCGGCGGGTCGCGTAGTGCGAGATGAACAGGGCGATGCCGATGGCGACGGGGACGCCGACGAGCATCGCGATGAACGCCGAGGCCACCGTGCCGAAGAACACCGCGGCCATGCCGAAGACCGGCGGGCTGCCCTGCGGGTTCCAGGTCTGGGTGGTGAACAGGCTCCCCGAGTTGCCGGTGAACGCCGGGATCGCCTTCCAGACCAGGAAGATGGCGATCGCCGCCATCACGATCAGCAGGATCGCCCCGGACCCGGCGGCGAGCCCCTTGAACACGCGGTCGCCCCAGCGCACCGTCCGACCCGAGATGCCCGCCTCCGGGCGCCCGTCGGGCAGGATCGTGCCGGGGGCGTCGATTGTGTCCGCGCTGTCCGGTTCCGGGCGCCCGATCAGCGGGTTCGCTCCGGGCACCCCCTGCGCGGCTATCTCGAACGGATCGTCCGTTCGCGAGTCGTCTCCGGCCGTCTGAACCATCGCTCCTCGACTTGATGTTGGTTCCGGGTGTCCACGGGCATCGGTGCGATGCCCGTGGACCGGGCGCCGGTGGCCCACCCCGGATCGGCCGTGGCCGCCGGGGTGGGCCGCCGGGTCAGCTGATGGACGACGCCGAGGCGATGACCTGCTGCTGGATGCTGGCCGGCAGCGGGGCCGCGCCCAGCTCGGCGAGCGTGGTCTGGCCGTCCGTCGCGGTGTAGCCCAGGAAGGACTTGAGCAGCGGCGCGGTGTCGGCCGAGTTCCCGGCCGAGCAGACGATCTCGTAGGTGACCAGGATCAGCGGATAGGCGCCGGCTTCCTTGGTGGCGTAGTCCAGCTTGAGGGCCAGATCCTTGCCGGTGCCGACGACCGTGGCCGCCTCGACCGCCTTGCCGGCCGACTCGGCGGTCAGCTCGACCGCGCCGCCGCCGTTGTCCAGCTGGGCGACGTTCAGGCCGTCATCGAGAGCGAAGCCCCATTCGACGTAGCCGATCGACCCGTCCGTGCTCTTGACCTGCTTGGACACCCCGTCGCTGCCCTGGGCGGCGACACCACCGGGCGCGGCCCAGGCCTTGGCCGGGGTGAAGGTCCAGGCGCTCGGCGCGGCGGCGGCCAGGTACTTGGTGAAGTTCTCGGTGGTGCCCGAGTCCTCGGCGCGGTGCACGGCCTGGATGCCGGTGGCCGGCAGGGTGACGCCGGGGTTGATCGCGGCGATGGCTGGGTCGTTCCAGGTGGTGATGGTGCCGCTGAAGATGCCGGCGATGACGGCCGGGGTCAGCGTCAGGGTGTCGACGCCGGAGACGTTGTAGGCCAGGGCGATGGGGCCGGTGACCATCGGCAGGTTCAACGCCGGGTTGCCCGCGCACCGCTGGGACTGCGCCTGGGCGGCCTGGTCCTCCTTGAGCGAGGAGTCCGAGCCGGCGAAGTCGACCTGGTTGGCGATGAAGTCCTGGATGCCCTTGCCGGAGCCGCCGCCGCCGTAGGCGTTCAGGTTAGCGCCGCACTTGGCGTTGAAGTCGGCGATCCACTGCTCCATGACCTTGCCCTGGGCGGTGGAACCCGAGGACCGCAGGGCCCCGGTCGCGCAGCTGAAGCCGGCGCCCTCGAAGGTGGTGCCACCCCCGGCGGCCGCCGACCCGCTCGCTGCCGCGGAGCTGCCGCCGGCCGAACCGGCCGCGGCACTCGTCGTGGTCGTGTTGTTGTCGCTGCCGCAGGCCGCCAGCAGCAGAGTGCCGGACGCCAGGAGCGCCACCAAGCCGGCCCGTCGCGTGATCTTCACGCCTGTTCCTCCGTTGGGTTCATCGTTCGTCGATGCCGGTCCTGCGGCCCGCGTGAGCGGCGCCGGTGTCCGACGCTCGGAATGTAAGTGGCCGGGCGGAACGGATTCCCCACGGCAGGTGAACGGCGAGTGAACCCAGCTGTCCGCGGCTGTGACGGGGCCCACCGGGACCATGCGGACGCATGGGCAGTTGTCGCTGCGCGAACTCAGCCCTGGTTCGTCGGCCGGTAGACCACGTTGCGCTGGAAGACGGTGAACCCGAGCCGTTCGTAGAGCCGGACCGCGGGGGCGTTGTCGGATTCGACGTAGAGCAGGGCGGTGTCCAGGCCGCGCTGGGCCAAATACTGCAGCCCGCGTTCGGCCAGCACCGACCCCAGCCCGCGGATGCCGGCGGCCGGGTCGACGCCGAGAACGTAGATCTCGCCGAGGGCGCCGGTGGGGTTCTGGCCGGCGGGTTCGGCCGGGTGGACCTTGGTCCAGTGGAAGGCCAGCAGCTCGTCGCCGGGGTCGGTGACGGCCAGGAAGAAGCCGTTCGGGTCGAACCAGTCCTGGGCCATCTCCTCGCCCAGCCCGGAGCGGTCCAGCCGGCCCTGTTCCGGGTGGCTGGCGAAGGCCCGGGCGTTGACCCGCAGGAACGCGTCCTCGTCCCGGCCCGGCTGGAAGGTGCGGATCCGCACCCCGGCCGGCGGCTGGTAGCCCAACGGCTCGATCGGCAGCGGGCGGCGCATCTGCAGCAGCACGCGGGTGGGCCGCAGGTTCAGCGCACTGGCCAGGGCCTGCGCCGCGGGCAGGTCGCCGTAAGCCCAGACGGCCCCCTGCCGCTCGACGGCGGCCCGGACCAGCGATCGGCCCCGGCCCTGCCGACGCCGGTCGGGGGCCACGGTGACCTCGGCCGGATCCTGAGCCAGGGCGACGGCCACGCCGGCCGGGTCGTCGGGCGAGGCCCCAGGGTCGATCAGCACCTGTGCGGCGCCGCTGCGCACGGCGTCCCGGACATGACCGGAGATGGGGGCGACGCCGTCGGCGGCCGCGGCCGCGTCGATCAGGGCGGCCAGCGCGGCCGCTTCGTCCGGCGCGGCGTGCCAGGCGGCGGGCTCACCGGCCGGTTCGAGGGTCACGCCGGGGTGCCGGCGGATTCGTCCCGCAAGGCCGAACGGGCCGGCGGGACCATCTTGTAACCGACGTTGCGGACGGTGCCGATGAGCGCCTCGTGCTCGGCGCCGAGCTTGGCCCGCAGGCGGCGGACGTGCACGTCGACGGTGCGGGTGCCGCCGAAGAAGTCGTAGCCCCAGACCTCGGTGACCAGCTGCTCGCGGGTGAACACCCGGCCCGGATGCTGGGCCAGGAACTTAAGCAGCTCGAACTCCTTGTAGGTCAGTTCGAGCGGGCGGCCGCGCAGCCGGGCCGTGTAGGTGTCCTCTTCGATCGTCAGATCACCCAGGCTGATCAGCCCGGAATTGGCCGAATTGCTGGTCCGGGCGGCCAGCAGCCGCAGCCGGGCGTGCACCTCGGCCGGGCCGGCCGAGGCCAGCACCACGTCGGAGACGCCCCATTCCGGGCCAATGGCGACCATGCCGCCCTCGGTCACGATGGCCAGGATGGACACCGCCAGCCCGTCGGCGCCGAGCAAACGGCACAGGGTGCGGGCGGCGGCCAGATCGTGGCGGGCGTCGAGCAGCAACAGGTCGTACGGGCCGGAGGTGACGAGCGAGGCCGCCTCGGGCGCGGCCGAACGAATGCGGATCGGAAGCAGATCGACCGCGGGCAACACCGACGTCGGGCTGGGGTCGGTGGTGAGCAGCAGGAGCTCCATTCAACCTTCTCCTTACCTGCGGTTCACCTTGGTGGAGTCTAACTTCGCACGGACGCACGGGGCCTGCGCGCGCTGGCCCTCGACCTCACACTGCCGAGCCGGCCATGTGAGCTTTCAGTTACGGAATTACCAGGCGCGTATGACGCACGTGTAACGGCGATCACGTTCCCGCAGGTCGGAGACCGCGAATGTGACAGGATCCGCACGTGCCCGACAACGTTGGCGGCGGTGAGCCGCAGCTCACCGTAGACCGGAAATCGGTCCGGCCTGGCCGGCAGGTGCCCCATCGACCCCTCGTTGGCGTTGGGAACCACGCCGGCGCCATGGCGGCCGGAGGCGACAGGTGACGCGGTCATCGCCTGCCCCCAAGACGCACGTGGTGGGGTCGGGGTTGCAGTGCGTCACCGATGATGACGTGACCCTGTCCGGGGTGCACGTCCCGGGTCCGACCGACCGGCCGGCCTTCGTGCTGGGCCACGGCTTCACCCACGGCATCGCCAAGCCGGCCACCCGCGCCGCCATCGACGCGTTCGCCGAGCACGGCGCCGTGGTGGCCGTCGATTTCCGCGGGCACGGCCAGTCGGCCGGCCGCTCGTCGGTGGGTCGCGACGAGGTCCTGGACCTGGACGCGGTGGTGCGCTGGACCCGGGCCGCCGGGTACCCGACGGTGGCCGTGGTCGGCTTCTCCCTGGGCGCCGCGGTGGCCCTGCGCCAGTCCGCCCTGGGCACCGACCGGCCGGACGTGGTCGTCGCGGTGTCGGCACCGTCCCGCTGGTACGTGCGCGAGAGCGTGCCCATGCGGCGCCTGCACTGGCTGCTGGAGCACCCGCTGGCCGTGCAGATGGGCGCCGCGCTCGGCGTCCGGCTCGGCGAGCCCTGGTCGGACCTGCCGCGCAGCCCGATCGAGGTCGCCGGCGACATCGACATCCCGCTGCTGCTGGTGCACGGCACGCAGGACGACTACTTCACCCCCGCGCACGCCATCGCCCTGCAGGACGCGTCCCGCGACGGTCAGCTGTGGATCGAGCCCGGCATGGGTCACGGGGAGAGCGGGCTGACCCCGGAACTGGCCGACCGCATCGCGGCCTGGACCGGCGCCTGGACCGTCGCCGGTCAATCCGCCGGTTCCCCGCCCGGGGCCTGACACACTCGAGTGGTGCGCAAGCTCCTGATCACCCTGGTCGTGCTGGCCGTGCTGCTGGTGGTGGCCGACTTCGGCGGTCGGGCCTACGCCGAACACCGGGCCGCCGCCGCCGTGCAGACCGAGCTCGGGCTCACCCAGCCACCGGACGTCTCGATTGAGGGCTTCCCGTTCCTCTGGCACGCCGTCCAGGGCTCCTACCCGACGGTGATCATCACCGCGGCCGACGTGGACCAGGGCCTGCTGCCCGGCACCCGGGCCCAGGTCGACCTGACCACGGTGACCCTGCCCCTGCGGGACGCCGTCGCCGGGGACACCTCGAACCTGGCCGCCCAGGCCACCACGTCGCAGGTGATCATCCCGCTGTCGTCGCTGCAGGCCGCGCTGCCCCGGCAGGACGTCACCCTGTCGGCCGGACCGAACGGCACCCTGCAGGTCAACGGCACCGTCTCGGTCGCCGGGGTGAGCATTCCGGTCACCGGAACCGCGACCCTGTCCGCGGCCGACAACGCGCTGACCCTGACCGTGGCCAGCCTCTCCGCGGCCGGCATCGACCTGACTTCGGTGGCCCGCAACGCGGCCGCCGCACTCGCCTCGGGCCTGACCACCACCATCCCGCTGCGCGGGCTGCCGTTCACCGTGACCTCGGGTGACGTGCAGGTCAGCGGCACCGACGTGGTGATCACGGTGACCACCGGCCCGGTCACCCTGCAGGAGCTCCGCCGCACGTCCGGTTGAGCGCTCGATGTCCGGCTGGGCCGTCGGCCGGACCGTCCCGGGCTGCTACCGTTTGTTTCATGGGCCCGATGCTGACCAGCCGGCGCGCCGTCGATCTCGTTCGAGTCGGCAGTGCCCTCTGTTGTCACGCCGACGGGCGCCGTAGCCCCGGCTGCTGATCCATCGACGGATCCGTCGCCGCTGCGCCCACTCCCCGATCTGACACGTGTCGGAAATTGCCCGCCGTCCGCAGATCGTCCCAGGCCGCACGCCTGGTCCCTGCCGCCCTGGCATGTCCCACTCACCGCACCACCTGCAAGGAGCAGCCACACAATGAGCCGCGAGGACTCCCTGGTCACGACCGACTGGGCCGAGCAGAACCTGTCCACCCCGGGCATCGTCTTCGTCGAGGTCGACGAGGACACCACCGCCTACGACGCCGGGCACATCCCCGGCGCCGTCCGGATCAACTGGAAGACCGAGCTGCAGGACCCGGCCCGCCGCGACTTCGTCGATCGGGCGGGCTTCGAGAAGCTGCTGTCGGCCAAGGGCATTTCCAACGACGACACCGTCGTGCTCTACGGCGGCAACAACAACTGGTTCGCCGCCTACGCCTACTGGTACTTCAAGCTCTACGGGCACCAGGACGTCAAGCTGATCGACGGTGGCCGCAAGAAGTGGGAGCTCGACGGCCGGGTGCTCAGCCGTGAGGTCCCGGACCGGGTGGAGACCACCTACACCGCTCAGGACCAGGACTTCTCGATCCGCGCCCTGCGCGACGAGGTCGTCGCCGCGATCGGCACCCAGAACCTGGTCGACGTGCGCTCCCCCGACGAGTTCTCCGGCAAGCTGTTCGCCCCGGCGCACCTGCCCCAGGAGGCCGCGCAGCGCGCCGGCCACATCCCCACCGCGCTGAACGTCCCGTGGTCCAAGGCCGCGAACGAGGACGGCACCTTCAAGTCCGACGCCGAGCTGGCCGAGCTGTACGGCAACCTCGACGACGAGAAGGACACCATCGCCTACTGCCGCATCGGCGAGCGCTCCAGCCACACCTGGTTCGTGCTCACCGAGATCCTCGGCAAGAAGAACGTCAAGAACTACGACGGTTCCTGGACCGAGTACGGCTCGCTGGTCGGCGTGCCCGTCGAGCTCGGCGCCTGACCCCGCCCGATCCCCGAGAGGACACCAGTCATGTCGTGTGCTGCCCCCGATCAGACCGCCGGAATTCCGGTCGGCGTCGACGTCTCCAGCCAGGCCGTCGTGCAGGGCAAGGTCTGCAAGAACAACGAGCCGGTCGGTGGGGCCTTCGTCCGCCTGCTCGACGGCTCCGGTGAGTTCACCGCCGAGGTCGTCACCTCCCCGGCCGGCGACTTCCGGTTCTACGCCGCCCCCGGCTCCTGGACCGTCCGCGCGCTGTCCCGCGTCGGTAACGGCCAGGCCAGCGGCGACGTGACCCTGGGCCTGAACCAGCTGGACATCACGGTCGCCTGACCCTGCCCCTGCTGCTTCGCTGATCTTTCCCGCGCCGCCGCCGGACATTCGTCCGGTTCGGCGCGGGAAAGATCAGCGAACCCGGGTCGCTCGGCCGGGCGGCGAGTGTGACGTGCTTCGCGGCACACCAGCCGGGCCGGACGCGCAGGTTAGGCTTCGCGAGTGGAAATCTTCTTCACCGGACTGCTCGTCGCGGTCGCCCTGTTGATCACGTGGTTCGCCTTCTACGTCGTCTACCGGCTGCTGCACGAGGAAAAGTGACCGCTCCCCAGGGCCCCGGCCCGGACCCGCATCACGGCCCCACCGCCGAGGAGATCGCCGGCCTGGTGGGTGCCGAGCGGACCGCGGGCGAGTACGTGCCCACCCGCAATCCGGTGCTGCCCGATTCGGCTGACGGCCCGGCTGACCACGCGGCCGCCAGCTCCGCGGACGATTCTGCGGACAGCTTTGCGGATGGGGGCGCCGATACGGCCCGTGGCCCGGTCCCGGGCAGCGGGGACGCGGCCATCCTGGCCGCCCAGGAGCGCGCCGAGGCCACCCGCGGCCTGGACATCGCCGACGTCCCGCCGCTGCCGATTCCCGCCGACACCGCCAACGTTCGGGCCCGACCGGGCCTGCACCCCGACTGCCAGCCGCTGCTGCCGCTGGTCGGCGTCTGGCGCGGCGTCGGACGCTTCGGCAACGAACCCGGGCAGAACGAGCCGCAGTTCGGGCAGCAGATCGTCATCTCCCACGACGGACGGCCGTTCCTGCGCTACGAGTCGATCAGCTGGCTGCTCGAGCCGGACGGCTCGGTGAAGGGCCCCAGCAGCCGCGAGGTCGGTTTCTTCCGGCCGCAGCCCGACGGCTCGATCGAGCTGATGGTGGCGCACGCCGAGGGCCGGATCGAGCTGTTCTACGGCCGCCCGCGGTCGACCGCCGCGTGGGGCCTGTCCACCGATGCCACGCTGCGCACCCCGACCGCGCCGCCCGTCGTCGGCGCCACCCGGCTGATCGGCATCACCCCCGACGGCAAGCTGGCCTATGTCGAGGAACGGGCTCACAGCGACGTCGAGCTGGCCCCGCACACCTCGGCCGCGCTCGACCGCATCGCCGGCTGACCGGCCCCGACGCCGCATCCCGACGCTGCGTCCCGACACTGCGTCCCGACGTCCGCGCTGATCCAAAGCTCGATTTGCCGCCCGATTTGCCGGGTTCGGTGGTCCTTGGATCAGCGCGCCGACGGGCTGGCGTCCGGCTCCCAGGCGGTGTCCACCACCAGCACCGACACCTGCGCGGTCAGCCCGAACGCGGCGGCCAGAGCCTGCTCGACGGCGGTGCGGACGGCCCCGATGGTGGCCTGCACCGGCGGGGTACCGGTAGCCACGATCCGGATGGTCAGCCGCAGCGCGCCGTCCACCCGTTCGATCTCCACGGCGTCCGGATCGGCCCGGGTCTCCGGCGCCGGTTGCTGACCGGTGAGCTGACGGGCCAGACCGGAGACCGCGTCCCGGATCAGGTACCCGATGGCCGGAACGAGCCGGGTCACCCCCGGGGTGTCGATCGCGGCCTGGGCGGCGGCGATGGCCACCGCGTCGTCGGTGACGGCCGGATCGGCCGCCGACGGCTCAGTCACCGCCGTCCGCGAGGGTGAACAGGTCGACGAATTCCACATCCACCCGCACGTCGTCGAAGCCGAACTGCTCGCGCAGCACCCGGTGGGCGGTGGCCCGGACCTGATCGGCCAGGTCGGCCAGGTCGGCCTGGTAGGCGCCGGCGGCGGTCAGTTCGACGACCAGCGCCGGCTCCCCCTCCGGCCGCAGCTCTCCGGCGGGTTCGCCCGCCCGGACCCGGCACCGGTGCACGATCAGGTCGGGCAGCTCGTCCAGGTGATGGCGCAGCGTGGACACGATCGCCAGCTCGGTGACCGAGGCGGACGGGCCGGCAGCCGGCAGGGCGATCTGGCGGCCCGGCCGCAGCTCGGCGAACACGGTCGCCATCACCCGGGGCAGCAGCGTGTCCGGGGCCGGCACCGGCTCGGCCTCGATCTCCCGCACCGTGGCCAACAACCGGTCCTCGTCGATGGCCTGCTGGCAGTACTCGCAGCTGCGGGAATGGGCGCTGATCCGGCCGGCCCGGGCGTCGTCGACGACGGTCAACGGATCCCGGCCGCAGGGCAGCGCGTCGGGGGCGGGTTCGACCGGGTCGACCTGGTCTACCGCCATGCGCTCATCTCCTCCGCGAGTCGTTGCCGGGCCCGGAAGATCCGGCCGCGGGCGGTGTCCAGGCTCACCTCGGTGATGTCCGCGACCTCTTGGTAGCTGCGTTCGTGGACCTCTCGAAGCAGCCAACATACGCGCAGCTGATCGGGCAGCGCGGCCAGCGCCCGGCGCACCGCGGCCAGCAACGCGGCCCGTTGCGCGTGCCGTTCCGGGTCGGCGTCGACCGTGGTCGATACCCAGGAGCCGGACGCAGCCTCCAGGGTCTCCCGGTCGGCCGGCCGGGGCCGGCGGGACTGGCCGCGAGCCTGGTTGAGCGCCTGATTGGTCACGATGCGGTACATCCAGGTGGAGAACTTCGCGTCCGCGCGGAACTCCGGCAGCCGCCGCCAGGCGGCGATGAAGGCGTTCTGGGTGACGTCCTCGGCCTCGTCCCGGTCGCCCAGGATGCGCACCGCCACCCCGAACATCACCTGCTGGTAGCGACGGACCAGCTGCTCGAACGCGCGGGGGTCGCCGTCCTGGGCGCGCAGCACCAGCACCGCGTCGTCCACGTCCGGTTTGACCGGCCGCCGCGGAGCCGGCGCGGCGGCGCCGTCGATCGCGGCCTCATCGACCTTCATGGGCGGCATGTTTCCAGGTCGGACCCTTGTGCTCGACCAGGTGAGCCAGGTCACACTGGTGGAGTCGTGACGATCGGCCGGTGGGCGGTGTCCGAATACCGTCGCGCCATTCAGCGCGGCGATGCCTGACAGCCGCTCCGCAACCAGCGGCCGGGCGCTGGCCCAGTACGAGGAGACACCATGAGTGCAGTCGACAAGATCAAGAACAAGGCGCAGGAAGTCGTCGGCGAGGTCAAGCAGACCGTCGGCCAGGTGACCGGCAACGAGGACCTCGAGGCCCAGGGCCGAGCGGACCAGGCCAAGGCCGACGTCAAGAACGCCGGCGAGTCCGTCAAGGACGCCTTCAAGAACTGACCGACCACCCCGTTTCCCATCGAGCACGGAGGAAGAGATCCATGAGCACCCCCGACCAGCACCACCAAGACCGACCCCAAGACCGACGCCGGCCAGGCGCTCGCCCCGGCTTCCAGCACCGCGCTGGTCACCAGCCAGGGCAAGACCACGATCGCCGACACCGTCGTGGAGAAGATCGCCGGCCTGGCCGCGCGTGAGATCAACGGCGTCTACGCCCTCGGCGGCGGCGCGGCCCGCATCATCGGCGCCGTCCGGGACCGGATCCCCGGCTCCAAGGCCAGCGTCAGCCAGGGCGTGTCCGTCGAGGTGGGCGAGCGTCAGGCGGCCGTCGACCTGTACATCGTCGTCGAGTACGGCGTGGAGATCGGCGAGCTGACCAAGGCCATCCGGCGCAACGTCATCAACTCCATCGAGCGGATGACCGCCCTGGAGGTGACCGAGGTGAACATCGTCGTCGGCGACGTGCACCTGGACACCGACGAGGACGACACCGAGGACGACAAGTCGGACCAGACCCGGGTCCAGTGACCCCCACGGGCCCTGGTGCGGGGACGGCCGACCGGGGAACACACAGCGGATGAGCGGCCAGGAATCTCCGGAACGTCGAGCCCGACAGCTGCGACGGGCCTGGATCCTGGCCCACCATCCCGATCGTGGCGGCGACCTGGACACCTTCCAAGCCGGCCTGGCGGAACTGTCCGGCCGGCCGGTCCCCCCGCCGGCCGCCGCCCGGCCCCGCGTCGTCCGCTCGCGCAATCCGGTTCGCCGGTTGCGCCGATTCGTCCGCCGGCTGCGGCGGCGGCAGCCGCATCGCACCCTGCTGTGAGGCCCGGATCGACCGGGCCGACCGGCTCATGAGCGCGCCGCGCTCACCGAAGGAGAACTGACATGGACAAACACTTTGGCGCTCTGCTCGGCCTGATCAGCGGGTTGGTCCTGGGCCTGGCCGCCGCGTTCGGGGGCATCTGGGCGTTCCTGCTCGTCCTGGTGCTCGGCGCCGTCGGCCTGATCATCGGCCGCGTCGTCGACGGCGACCTGGACCTGACCTACTACCTGGGCGCTCGCCGCGGCGAACGCAGCCGGCGGTGAGTGCCGCCCTCGCCGTGCGCGAGCCGGGCCCACCGGTTCCGGTCCAACGACCGATCGAGGACCGGGGCACCACCACCCTGTACGACCGGGTGGTGGAGAAGGTCGCGGCCCGGGCGGCGCTCGAGGTCCGGCACTGCCTCCCGCTGCGGCACAGCATCGTCGGCATTGCGGTCAGCGGGCGGGACGCGAACGCGGCCGCCACCACCGACGGGTCGATCACCGCGCTGTCGTTGACCGTGGCGATCGCCTACCCGGCGCCGCTGCAAACCGTCACCCGGGAGATCCGTGAGCACGTCCGGGCCCAGGTCCACCGGCTGTGCGGGCTGCAGGTGGACCATATCGACATCACCGTCGACGAGATCCGCCGGCCGACCGAACCGATGAAGGGACGCGTGCAATGACCGACCAGATCCGCACCCCCCGGGGTCGGCGCGTGGTCGCCGCCTCGCTCGTCGCGCTCGTGCTGCTGATCCTGGCCGGCCTGGCCGGGTACCTGGCCGTGCTGATCGCGACCGACCGGCGCCCGCCGGTCGGCGACCTGGACGCGGCGTCCCGCCAGCTGCAGGGCGTCGCCTGGAACCAGCCGTGGGTGCTGGCCACCGGCATCGGCCTGGCCGTGGTGGGCCTGGTCCTGCTGCTGATCGCCGTCCTGCCGGCCGGCCGGCGCACGGTCGAGCTCAGCGACATCGACACCAACCTGGCCGCCTCCCTGAACAAGCGCAGCCTGGCTCGCACCGCCCGGGCGGCCGCGCTCAGCGTGGACGGCGTCACCGACGCCTCGGCCACCGTCGGTCGATCGACCATCACCGTGCGGGCGGTCACCCCGTTCCGGCAGGTGGCCGGCCTGCCCGCGGCGACCACCGACGCGGTGGACCGCCGGATCGGCGCGCTGAACCTGCGCAGCCCCCGCACCGTGCGCACCCGACTGATCACGAAGGACGCCTGATGAACCGCCGAACCACCCGTGGCAACCGCGTCGGCCTGCTGCTGGTCGGCGCCCTGCTCCTGCTCGCCGGCGTCGGCGTCGCCCTGCTCTCGACCGGAGTGTTCGGCGCCGACCGGGCCGGCCAGCCGGTGTACCCGGAGTCGGCCGCCCAATGGGTCAACGCCAACCCCTGGCTCTGGTGGGCAGCTCTGGCCGTGGCCGTCGTGGTCGGGCTGCTGGCCCTGCGCTGGCTGGTGGTGCAGATCCGGATCGACCGGATCCACCGGCTGAGCCTGGACACCGATCGGGATCCGGATCCGGCCGCCGGCCGGACCGACGCCTCGGCCAAGGCGCTGACCCGGGCCGTCGAGGACGACATCCTGGGCATCGACGGGGTCCGGGACGCCCGGGCCGACCTGTCCGGGCACGCCGACGCCCCCGAGCTGTGGCTCAAGGTGACCACCGACAACACCGCCGACACCGCCCACATCCGCCGTCGGATCGTCGACGACGTGGTGCGCGACGCGCGGACCGCGCTGGAACTGCCCGCGCTGCCGGCGTATCTCACGCTCACCGTCAGCCGTCGCTCGGCCGCGCGGTCGGTGGTCTGATCGGGCGGTACGCAGGTTGACCTGACCGCCCCGGAGGAGCAGACTCGCCGAGTTTGGTGAGGCTTACATCATTGACCACCTGGGAGCAGCATGGATCCGGCCACCGTCGCCCTGCTGGGCACCATTGCCGGCGCGACGATCTTTCTGGGCCTGCCCTTCGGCCGGATCGGATCGCTGAGCGCCGGCTGGCGCGCGATGCTCAACGCGATCGCGATCGGGGTGCTGCTGTTCATCCTGTGGGACGTGGCGGCGCAGGCGATGGAGCCGCTGGAGGCGGCCCTGCAGGCCGCGACCGGGGGCGCGGGCTGGACCGATTTCGTCGAGCTGTCCATCATCGCGGCCGGGGGACTGGCGGCCGGACTGCTCGGGCTCGTCGCCTATCAGGGCTGGATCTCGGACCGCGGCCTGGCCCGTCGTCCGGGCCCGGGGACGGCATCGGCCACCGAGCTGTCCGGCCGCGGGTCGGTCGCCACGACCGACGCCGGCCGCCTCGCGTTGCTCATCGCGGTCGGCATCGGGTTGCACAACTTCGCCGAGGGCCTGGCGATCGGGCAGAGCGCAGCCGCCGGTGAACTGTCCCTGGCCGTGCTGCTGATCGTCGGATTCGGCCTGCACAACGCGACCGAGGGCTTCGGCATCGTGGCTCCACTGGCCGCCGGGTCGACCCGCCCGAGCTGGGGCTTTCTGGCCTTGCTGGGGGTGATCGGCGGCGGCCCGACGCTGCTGGGCACCCTGCTGGGCCAGCTGGTGGTCGACGACCGGCTGTCCGTCCTGTTCCTCGCCCTGGCCGCCGGATCGATCCTGTTCGTGGTGACACAGCTGCTGCGGGTGGCCGACCGAGCCGGCCGGCCCATGCTCATCGCCGTGGGGCTGCTGGTCGGGATCGGCCTGGGCGTGGCCACCGATCTCGTCCTCGTCGCGGCCGGGGCCTAGGCTCGTCGCCTCGAATCACCCACATCGGACATCTGCCCCGTTGACCGGCTGGTGTGATGATCGACGGGTGAAGCTCCCAGGAATCCCCGCACCGGCGCAGGCGGTCCGGCAGCTCTCGGCATCCATGCGGCTGGACAGCCCGGAGGCGGACGAGCTCCTGCGGGCGGACTGGTTCGACGAACGCCTGCACACGGTGGCCGACGAGCTGGGCCAGGACCCGGACGAGGTCCGGGCCGAGGCGGTCGGCTACCTGCGGGAGATGGCCGCCACCCACGACCCCCGCCCGATGAACGCGTGGCGGGCGTTCGGCCGCTGGTTCATGCGGGCCTACGACGTCTACGTCGACGACGACCAGGTGCAGCGGCTGCGCGAATTGGACCGCCGCTGCTCGCTGGCCTTCGCCTTCGCCCACCGCTCCTACCTTGACGGGTTCGCCGTGCCCGAGGTCGTCGCGGCCAAACGGCTCACCCCCGTATACACGCTGGGCGGGTCCAACCTGAACCTGTTCCCGTTCGGCCAGTGGGCCAGCCGGTCCGGGGTGGTGTTCATCCGGCGCAACATCCGCGAGCTGCCGGTCTACCGGTTGACCCTGCGGTCCTACATCGCCGAACTGGTGCGCAGCCGCGGCAACCTGGCCTGGTCGATCGAGGGCGGTCGGACCCGCACCGGCAAGCTCCGGCCCCCCACGTTCGGCATCCTGAAGTACCTGGTCGACGGGTTGGACGAGGCGACCCGGACCGGCGACCCCGCGGTCCACGGGCCCGGCCACGTCGACGCCCTGGACATCCAGGTCATCGGCGTGTCGATCGTCTACGACCAGTTGCACGAGGTCTCCCTGATGACCAAGGAGGCCCGCGGCGCCGGCAAGCGGCCCGAGAACCTGCGCTGGCTGGTGCATCTGGCCCGTCAGCAGCAGCGCCGGCTGGGCCGGGCGTACCTGGACTTCGGCGAACCGATCCCGCTGCGGCAGCGGCTGGCCGAGCTGCGGGCCGACCCGGCCACCGCCGACCACGTGGTCGAACGGATCGCGCTGGACGTGGCGCACCGGATCAACCGGGCCACCCCGGTGACCGCGACCGCGGTGGTCAGCCTGGCCCTGCTCGGCGCCGACCGGGCGCTGACCCTGGACGAGATGCTGGCCACCGTCCGTCCGCTGGCCCGCTACCTGAGCCGGCAGGGCTGGGCGGTGGCCGGCGCGCTCGACCTGACCGACCGGACCACGATCCGGCGCACCCTGCAGGAGATGGTCTCCTCGCACCTGATCGACGTGTTCGACGAGGGCACCGAACCGGTCTGGCAGATCGCCCGCAACCGGGACCTGGTCGCCGCCTTCTACCGCAACACGATGATCCACACGCTGGTGCACCGGGCGATCACCGAGATGGCGCTGCAGGCAGTCGTCGAGGACGCGTCGGTGGACGTGTTCACCGAGGCCATGCGGTTGCGCGAGCTGCTCAAGTACGAGTTCTACTTCCCGTCCCGGGCCCGGTTCGGCGACGAGGTGCTGACCGAACTGCGGCTGATCGGCGCCGACGCGCCCGACCAGCACTGGGCGTGCGGGTCGGACCGGGCGAAGGAATTGCTGGCCCGCTCGGACCTGCAGGTCGCCCACCTGGTGCTGCGCCCCTACCTGGACGCCTATCTGGTGGTCGCCGACCGGCTGGCCGCCGAGCCGGCCGATCCGGAGCCGGTCGACCAGGAGCGACTGCTCACCGAATGTCTCGGGGTCGGCGAGCAGTGGTTGCTGCAGCATCGCATCGCCGGCGGCGAATCGGTGTCGTTGGAGCTGTTCCGGACCGCGCTGCGGGTGGCCGACAGCCGGGGGCTGCTGGCCGGCGGCACCGACCCGGCCGTGCGGGCCGCGTTCACCGCGGAGATCGCCACCGACGTCCGGCGCGCCGACGCCATCGGCACGCTGGCCTGGGGCGGTCAGCGGTGAGCGCCCCGCAGAAGAGCACCGGGCCCACCGCGCTGACCGCCGACGATGCGATCGCCGAGGTGCTGGCCGGACCCGCGGGACCGCAGGTCGGGGCGTTCTTCGACCTGGACGGCACCCTGGTCGAGGGGTACACGGCCAACACGTTCTTCGCCGACAGCATCAAGCGTCGGGACATCGCCCCCGGGGACGTGGCCCGGTCGCTGTTCTCCGCGGTCGACGGGGCGCTGGGCGGCGACCCGACCGCGATCGGCCGGCACGGGGTGGCCGCCATGGCCGGCCGCGACGCCGACACGGTGATGGAACTGGGCGAGCGGCTGTTCGCGCACAAGATCGCCGCCGCGGTCCGCCCGCAGGCCCGCGCCCTGGTCCGGGCGCACCAGCGGATGGGGCACACGGTGGCCGTCGCCTCGGCCGCCACCCGGTTCCAGATCGAGCCGCTGGCCCGGGATCTGGGCATCTCCGCGATCCTGTGCACCGAGGTCGAGGTCGTCGACGGGGTGATCACCGGCAAGCTGGCCGGCCCCATGTTGTGGGGCGAACCCAAGGGCGCGGCGGTCCGGGCCTTCGCCCGCGAGCACGGCGTCGACCTGACCGCCAGCTACGCCTACGGCAACGGGGACGAGGACGTGGCCTTCCTCAGCTCGGTCGGCCGGCCCCGCCCGCTCAACCCGCACACCGGGCTGGCCCTGGCCGCCCGCACCTACGACTGGCCGGTGCTCACCCTGGTCGAGCCGCGCAACGGCGGGCTGCGGGCGCTGGCCGGCACCGCCGCCGCGCTCGGCGGATTCAACATCGGCGTGCTGGTCGGGGCGGCGGCCAGCCTGCTGACCGGTGACTCGGCGGTGGGCCGCAACATCGGCATCCCGTTGGCCTGCGATCTGGCCCTGGCCCTGGCCGGGGTGAAGCTGGAGATCGTCGGCGAACAGAACCTGTGGGCCGCCCGGCCGGCGGTCTTCGTGGCCAATCACCAGAGCTCGCTGGACGCCCCGCTGATGGGGGCGCTGCTGCGCCGGGACTTCACCGGAGTGGCCAAGAAGGAGGCCCAGTTCGACCCGCGGATGGCCATCGCCGGGTTGTTCGTCGATCCCGCCTACATCGACCGCTCGCACCCGGACTCGGCCAAGCGGGACCTGGCCGCGCTGGCCGACCGGATCCGGGCCGGCACGTCGGTGGTGATCATGCCCGAGGGCACCCGCTCCCCCACGCCGAACGTGCTGCCGTTCAAGAAGGGCGCCTTCCATCTGGCCATGCAGGCGGGCGTGCCGATCGTGCCGATCGTCATCCGTAATGCCGGCGAGCTGATGTGGCGCAACTCCAAGCTGCTGCACTCGGGCACCCTGCAGATCGCCGTGCTGGACCCGATTCCCACCGACGGGTGGACCCCGGAGACGATCAACGAGCATTGCCGACAGGTGCGCGAGAAGTTCGTCGCCACCCTCGCCGACTGGCCGGAGGCCCCCTGAGATGACGACCGACCGCGCCGCGGGCCGGCCCGCCGTGCCCAGTCCCGACGAGCTGAACCGCAAGGCCTGGGCGGCCGCCGGGCAATGGGGCCTCGACGGGTCGATGAGCGAGCTGGAGACGCTCATGTGGCGCTCCGAGCGCCACCCCGAGCTGTCCTCGACGATCGTGGCGATGATGCTGCTGGACACCGAGCCGGAGTGGGACCGGTTACGCGGCGCCCACGAGTGGGCGGTCGAGCTGATCCGGCGGACCCGGGAACGGGTGCAGGAGCCGATCCTGCCGGTGGGCCCGCCGGTCTGGGTGCAGGACACCTCGTTCGACCTGGACAACCACCTGCGCCGGGTCCGGCTGGATGCCCCCGGCGACCAGGCCACCCTGCTGGCCTACGTCGAGCGGTTCGCGCTGGCCCCGCTCAACCGGCGGCGCCCGCTGTGGGAGGCGGTGCTGGTCGAGGGCCTGGCCGACGGCCGGGCCGCCTACCTGCTCAAGCTGCACCATTCGGTGACCGACGGGCTCGGCGGCATCCAGCTGCTCTCCCTGGTGCAGAGCCGCACCCGCGAGCACACCGCCGACAAGCCGTCGTCGGCGGTCGGCACCTCGACCGGCCCGGTCAACCCCGCGGTGCTGGCCACCCGGCAGCTGGCTGCCCGCCTCGGGCAGACTCCCGACCTGCTGATGCGCTCGCTCAAGTTCGGCGGCACCGTGCTGTCCGACCCGCTGCAGGCCGGCGAGGAGGCCGTCCGGTTCTCCGCGTCGCTGCGCCGGATGCTGCCGCCGCCGCCCGCCGCCCCCTCGCCGCTGTTCCGCGGGCGCACCGGCCGCAACTGGCGCTTCGCCACCCTGGAATGCCGGTTCAAGGACCTGCGCGCGGCCGCCAAGCAGGCCAGCGGATCGGTCAACGACGCCTACATCGCGGCCCTGCTCGGCGGGCTGCGCCGCTATCACGAGCGGCACGGCACCAGCGTGGAGAGCCTGCCGATGGCCATGCCGGTCTCCCTGCGCCGCGGGGACGACCCGATGGGCGGCAACAAGTTCGCCGGGGCACTGCTGGCCGGGCCGGTCGGGGTCAGCGACCCGGTGGAACGCATCGCCGTCATCCGCGGGCTGGTGCTGACCCTGCGCACCGAACCCGCGCTGGACTCGTTCGGCCTGTTCGCGCCGCTGGTGAACCTGCTGCCGTCCTCGGTCGGCGCCGCCGCCTGGCGGCTCGGGTCGTCGGCCGACATGTCCGCGTCCAACGTGCCCGGGCTGCCGTTCGAGTCCTACCTGGCCGGCGCCCAGGTGCAGCGCATCTTCGCGTTCGGTCCCCTGCCCGGGGTGGCCATCATGGTGGCGATGACGACCCACGCCGGCACCTGCTGTCTGGGGTTCAACGTCGACGGCGACGCGGTCGAGGACCTGTCGGTGCTGATGGAGTGCTTCCAGCAGGGCCTGGACGAGGTGCTCGCGATCGCCCGCTGATCCGGCCTTTCGAGGCCGGGTTCAGTAGGGAAGGGTGGCCGGCCGCAGCCGGTCGGAGATCTCCCCGGACAGCCCGGCCGCCCGCGGGTCCAGGCTGCGGATCTCGGTGGAGTTCAGCGCCCGGTCCAGCTCGACCCAGACCGCGTTCGGGCTCAGCGTGGACAGGAAGCAGTAGGTGCCGTTGGTCAGGTCGGTGGCGGTGATCCACCAGGTCGGGTAGACCCCGCCGTCGTCGTAGGGCGCGCCGTAGGGCACCGCCACGTTGGACGCCAGGTGCACGACGCCGGCCATCGCCTGCTCGGTGTCCTGCGGCTCGGGCAGGTAGTGCAGGAAGTAGCTGGCCCGCACGAACCGGTCCAGCGAGGTGATGTCCCCCGGCGGCGGCAGCTCACCGCCGAACGGCCGGTACCGGGCCCGGTTGGCCAGCTGCTCGTCCAGCAGTGGCGAGTTCGCCATCACCTGGTACTGCGGCCCGTGGTGGATGAGCATCCGGCCCCCGGTCGGCTCCAGGATGGCCGAGTCGCCGGTGCTGTCCTCGATGGCCAGGTGACAGCCCATCGTCTGGCCCCGGAACGGCACCGACTCGATGCGGATGTCCGGCGCTGCGGCCACCACCTCGGCCACCGACCCGAAGGTGTCCAACACGTACTGCACCCACATCAGGTTGGCCACCGTCGGGCGGTCGTCGGCCGGCTCCCAGTCGACGTCGTCCAGATAGAGCGCGTGCGCGCCCAGCCCGGCCCCGTTCACCCCGTCGACGGTGCCGCCCCGCCACATGCTCAGCGAGACCGACGGGTAGGCCGAGGTCCAGCTCAGGGCCCGGTCGCCGACGCCACCCGAGCGGTGCAACCCGGCCGGCAGCGCCCACAGATCCGGTTCGTCACTGATGGACCAGTCCATGGTCCGGCTGACCGTCTTGGCCACCGGGTTGTCATTCCAGAAGATGCGGGTGCACATGCGTGCACACTACTGATCGTGATCACTTCTGGCGCTGCGTGACCGCCGGGGTCGGGTCGGCCCATCGAGTGAAGGATCGGCGCCGCTGGGCGACACCCACCCTTCACTCGCCCTGAGCCGAATGCCGGCCACGCAGCAGCAGCCACCCGGCGCCGGCCGCGGCGATCACGACCGCCAGGCCCACGACACACCACCAGCCGCCCAGCCCGCCGGCCTGATCACTGTCGGCTTGAATACTCCCGGCCGGCGCCGACGCCACCGGGCTGGGCGCCGGCCCGTCCCCGACGGAGAAGGTGATCAGGCCGGAGACGGGATGGCCGTCGGCGGAGACCACCCGGTAGCCGATCTTCCAGGCCACCGGGGTCCCGCCGGAACCGGTGGCCAGGCCCAGGCCGGTCAGGTCGGCCCGAACGGTGGCGCCGTCCACGGTCGGCGTGACCTCCACCGGATCGGCGGCCCCAACGGTGATCGCGAGCTTGGGTTGGAAGTCGCGGATCTCCTCGTTGAAGACCAGCTCCACCCGGTCCGGGGCCTGGGCCAGCACGCTGTCGGCGGCCGGCGAGCTGGAGATCAGCGAGCTGTGCGCCCAGGCCGGCGCGGCGCCACCCCAGAGCAGCACGAGCAGAGCGGCGGCCAGCACCGCGGCGGCCCGGGCCGGCCGTCCGGTCCGGCGGCCGGTCGAATCATCGGTGGTCACGAGAACATCCCTTCGGCGAGGAACCCGCCCGGCGCACAGCCGGGCGGGATGGCGAACACTGCCGACCCGACCGGGGTGATCCACTGATTGAGCAGGTCCCCGGCGGCCAGCCGCTGTTGCATCGGCACGAACTGGGCGCCGATGTCGGCCTGGTAGGCGCAGAACAGCTGCCCGACGTCGCTGGCTCCGTCGGCGCCCGGCGAATCGTCGTAGCTGTACGGGCGGCGCAGCAGCTGGGCCGCCGGGCCGTCGCCGCGGGCCAGCCGCAGGTGCGCGAAATCGGCGATCGCGTGCAGGCCGGTGGCATCGACCGCGTCCAGGTCCGGCTCGTCGTGCTCCGCGGTCCCGGTCAGCGGGGCCCCGGTGGACAGTCGCCGGCCGATCGTCGCCTCCATCGCGGACCGATCCAGCTCGTCCCAGGTGTCCAGCTCCATCCGGATGCGCCGGAAGACCAGGAAGGTGCCCCCGGTGAACCAGCCGGTCCCGGTGGACCAGACCACCCGGTCGAAATCGGCGTCGGTCCGTGGGTTGACCGTGCCGTCGACCTGACCCATCAGGTTCCGCCCGGTCTGGCCGGCCGGCCCTTGCGGCAGGAACCCACGCTGGGTCCAGCGGGCGGTGGCGAACGCCCGGGTGTCCTTGAACAGCATCCGTTGGGCGTGCGCCACCACCAGGGCGTCGTCGGCGCAGATCTGCAGCAGCAGGTCCCCGCCGCCGTAGGTGGGGTCGAGCCGATCGATGGTCGGGAACGCGGGCAGGTCGGCAAAGCCGGCCGGACGGGCCGCGGCCAGCCCGACCTTGTCGAACAACGACGGCCCGAATCCGACGGTCACGGTCAGCCGGGCCGGCGCTGCGGCCAGTTCGGGCGCGGTGTCGGCCAGTGCGGCCCGGCCCGCGCTCATCCGAGCGATGTCGTCGCTGAGCAGGCGCAGCAGCCGCCGCAGCGCGGCGGCGTCGACGTCGGCGTGCAGATCGAACGCGCAGAACGCCGCGGCCGACTGGGCCGGCGACTGCACACCGGCCTGGTGCAGGCCGTAGAACGGGACCGTGTCTTCCTCGCGGGTCTCGGGCGCGGCCGGGGCGGCCGCCCCCGGGCTCCCGGCATCGGCGATGCCCACGCCGACCGCCGCGGCGGCCGCGCCCGACAGCGCGGCCGCCGCGGAGGTGACGAGTAGCCGCCGACGGCTGTACACCCGGGCCGGGCCGGATGCGGCGGGCCGCTCGCCCGGACGCTCAGCCATGGCCGGAGGTCGCGCTGCCCATATCCATCTGACTGTCCATCGGGCTGGTCGGCGAATAGGACTCATTGGCGCCGGCGAACTCCTTGGCCACCGCGGTGAACGGCACCGTGCTCCCGTCGTCCAGGGTCAGCGTGAGGTCCACCTCGTCGCCCGGCTCGATCGGCGTGGTCAGGTTCAGCAGCATGACGTGCAGGCCACCGGGTTCCAGGGTGGTGCGGCCGCCGGCCGGGATGGTGATGCCGCCGCTGATCGGCCGCATCACCATCGCGCCGTCGACCATGGCCATCTCGTGCAACTCGGTGCGATCGCTGGCGCTGTTGGTCGCCGACACGACGGTCAGCTGGCGGTCGGTGTGGTTGGTCAGCACCCCGAACGCCGCGCTCATCGACGGGTCGTCGGTGCCCGGGGTGGCCCGCACCCAGGTATCGGCGATGGTCACCTCACCGGCCGCGGTACTCGATGACGTGCTGCTCATGGACGGGGAGCTCGTGGACGGGGAGCCGGATGAGGTGGCGGCACAGCCGGCCACCAGCAGCAGGCTCGCGGCACCGGCCGCGAGGATCCACCGGGCGGCCCGGTGGGTGGTCGAACGGGAATTCATCATGTCCTCTCGGAACACACAGCAAGGGGCGTGAAGTGGGCCGACGGACCGGCCCGGGAAGGGCACGCGCCGGCCGCCGGCCCCGGCCGGGCCCGGTCGCGACGGCATCGCGATCGGCCGGCCTCGGGGTGGCCGGGCAGCATGCGGACCGACCCGGTCCAGACGTCAGCGACGCCGGCCGAGCCGCGGGAGTTGCTAGCGCGCGCCGATCGGCGGCGGTCCGCGGCGCGGGGCCCGGACCACGAACTCGGCCAGCCGGCCGGTGACGATCGGGGCCACCGCACGGGGCCCCGCGGTGGCCGTCGACGGCTCGACCGGCAGCACCGCCGTGAGCAGCAGCCGACAGCGTCGGGGGCGCAGCGCCGCCGCCAGCAGGCGGTCGGTGAGCACGACCAGAGCTGCGGCCAGCAGCCCGGCCGCCGCGTGGGCAACCAGCATCAGCCAGCCGGCGGCGTGGGCGCCGTGACCGGCGTGCGGACCGGCCGGCTCATCGCCGGCCCAGACGAAGGCCGGGTGCAGCACCAGTTGGGCCAGGCCGAGCAACGGCACCAACGCCGCGCCGGGTGTGCTGCGGCGATAGAACGGAAACGCGGCGACCGCCGCCACCACGGTGACGACCAGCAGCCGGTCCGGGGCGGGCACCGGTGCACCGGCCGCCCCGTGCGCGACCGCGCCGAGTCCGACCGCGATCATGGCGATCACCCAGGAACGCAGCAGGCGCCCCCGGATCGTGTCCACTCAGGCAGGCTAACCGACCGTTCACCGCGGGCCCGCCGGCCCCGGGAGTGGCCGGGGGTGGCCGGGGATGGGCGTCATCGGGTCGTCTGGGCGGTTGGACAGAACCCGCCGGCGGCGCCCATCCTTCGGGGGCGGCCGGCGCCGGCCGCGCGGCACCACGGAGGACGACATGGACATGCGCACGATCGACCGGCTGGGACGCGAGGTCTCGGAGGTGGGGCTGGGCACGTGGCAACTCGGGGCCGACTGGGGCGAGGTCAGCACCGACGACGCGCTGGCCATCCTGGACGCCGCCTACGACAGCGGTGTCCGGTTCTTCGACACCGCCGACGTCTACGGCGACGGGGTCAGCGAGCAGACCATCGGGACCTTCCTGCGCACCCGCGGCCACACCGACCTGGTGGTGGCGACCAAGATGGGCCGCCGCGCCTCGCCGCACGAGGCCGCGGCGTACACGCTGGACAACTTCCGGGCCTGGACCGACCGGTCCCGGACCAACCTGGGCGTCGAGGTCCTCGACCTGGTTCAGCTGCACTGCCCGCCCACCTCGGTGTATTCCGACGACGAGGTGTTCGGCGCGTTGGACACGCTGGTCGCCGAGGGCCGGATCCGGGCCTACGGGGTGAGTGTGGAGACCCGGGACGAGGCGCTGACCGCGATCGCCCGGCCCGGGGTGGCCAGCGTGCAGATCGTGTTCAACATGCTGCGCCAGGCCCCGCTGGACCGGGTGCTGCCGGCGGCCGCCGCCGCGGGCGTCGGCATCATCGCCCGGGTGCCGCTGGCCAGTGGCCTGCTGTCGGGCAAGTACGACCGCACCACCACCTTCCCGGCCAACGATCACCGCACCTACAACCGCCGGGGCGAGGCCTTCGACGTCGGCGAGACCTTCGCCGGGGTGGACTTCAGCACCGGCCTGGAGGCCGTGCAACGGCTGCTTCCGCTGGTCCCCGCACCGGCCACGATGGCCCAGTTCGCGCTGCGCTGGATCCTGGACCAGCCCGGCGTCAGCTCCGTCATCCCCGGTGCGCGCAACGCCGTGCAGGCCCTGGGCAATGCCGCGGCGGCCGACCTGGCCCCGCTGACCCCGCAGGTGCTGGCCGCGGTGACCGAGGTCTACCAGGAGCTGATCGCCCCCCAGATCGGCGACCGTTGGTAGGAGCCGGGCGGACCTAGCGAGCGTTGCGCTCGAACCGCTCCCACTCCTGGGCCCAGGCCGACCACCGGCGCCGGTCCAGCCGAGCCCGCAGCAGCCACCAGAGACCGACCAGCAGCAGGCCGAACCCGAGCCAGCCGCTGACGGCGATGAGCACGGCCTCCACGGTGGCGTCGACGCCGGTCAGCGGCGGGTCGACCACGGACCCGTCGGGGCCCAGCCAGATGGTGATGTGGTCGCCGGCGTGGGCACCCGGCACCGGGGTCACCGCACCGGTGACGGGCAGCCCGGTCGGGCCGACCCACGTCGCCTGCGCGGTCACCCCGGTCGGGATCGACCGGTAGGCGCTCAACTCGTAGCTGGCGTCCTGCAGCAGGGTGGCCTGCACCGAGGTCAGGCTCCGCGACTGGGACGCGGCCTGAGCCTGCAGGTCGGTCCACTGCGTCGACCCAATCACCGCGAGCAGCGGCACCGCCAGCACCCAGATCACCAGCAGCACCCAGGTCCAGGCGGCCTCGGACCGGTCGACGGGACGGGCCATCGGGTTGCCCCACACCCGCGTTGCGAGCGGTCCGGGCCGGCGGCCGGTCGATGGCTTCATGGACGGCTCCGCGGGGACGGCTCGAACGCGATCAGGAGCTTTCATCATGGGCTCGCCGGCGCCTGCGGGGCAGGGACCAAGGACCCCGATCCGGGTCGCGGACGAATCCGACAACTTGCGCAGCGCGTAATCGGTGATCGACGTAGAGTTACCGCAGCGTTCTGGGGAGGGGGCTGCGGTGTGACGTCTGTCGTCGAGCAGGTGACGAGTCGTCCGGACTGCGAGCGCCGGGCCAAGTGGCTCACCGTGATGGTGCTGGCCGGTACCTTCCTGGCCGTCGTGGCGGCCCTGGATCCCACCACCGTCCGACCCGGCTGGATGGCCGCGTTTGTGGCGTTGATCGGCGGCAGCGCGGTGATCGCCGGGGCCAGCTGGCGGTGGGGGGCGGCCTGGTCGGACCGGGTGGTCATGGCCGTCGTGATCGTGCTGGACGTGCTGGTGCTCAGCTCGATCGTCGCCAATCAGGATCGGGTCAGCGCCCTGCTCAACCTCATCCTGCTGTTGCCGCCGACGTTGTTCGCGGCGGTCTGCCTGCCGGCGCCGTTGCCCCGCTGGCAGGAGGGCTTCGTGGTGGTCGGGGCCGCGGGGGTGGCGGCCACCATCGCGGCCAACCCGGTGCAATGGCTGACCCTGACCGGCCTGCCGGTGATCGCCCTGGTCGGCGCGGCCGAGACCGTGCTGGCCCAACGACGCCATCTGGACGGTGCGCTGGCCTCCTTCGCGCAACTGTCCATGACCGACCCGCTCACCGGACTGCTCAACCGGCGCGGGATGCTCGCCCGCCTGCTCGGCACCACCGGCACCACCAACCGGTACTGCGCGGTGCTGGTGCTGGACATCGACCACTTCAAGACGATCAACGACCTGTACGGCCATGCCGTCGGCGACGACGTGCTGCGCGCCGTCGGTCAGGGGCTGCTCCGGGCGACCCGCAGCGACGACGTCGCCGTGCGGTTGGGCGGCGAGGAGTTCGCCGTGCTCGCGCTGAACACCCCGGCGGAGGCCCGCATCCTGGCCGAACGGCTGCGGGTCAGCGCCATGCAGTGGATGGCGCCCTGGTCGGGAACCATCAGCGTCGGCGGTGTGGTGGTCGAGCTGCTCAATTCCGACGAGCTGACCGCCGAGCTGGTCAACTGCCTGATGGAGGAGGCCGACCGGTACCTCTACCAGGCCAAACATGCCGGGCGGAACCGGGTGGTGCTCGCCGAGCACGCCTCGGCGGTCGAGTAGGGCCGAACGACCGAAGGGTCGGCGACGTTCCGGATCGGGAACGTCGCCGACCCTTCGGTCGGCGCGGCGGCTCGGTCAGCCGGCCAGCGCGGCCGAGACCACCTCGCGGGCCTCCTCTTGCACCTGCTTGAGGTGCTCGGGGCCCTTGAACGACTCGGCGTAGATCTTGTAGACGTCCTCGGTGCCCGACGGACGGGCGGCGAACCAGGCGTTCTCGGTGGTCACCTTGAGCCCGCCGATGGCCGCGCCGTTGCCGGGCGCGGCGACCAGCCGGGCGGTGATCGGCTCCCCGGCCAGGCTGTCGGCCTTGACGTCCTCCGGCGCGAGCTTGGCCAGCTTGGCCTTCTCCGCCTTGCTGGCCGGCGCGTCGACCCGCGCGTAGGCGGGGTTACCGAACTGCTCGGTGAGCTCGGCGTACCGCTGGCTGGGCGACTTGCCGGTGACGGCGATGATCTCCGAGGCCAGCAGGGCCAGCAGGATGCCGTCCTTGTCGGTGGTCCAGACGGTGCCCCGCTTGCGCAGGAACGAGGCCCCGGCGGACTCCTCACCGCCGAAGCCGATCGAGCCGTCGATCAGCCCGGGCACGAACCACTTGAAGCCGACCGGGACCTCGACCAGCTTGCGGCCGAGCTGCCCGACCACCCGGTCGATCATCGAGGAGGACACCAGGGTCTTGCCCACACCCATGTCACCGGCCCATTCCGGGCGATGGCTGTAGAGGTAGTCGATGGCCACGGCCAGGTAGTGGTTGGGGTTCATCAGCCCGGCGTCGGGGGTGACGATGCCGTGCCGGTCGGCGTCCGCATCGTTGCCGGTGGCCACGTCATACCCGCCGCCCTTGGCCTTCTGCACCACCGAGGCCATCACGTTGGGCGAGGAGCAGTCCATCCGGATCTTGCCGTCCCAGTCCAGCGTCATGAACCGCCAGGTCGGGTCGGTCTGCTTGTTCAGCACGGTCAGGTCCAGGCCCAGCCGTTCGCCGATGGCCTCCCAGTAGGCGACCGACGCCCCGCCCAGCGGGTCGGCGCCGATCTTGACCTTGGCGTTGCGGATGGCGTCGATGTCCAGCACGTTCTCCAGGTCACCCACGTAGCCGGAGACGAAGTCGTAGTAGCCGGTGGTGTCGGCGTTCTTGGCGGATTCGTAGCTCATCCGCTTCACGTCCTTGAGCCCGCCGGCCAGGATCTCGTTGGCCCGGGCGGCGATCACCGAGGTGGCGTCGCTGTCGGCCGGGCCGCCGTTGGGCGGGTTGTACTTGAAGCCGCCGTCCCGCGGCGGGTTGTGGCTGGGCGTGACGACGATGCCGTCGGCCAGCTTGCTGGTGCGGCCGCGGTTGGCCTTGAGGATGGCGTGGGACACCGCCGGGGTCGGGGTGAACCCGTCCGCGGAATCCAGCATCACCGTGACGTTGTTGGCGGCCAGCACCTCCAGCGCGGTGGCCTGCGCCGGGAAGGCCAAGGCGTGGGTGTCGGCGCCGATGAACAGCGGCCCGTCGGTGCCCTGCTCGGCCCGGTACTCGCAGATGGCCTGGGTGATGGCCAGGATGTGGTCCCGGTTGAACGCCGTGTCCAGGCTCGACCCGCGGTGACCGGAGGTGCCGAACACCACCCGTTGGTCGGGGTTGGAGACGTCCGGATGCAAGTCTTCATACGCGGCCAGCACCGCGTCGACGTCGATGAGATCGCTGTCCTGAGCCAGTTTGCCCGCGCGTGGATCCATGGGCCTCATTGAACCGGACCCGGTCCCGGTCCGCAGGACGGCCCACGCGAACGGCTTACCAGTCGGCGACGACCGGGACGACCCGTTCGCCCAGGATGCTCAGCTGCCGCAGATCCCAGACCTGGGGGATGCGGGAGTGCACGTGGGCGACACCCTGATCGGCCAGTCCGCGCAGGGTGGCCAGGACCGCATCGACGTGCTCGCCGTCCGGACCGACGTCCAACGCCGCCATCACCGTCTTCTCGATGTCGTCGTAGTCGCGGCCCTCCCGCTCGCAGTGCTCGCGCAGCACCGCCAGCTTGTGCGGCAGCTCCGGCGTGGCGAACAGGTTGCAGGCCTGCGCGTACTTGGCGACCAGCCGCAGCGTCTTGCGTTCGCCGGCCCCGCCGATCAGGATCGGCGGCCGGCGCAGCGGCTGCGGCACGTTCAGGGTGCGCTCGAGGGTGTAGTGCCGGCCGCGGTACGGGCTGTCGTCGGCCGACCACATCTGTAGGCAGATCTGCAGGGCCTCCTCCAGCCGCTCGAACCGTTCGGCGGTCGGCGGGAACGGCAGGCCCAGGCCCCGGGCCTCGGGCTCGTTCCAGGCCGCGCCGATGCCGAGCATGGCGCGGCCGCCGGAGAGCACGTCCACGGTGCTGACCAGCTTGGCCAGCAGCCCGGGCTCGCGGTAGACCACCGCGGTCACCCAGGCCAGCAGCTCGACCTTCGTGGTCCGGGCGGCCAGGAAGCCCAGCGCGGTGTACGCCTCGAGCATGTCGTGGTCCTCGGGGCCGACCACCGAGATCTGCCAGACGTGGTCCATCACGCTGAGCCGGGCGAAGCCGTTGGCCTCGGTGGCCTCGGCGATCCGGGTCAGATCGTCGGCCAGCGTCGCCGGCCCGCCGGGAAAGGTGAAATCGGCGACGTGCACACCCAGCTTCATGAAGCGTCTCCTTCGTCCGGCCCGTCCATGCGCCCTGCTGACCCCAGCGTGCCCGAACCCGGCCGGCGACGCACCGGTCGGCCGGCCCGTCATGGGATCAATCCGGCCGGCCAGGGCCGGCCGGCTGGATCGAACAGGTCGGCCAGCGACTGCAGGGCCGCAGAGACGTCCGGCCGGGCCGCCGGATCGGGGGCGGTCATCGCCGTCAGCGCGGCCAGCAATTCCTCGGCGCCGGGTTCGGTCAGGACCTGCGGCCGGGCGGCGCGGACCGCGGCGGCGCTCACCGTGGTCGCGCTCACCGGGTCGGCGGCCAGGGCCGCCAGCACGGTCGCGGCGACCCCGAACACGTCCATGCCGGCCGCGATGGGGTGACCGGCCTCCAGCTCCGGGGCGGCGAAACCGGCGGTCCCGACGGGGTATCCGGGCGGCTGAGGCCGGCCGAGCGGCCGGGCCGAGCCGAAGTCGATCAGGATCGCCCGGCCGTCCCGCACGATGACGTTCTCGGGTTTGACGTCCAGGTGGGCCAGCCCACGCCGGTGCAGCGCGCGGACGGCGCCGAACAGTTCGACGGCGATCAGGGCGGCCGCGGCGACGTCCACCCGGCCTTCGTCGGCGACTTCGTCCAGGCCCGGACCGTCGATCAATTCGGTGACCAGACAAGGGATCTCGCCGTCCCGGTGGTCGGCGTAGAGCCGCGGCCAGGCCGGGTGCAGGTGCTGGTCGAGGGCGGCCACCTCCCGGCCGAGCGAGCGCAGCGCCCGGGTCAGCTGGTCCGGCCGGGCGAGCTTGACCACGACCGGGCACCACAGCGACCGGGACCAGCCCAGCCAGGTCTCGCACCGGGTGCCCACGGCGAGCCGGTCGATCGCGGCCACCCCGGGCGCCAGGTCGGCGCCCTCGGCGACCAGCCAGATCGGCTGACCGTCCTGCTCGTCGGTACCGGTGACGTGCATGAGATCTCCTGCCTGATGGCGCTTGTCCGGAGGTGGTGCGATCACCGGCGGGCGGCCGGCCCGCGGACGCGGGCCGGCCCCCCGACGGCACCGCGCTCAGCCGCGGGTGCGGGTGCGGGTGCTGGTCCGGCTGCGAGTCCGGCTAAGGCCGCGGTGGTTCACGCCGCCGCGGGCCCAGGTGCTGGTGCTGATCATGGCTGTCACCTCCTCTCCAGGGTCAGGGTCGGGTGCTCGTCCCGGGTCGGGACGAGCGCGGAGTGCGGGTCGCGGATGTCGACCACGCGGTCGGCGATCCGGGCGACCCGCTCGTCATGGGTGACGATCAGGGCGGTGCGGCCGCGCCGGCTGGCCACCACGGCCGCCAGCACGGCGTCGGCCGAGGCCGGGTCGAGGGCCGCGGTCGGCTCGTCCAGTAGCAGCAGCGAGGCACCGGAGACTGCGGCTCGGGCCAGGGCGATGCGGCGCCGCTGACCGCCGGACAGCCGCACCCCGCCCTCGCCCAGCGGGGTGTCCCAGCCCAGCGGGAGCCGGCCGATGAACTCGTCGACGTGGGCCAGCCGGCCGGCGTCGATCACCCCGGCCCGGGTGGCGGTCCGGCTGCCGAAGGCGATGTTCTGCGCCACGGTGCCGTCCAGCAGCCACGGGTCCTGCGGGACGAACGCGATCCGCTCGCGCAGCGAGCGTTGCTGCAGGTGCCGCGCGTCGTGCCCGTCGATCAACACCTGACCGGCGTCCGGGTCGTACAACCGCAGCAGCAGGTTGAGCACGGTGCTCTTGCCGGCCCCGCTCGGCCCGATCAGGCACACCAACTCACCGGCGGCCAGGTCCAGGTCGAAGGCGGTCAGCACGGCGTGGCCGGGCTCGTAGGCGAAGCCCACGTCGCGCAGCTGCACCCGGCGGATCGGGGCCGCCGGGATGGCCCCCGGGCGGTCGGTGACCGCGACATCGGCGTCGAGCACCGCGGCGATCCGCGACGCGCTCGCCGAGGCCTTGGCCAGCACCCCGGACAGCCGGGTCAGCGACCGGACCGGCCCGTACAGCTGGCGCAGGTAGGCGGTGGCCACCAGCAGCGTGCCCACGCTCAGCCCGCCGGCCAGCACCTGCCAGCCGCCGGCCACCAGGACCAGCCCGGTGCCCACGGCCAGCACGGCCTCGCTGAGCGGGATCCAGCGGCTCTCCACCCCAATCGCGCCGATCTCGACGCCGGCGACCGCGTCGTTGCGCCGCCGGAAGGCGGCCGACGCGTGGTCGGCCCGGCCGAACGCCTGCACGGCGCGGACGTTGCGGAGCAGGTCGGTGGCGGTGGCCGTGAGCCGGCCGGACTCGGACCGGGCCCGCTGGTGGGCGGCCCGGACCCGGCGTCGTTGCCGCACCGACAGCACCGCCAGCACGGGCACCACGGTCAGGCCGACCAGCGCCAGGCCGGGGTCCAGCAGCACGAGCAGCAGCAGCGACCCGGCCAGCAGCAGCACGTCGGCCAGGGCGCTGGAGCACAGCGCGACCAGCGCGTCCAGCACGCGGCCGACATCGGTGGTGAGCCGGGAGACCAGCTCGCCGGTCGGCTGGCCGTCATGCCAGCGCAGCGACAGCGCCAGGCAGTGCTCGAACATGCGTTGCCGCAGCAACGCCCCGCTGCGTTCGGCCGCGCCCTGCGCCAGCCGTTCGCCGGCCATGTCGAGCAGCCCGGCACCCAGGCTGACCACGATCAGGGCCAGCCCGCAGCCGGCGACCACCAGCCGCGGGTCGGCGTCGCCGAGCCCGGCCGGCGCCGCCCCCGAGGTCACCGTGTCGACCGCGAGCGCGATCGGCCACGGTTGGGCCAGGGTGAGCCCGATGCGCAGCACCGAGACCCCGGCGGCCAGCCCCAGCGGGGTGGCGGTGGCCCGGGCCGGTGCGGCGAGCACGGAGGCCAGATCGGTGCGGAACATGACGACAACGCTCGCCGCGGCGTGGTCGCAGCGACAAGTGGCTGTTGGTACTACGACCGTCGGCCGATCCGGTGGACCCACCGCCGCCGATACGATCCGCCCATGCCAGCCGCGGCCCGGATCTTGGCGCCGCACACTGCGGCCGGTCGCCCCCGACCCCTGTCGATGGCCCGGCTGCTGGCCCGGTTCGCCGCGTCCGGACTGCTGGTCTCGATCCTGCTGGCCGTGGTGATCGCCGCGCTGTCCCGGCAGGCCGGCACCGATCAGGCCGAACAGTCCGCCCGTCAGGTCGCCTGGTTGACGGCCACCGGCATCGTCGAACCGCAGCTGACCGCAGCCGTGCTGGCCGGCGACCCGGCCGCGTTGGAGTAGTTCAACGCGGTGATCAACGACTCGGTCGTGCAGGGTTCGCTGGTCCGGGTCAAGCTCTGGAACGCCGACGGGAGGATCGTCTACTCCAACGAGAGCCGGCTGATCGGGCAGACGTTCACCCTCGACGAGGAGGAGCGCCAGGCCCTCGAAGGCGGCGGAACCGCTTCGGAGATCAGCGATCTGAGCAAGCCGGAGAACCAGTACGAACGCGACTTCGGCACCCTGCTCGAGGTCTACACCGGCATCACCGGCCCGGACGGGCAGCCGCTGCTGTTCGAGGCGTACTTCCTGTACGACTCGGTGACCGAGGCCGGGCAGGCGCAATGGCGCACCTTCGCCCCGACCGCGCTGGGCGCCCTGCTGGTGCTGGAGCTGGTGCAGGTGCCGTTCGCCTGGTCGCTGGCGCGACGGGTGCAACGCCAGCAGCAGGACGCGGAACGGTTGCTGCGGCAGGCGATCGACGCCTCCGACGACGAACGCCGCCGGATCGCCGCCGACCTGCACGACGGGGTGGTGCAGCAGCTGGCCGGGCTGACCTTCACCCTGGACGCCGCCCGGCTGGGCCCGCCGAACCCGCCCCGGGACCGCGAGCTGCTGGCCGAGGCGGCCGCCCAGCTGCGGCGCACGACCGGCGAGATGCGCTCGCTGCTGGTCGACATCTACCCGCCCAACCTGGCCACCGAGGGCCTGGCCGCCGCGCTGAGCGACCTGGCCGACACCGTCGAGCGCGACGGGGTGCAGGTCGAGCTGGAACTGGCCGACGCCGACGGGCTGCCGCTGCCGGTGTCGTCGGTGCTGTTCCGGGCCGCCCAGGAGATCCTGCGCAACGTGGTCGCGCACAGCCGGTCCCGGCAGGTGAGCGTGCGGCTGAGCCGGCCGGCCGGGCGGGCGATCCTGGCCATCGACGACGACGGGCAGGGGTTCGAGGAGTCCGCACTGCCCGAGCGGCGGCGCGAGGGACATGTCGGCCTGCGCTCCCTGGGCGATCTGGTGCGCGACAGCGGTGGCCGGCTCACCGTGCGGTCCGCGCCCGGGCAGGGCACCCGCGTCGAGGTGGAGGTGCCGGAATGAGCCCGAGTCCGATCCGCGTGCTGGTGGTGGACGACCATGCGATCGTCCGCCGCGGGCTGGCCGACCTGATCGGCACCGCCGACGATCTGGCCGTCGCCGGCACCGCCGCCAGCGGCGAGGAAGCGATCGCCATGGCCGCGGATCTCGGCCCGGACGTGGTGCTGATGGACCTGTCCATGCCGGGGCTCGACGGCACCGCGGCCACCGCGCGCATCCTGGCCGACCACCCGCACGTCATGGTGCTGGTGCTGACCTCATTCAGCGATCAGCGCGCGATCAACGGCGCGCTGGAGGCCGGCGCGCACGGCTACCTGCTCAAGCACAGCGAACCGGAGACCATCCTGGCGGCCATCCGCGAGGTCGCCAGCGGTGGATCCCCGCTGGATCCGAAGGCGGCACGGGTGCTGCTGGACAGCCGGCGGGCGCCGCAGCCGAACCTGCTCACCGCCCGCGAGGAGCAGGTGTTGCGCATGGTCGCCGACGGGCTGGCCAACAAGATGATCGCCCGGCGCCTGGGCATCACCGAACGCACCGTGAAGGCCCACCTGACCAGCGTCTACCAGCGGATCGGGGTGACCGACCGGACGCAGGCGGCGCTGTGGATCCAGCGGCGGGACCGGACCTGACCGCAGGTACTAGTACCAGCGGCCGATGCGCCCGGCGACCCACGCCCGGCACCATGAAGCGGTGGACGGATCGGGACTCGACGAGCGCGGCCGGCCGGTCGTCTTCGAAGTGACCCCGGCCCCGCCGGCGCCCACCCATCGCCTCCGCACGGTCGGCGGCATCGTCGCGGTCGTCCTGGTCGGGGCAGCCGTGCTCGGCGGCACCATCGCCCTGGCCGCCCCCGCCGGCCCGGCTGGCGGCTCGGAGGCCCCGCCCCCGCTCTGGTACATCCCGCCCGCGCCGACCACCCCGACCGCCACGTCGGCGGACCCGACACTTTCGCCCACGACCATCTCGACCAGCAGTGATGATCACGGCGGCGACGACCACCCCGGCGACGACCACAGCGGCGACGATCTCAGCGGCCCGGATCGGACGGCTCCGGCCACGGCCGACCCCGCCCCCACGGCATCGACGGCACCCACCGCGGACGACCACCCGAGCAACGGGGACGATTCGAGCCCCGGCACCGGCGGCCACGGCGCCGACGACGGCGGCAGCGGCTCCGGCTCCGGCTCCGGCGGTGGCCGGGGTGGCTCCGGGTCGGGCTCTTCCGGTTCGGGTTCCGGTTCCGGGCACGGCTCCGACGACTGAACGAAGCAGGTCGGGGGTGTGCCCTCGGTCATATCGGGTCCCGCGGCCCCGTTCCCATATGGGGCTCACACGCGCCGAGCCGGACCGTCTGTCCGGTGAGCACACGCAGACGCCCGATGATGCCGACCCGCCCCGCCCCGGACGGCGCGATCAGCTACGTCGCGGACGAACGAACCGCCGGCCGGCTCAGCCGGGCGTTGCTGCGATATCGGTTCTCCCGTCCGGCGTCCTGGATCAACCTGCTGGTGTTGGTGGGCGTCACGATCGGGGTCGGTTTCGCCGTCGGCGAGCCCTGGATGGGGCCGTACCTGATGGTCATCTTGATACCGGCGGCCTTCATCAGCACCTATGTCTCCGTGGCCCGTCAACTCCGGGGCCCGTTCGGGGCGGCCACCACTCATTGGACGCTGTTCGGCGAGGGCTCGATGACGATCGCCGGACCGCTCGGCGTCACCGAGAGCCCGTACGGCACGTTCGAGCAGGCCTGGACGGGCGGCGGCGCCGTGGTGCTGCGGATTCGCGGATTCCGTGTGGTGCACCTCCTGCCCGCGGAGCTGGTCCCCGCACCGCAGCTGGACCGGCTACTCAGCGGGGTCGACGGGCTCGAGCGGCGCTGATCGGCGCGCCAGCTGCGCCCGCCCCGCGCTGATCCCGGCGACCTGGCAGCGCGCGGCGGCCACAACCGCGGACCGGGCCAGCTGATCGGCGAACGCCCGGTCGGGCCGGTCGGCCAGGTGCCAGGCGAAGGCGCCGTGGAACACGTCACCGGCGCCCAGGGTGTCCCGGACGAGAACCGGCGGTACCGGCACGGCGTCCTGCTCGGCGCTCACGCCGGGCGCGCGCCGCTCCCCCGGCTCGACCGACCACCACAGGATCGGCTCCGGCCCGCGGGTGATCGCCACCCGGCGCACCCCACGGTTCAGCAGCGAGGTCGGCGGGGCGCCGTCGGGCAGCGCGAAATCGCCTGAGCAGATGGCGGTGTCGACCAGCGGCAGGAGCTCGTCGAGCACCGGCTTCCAGCTGCCCGCGTCCAGCACGACGGGGACTGCCCGTGTCCGGGCGGCCCGGGCGGCGGCCATCGCCAGGGCCGGGTGGTGCCCGTCGAGCAGCAGCACCGCAGCGTCGTCGAGCACGGCCGGCAGCCAGCCGGGCGCGGCCACGGTGCGGGCGGCCGCGTTCACCGACACCACCGACCGGTCGCCGGAGCCGTCCAGCACCCGGATGCTGCTGACCGCCGGGGCGCCGGCGTGTTCCGGCTCGACCGGGCGCACCCGCACGCCGTAGCCGCTCAGGTCGTCGCCGGCCAACACACCCAGCGGGTGCCGGCCCAGATCGGTCACCAGGGTGGCCTGGCCACCGAGCAGCGCGAACGTGACGGCGGCGTTCGCGGCGGGACCACCGGCGACGATCTCCTGCCCCAATGCGGTCGCCTTCTGGTTCGCGCCGACCGGTTCGGCGATGCGGTGGATGAGGTCGACGGTGGTCAGGCCGACGAAGACGCCCCGCTTCCGTGTCACCCTGGAGGCATGTGCCGCAACATTCGAACCCTGCACAACTTCGATCCTCCGGCCACCAACGACGAGGTGCACGCCGCCGCGCTGCAGTACGTGCGCAAGGTGAGCGGGTCCACCCGGCCGTCGGCGGCCAATCAGGCCGTGTTCGACCGCGCCGTCGAGGAGATCGCCCACATCACCCGGCATCTGCTGGAGGACCTGGTGACCTCCGCGCCGCCCAAGGACCGGGAGACCGAGGCGGCCAAGGCCCGGGCCCGGGCCCGGGCCGAGGTGCGGTACGGCCGCACCGGCTGACCTCCGCCGCGGCCCGCAGCACCTCCGCGTCGCGCAACCCCGCTCCCCGTCGGGCAACCCCACTCCGCGCCGGGCAACCCCACTCCACGTTGGGGTTCTCCACACCTTGTCGATGCGGAGTAGGGAACCCCGTCGTGGAGTAGCGCCGCCCTACGTGGAGTCGAGTGCACCCACCCGGCCCGCGCCCGAGCCGAGGTGCGGTACGGCCGCACCGGCTGACCTCCGGAGCAGCCCGCAGCACCTCCGCGTCGCGCAACCCCACGGCGCGTCGCGCAACAGCACTCCATGTCGGGCAACCCCACTCCACGTTGGGGTTCTCCACTCCTTGTCGATGCGGAGGAGAGAACCCCGTCGTGGAGTAACGCCGCCCTACGTGGAGTCGAGCTGGCGATCTCGGCGTCGAGCCGTCCGCCCCCACGACCCGTCGCCGAGCTGAGGCACCTCAGAGCGAGTCTGAGGTGCCGTCTGAGGCGGCCGGTCGGCCAAGCGTGCCCGTCCGACCGATCCGGGACCCACCCCCTTACCGACACCGTGGAACCTGCCGGCGCCAGAGGGCCCGGCGGGACGAATCGGAAGGGACATGCCCATGACTGCACCCTGGGGGCCGGCTCTGGACGCCGAGATCGCCTACCGCCACGATCAGGTTCGGACCCAGTTCGGCGTTCGTCGCCAGGCCTGGTTCCGCTCGCCGGTACGTTCCGGGCCGCAGCGGCACCGGGGAGGAAAAGCCCGCCAATCCGAGCCTTCCTTCCCCCCGGCGAACGGCCGGTCGGGCACCGTCCGGTCGGCTCCGCCAGGGCGGCGTAAGGATCAGGGCCGGTGTCGGACCCGGCTGCCACTATTGACCTCGTGGCACTGACGGTCGACCTCCCGTTCGTCGGTCGCGCCGACCAGGTGGACCGGTTCCGCGCCGCGCTGGGCCGAGCCCGGGAGGGCGAGCCGAGCGTCCTGCTGGTCTCCGGTGACGCCGGCGTCGGCAAGACGCGGGCGCTGACCCGGATGGCCGAGATCGCCCGCGCCGAGGGGGCGTGGGTCGTCGTCAGCCACTGCGTGGATCTCGGCGAGGTCGGGCTGCCCTACCTGCCGTTCACCGAGACCCTGCAGCAGTTGCGCGGGCGCTGCGACGAGGTGGACCAGGCCATCGCCGCCCGGCCCGCCCTGGGCCGGCTGCTCGACGTCGGGCTGGCCGAGCCGGCCGCCGGCGGGGCCGACCAGGCCGCCCGCGGGCAACTGTTCGACGGCATCGCGTCGGCGATCGGGGCCGGCGGCCGGCCGGACCGGCCACTGGTGTTGATCATCGAGGACCTGCATTGGGCCGACCCGTCCAGCCGGGACGTGCTGCGGTTCCTCATCGCTCGGTTGCGCACCGAACCCCTGGTGGTGGTGGCCTCCTACCGCACCGACGACCTGCACCGGCGCCATCCGCTGCGCCCCACCCTGTCCGAACTGCTGCGGCATCCGCGGGTCGATCATGTCGAGCTGTCCCCGTTCACCCGGGACGAGCTGGCCCAGTTCGGTGCCGCGATCACCGGCCATCCGCTGCCCGACCAGGTGCTGCAGCGGGTGCTGCGCCGCTCCGAGGGCAACGCCTATTTCGCGCAGGAGCTGCTGGAGTCCGGACCCGACACCGCCGCCCTGCCCGGCTCGTTGGCCGACGTCCTGCACGCCCGATTGGAACGGCTGGACCCGGCGGTGCAGGCGCTGGCCGGCATCGCCTCGGTCGCCGGTCGCCGGGTCTCCGGGGAACTGCTCACGGCGGTGGCCGGTGGACGCCCGGATTTCGCCGACCCGGGCACGGTCGACGCGGCCCTGCGCGAGGCGATCGCGCACCACGTGCTGGCCACCGAGGACGCCCGCTGGATCGTGTTCCGGCACGCCCTGCTGGCCGAGGCCGTCTACGGCGACCTGCTGCCCGGCGAGGTCACCGGCCTGCACCGGGCCTACCAGCAGCAGATCGCCGCGAATCCGTCCCTCGGGTCGCCGGCCGAGCTGGCCTATCACGCGCTTCGGGCCCACGAGCTGCCGGTGGCGCTGACCGCATCGTCCGCGGCGGCCCAGGAGGCGGTGGACGTCCTCGCCCCGGCCGAGGCGTTGCGGCACCTGGAGACCGTCATCTCGCTCTGGGACGCCGTGCCGGACGCCGCGCAACGGCTCGGGCGGGACCTGGTCGACGTGCAGATGGCGGCGGCCGCCGCGGCCAGCCGGGCGGGCCGGCCGGCTCGCGCCGCCGCGCTGGCGGTCAGCGCCCTGGACCGCAGCGACGAGGCGCGCTCCGCTCGGCTCACCCCCGACGCGGCCTACTACCTGATCGATGATCAACGGGAGCGGGAGGCGCTCGACCGCGCGGCCCGGGCCCTGCGGGTGCTGGACGCCGAGGGCCCGTCGGCGGACCGGGCCCGGCTGCTGGCCGCCCAGGCCCGGTCGGCGCTGAACTGCGATCATGACGACGAGGCCCAGGCGATCGCCGAACGGGCGGTGGCCGAGGCCCGGGCGTTCAGCGTGCCGGCGGCCGAGGCCGACGCGTTGACCACGCTGGGCGTGCTGGCCGTGAACGAGGCCGACCTGGCCGGCGACCTGTTCGGCCGGTCCCTGGAGTTGGCCCGCTCGGTCGGCGACCTCACCGCCGAGCTGCGCGCCACCCACAATCTGACCGCGAACCGTTACTACGCCGGCGATCTGACCGCCGCGGCCCAGATCTGCGCGGCCGGGATCGACCGGGCGCGCTCGACCGGCGTGCTCTGGATGGGCTACGGCGTCGGGCTCCTGCTGTACCGGGAACTGATCCGGTACCTGAGCGGGGATCTGCGCCGGCCCGAGCCGAGCATGGACATGGTGCCCGAATCGGTGCGCACCATCCTGTCCACCATCGAGTTGTACGCGGCGGTGGCGCGCGGCGACGAGGACGCGTTGGACCGGGGCCGGGCAGTGGAGATCGACTGGTCGCGCGACCCGATGATGGCCCTGACCTCCGGCGGTTGCACCATCGACGCGCTGACCTGGGCGGGCGAGCATCAGGCCGCCGTCGACCTGACCTTCCGGCTCACCGATTTCATGAGCCGGGCCTGGAACGACTACTTCCTGGGCGGCATCTGGCTGTCCGCGCTGGGCCTGGCCGCCCTGGCCGACCGGGCGACCCAGACCCGATTGACCGGCGGTGATCTGGCCGGCGACCTGGCCACCGGCGCCCAGCTCCTGGAGCGGATGGAGCAGACCGCCCGACGGGGACGGCCCCGTGGCGGCCAGCTGGGCCCCGAGGGTCGGGGGTGGGTGGCCCGGGCCCGCGCCGAGTACAGCCGGCTGATCGGCGAGCCCGACCCGGACCTCTGGCGGGCCGCGGTCACCGAGTTCGCCTATGGCTACCGGTACGAGGAGGCGCGATCGCGGTGGCGGCTGGCCGAGGCGCTGGCCGCCCGCGGCGACCGATCGGGCGCGACCGTCGAGGCGAGCACCGCGCTGCGCGCGGCGCAGGACATGGGGGCCCGGCCGTTGGCGGCGGCGCTGATCGACCTGGGCCGGCGGGCCCGGCTCGACCTGCCCGGGTCCACGTCCTCCGGCGGGGTGTTGACCGGCCGCGAGGAGGAGGTGCTGCGGTTGGTCGCCGCCGGTCTGACCAATCGGCAGATCGGCGAGCGCCTTTACATCAGCGGCAAGACGGTGAGCGTGCACATCTCCAACGTGCTCGGCAAGCTCGGGGTCGGCGGGCGCGCCGAGGCCGTCGCGGTGGCGCACCGGCGCGGATTGCTGCCCGATCCGCCACCTGCCGGCTGAACGCGACGTCCCGCCCGTGACCTCCCGGCAGCCGGCGGCGACCGGGGTGAGGATGAGTCGTGGCCGATGACCCGCTTGACTCCGCGATCGACGAGCTGTACGGGGCCGACCCCGATGCGTTCATGGCCCGGCGCACCGAACTGGTCGCGCAGGCCAAGGCGGCCGGCGCCGCCGCGGCCGCCAAACAGATCGGCGCGTTGCGTAAACCGACCAGGTCCGCCTACGCCCTCAACCGCCTCGCCCGTACCGACCCGGACGCCATCGACCGGCTGCGCGAGCTCGGCGAGCAGTGGCGGTCGGCGGAGAAGTCGGTCGACGCCAACCAGATCCGGGCGCTGACCAAATCCCGCCGGCGGCTGCTCGACGAGCTCACCAGGGCCGCGTTCGCCGCGGTCCAGGAGCGCGATCCCGGAGCCGCGGTCCGCGAGGAGGTGGTCTCCACCCTGACGGCCGCCTTGTCCGACGAGGCGGTGGCGCAGGAGATCCAGCGTGGCGCGCTGGTCAAACCGGCTCGGTGGGAGGGGTTCTCGATCGGCGGGCCCGAGCTGACCCTGGTCGCCGGGTCCGGTACCGGATCCGACACCGACACGCAGCGTCCGGCCCGGTCACGACCCTCCCCCCGATCGACCGCAGGATCCACCGCTGGCTCGCGGCTCTCGCCGGCCGAACGCCGCGAGGCCCGGCAGGCGCAGGAACGCGCCGAGGCGCAGCAGCGAGCGCAGGCCGAGCAGGAGGCGGCGGCCGCCCGCGAGGCCGCGCTGGCCGACGCCCGGCAGACCGTCGACGAGGCGGAGGAGGAGCTGATCCTGGCCACCGACGACGAGCAGGCCAAGGTCGACCGGGTGCACGAGCTGGAGCAGGAACTCTCCGACGCCCGGCGCGCGGTGGACGAGGCCCGCCGGCAGGTGCGGCGGGCCGAGATCGCCCAGCGGCGGGCCCACGATGCGCTGCAACGGTTGGAACGGGCCCGGACCTGAAGCGCGGCGGATGCGCTCACCCGTCAATCAGCAGGGCGCGACATCCACACAGACAGCTTCTCGACCTCGTGAGGTGGATCTCGGCCGACGCGAGACCTGGTGGGCGTGCAGCACCAGCGGGATGGCCCGGCCGATCAGCGGTAGCGGTCCGGTTCGAGGCGATTGATCTTGACCAGCAAGCCGTCCGGGGTGGCGACCTGCAACTGCTGACCGAACCCGGTGTCGTTGGCCGGCGCGACGATGGTGACACCGGCAGCGGCCAGACGGGTTTGCACGGCCGCCAGGTCGTCAGCGGTGTCGAAGTTCAGCTCGACCGTCCCCTCGTTCTGCTCCGGGTTCGGCGGGTGGGCGAGCAGACCCAGTTGGCTGTCGCCGATGCGCAGCATCACGAAGTCGCCGTCCCGGCTGCCATGCAGCACGGTGGCGCCCAGCGCCTCGTAGAACGCGACCGCCGGTTCCATCTGCTGGACATGCACCATCGGCTGCAGGTGCAGGCCCGGCGCGGGTGAGTCGGTCATCGTGGGCTCCGATCGAGAAGGCAGGCCGGTGAGCGGCCGGATGACGACCAGGTTCCCGGAAGCGGCCCGAGTCACCACGAACTAGGTTCTTGGATCATGGGGCGGGTGCGGCGGCGCACGATGAAGTCCGTCGGTATCTGCCCCAACAAACCCGGTCCGATCGGCCAGGTCAGCTGATGACGCCCGCCAGCCCATCCGACCGCCGCCCCACCCCGGTCAACCGGGCGGGAACCCGACGCTCACGGCAGCCGCAGCCGCCCGGCCCCGACAACGTTGGCCGGACCACCGATCCGCTCGACACACGTGTCCAGCAGGATGCGACGAATGGCGGCCGGGTCGTCGGGGGCGCCGGTCCGGCGGGCCGACTCGATGAGCAGGGCGCAGGCCCCGGCGACTACAGGGGCGGCGACCGAGGTGCCGCTCTTCATCCCGAACGGCGGCGGGGCCACCGCCGATCCGCCGGGACTGGCCGGCGGGAGCGGCACGGTGGACCGGACGTCCACCCCGGGGGCGACCAGATCCGGCTTGCCCGAGTCGTAGGCGGTCGGCCCGTTGCTGGAGAAGCGGGCCGGCGCATGCGTGGCCTTGTGCGTGGCGCCGACCGTGAGGGCGCCGCGGGCCTGGCCGGGGCAGCTCAGCTCGGTGTCGTAGACCAGTCCCTGCCCGGCCGAGCGCACCCCTTCGCAGCGCTGATGCTCGTTGCCGGCGGCCACCACCACCAGCGCGCCTTCCAGCACCGCGTTGTCCACCGCCGTGCACAGCGGGCAGGCGCCGTCCACGCAGGTCCAGCCGTGACCGCCGGGCACGCTGATCGGGAGGTGGTTGAACCCCAGGCTGATGGACAGGATGTCGGCCGCGCGGTCCAGGGCCCGGTCCACACCGGCGGTGATGTCGGTGTGCCGGCCGGTTCCGTTGGCCCGCAGCACCTTCACGTCGATCAGGTCCACACCGGGGGCGATGCCGGGCGCCCGCGGGTCGGTCGAGGCGATGATGCCGGCGCAGTGCGTGCCGTGGTGGCCGGGGATGTCGACGGATTCGTCGCAGGTCTGGATGCTGTGCGCGACGGTCAGCGCCGGATGCCGCCGGTCGATGCCGGTGTCGAGCACCGCGACGCTCACCCCGGCGCCGGTCAGCCCACCGCCCGCACGGCGGAAGGCGGGGGCGCCGACCAGCTCGTGCACCTCGTGCATCAGCACCACCGGCAGCACCGGATCGAGATCGGCGAACAGGATGGCGATCTGCGGATCGTCGATGACGGCGGCCAGTTGCTCGGTGGTCAGCGAGGCGGCCAGTGCGTTGCCGGCGTACAGCTCGCGCACGTCGCCCACGCCGATCCGGTCCCGGAGCAGGTCGGTCTGCCGGCCGAGCCGGTCTCCGACCCGATCCTTGAAGTGCCCCCACGACTCGTCGGCCCCCGGCGAGAGTGCGTCGATCTGCAGCACGACCGGCAACTCCGGGTCGGCTCCGGGGCCGGCCTCGTCCAATGCCGCGAGCATCATCGACCCCAACGACTCGATCATCGGCTCACCCCCCTTGTCCTAGCTCCGGGTCCATGGTGGCCGGGTGGTCTGACACAACGGGTCGCGGCCCCGGATCAACGGGTCACAATCCATTCCGACAGAACGCCCGGCTGCGTACCATTGCCTCATGCGCACCTCGACCGCACACCGCCGCGTCGCCGGCCGGACGCCGGTCAGCGTGCAATGGCGCGGACGCCCGGACACCGGCGTCAGCCGGGCCCGTCGGGCCGAGGCGCTGGCCGGACATCTGCGGGCCGCGCTGGACGCCGAGCCGTCCGTCGACGTGTGGTGGGACACCCTGTCGCTGTCCGCCCAGACCGTCGAGGCGCTCGTCGACACCGCCGAGTTCGACCGGGTAGTGGCCGACCTGCACTCGCAAGGGTTGCGCGTCGACGAGGTCGTCGACCGGCAGGTCGTCTGAATCACCCGTCCGGCCGGGTTCGCTGAACTTGAAGCCTCCGTTCCATCCCTTCGAGGTAGCCGAGGCCTGCGGTGTGTTCTGTCCCGCGTTGGTGTTGGCCGAGCCAGCCGTGGTCGTAGCTGGATTGGTTAGTGTTCACGATGGCGTCGAAGTCGACGGCGCCTGCGGTGGTCAGGGGTTGGCCGTAGGGGTCGTAGGGCGACCACCGAGCCTGTTTGATGGTCTGGGCAACGTCTGCGGGACCAAACACCTCAGCCAGGACTGGCCGCTCCAGTGCCGGGCGGCGATCGTTGTGTGATGAGCCTCAAGCCTTCCCGATCGTCGGCCAAGATCGACGCCGCCCGCGCCACCGTCGGACCGGCGCGAGCTGGCATCACGCAGGGCTCGGCATTGACCTACCTCGGGGGTGGGCTGGTCATTGGCGGCACCGTGGAAACCCTTCCCCCCGAATACACCAGGACGATTGACGATCTTCTCGTTCAGATTGGCGAGGAGTGTTGGCAGCGGTGGTGGGCGACGGCCGGTCAACCAGCATGCTCGGTGTATTCGTGGATCGGTGGTCCTCGGACGCTCGTCCGCGTACGACGAAGCGCCTCAAGCGTCTACGCCGCCTGTGAGCGTGCGATTGCCACCGACGATCCGCGTCGATTCTCAGACCCTGGTGCACCAGCCGCCCAGGCAGATGCGAACGCGCTCATCGCAAAGCTCCGAGACCGTTTCAACCTCCTAGCACCGCCCGACTTCCGCGACGCCCCTCGCGGGCTCGTTGAGCAAACCCGATAGTCGGGATCCGTGGCTCGCGCAACCGTGATCCCTGAGGTGACTAGAGCTGTCCCGTATGGCGATCCGATGCCCGCCGCTTCCGACACTGCGCTTCCCTTCCTCGGCAGAATTGCCGGTGACCCGCTTTACCCTCGCTCCGCGAGTTCGGTCCCGCTGGTGCGCGAGGACGGGTCTACTCGCCGGAGTTGGGGGCGATCGACCCTTGACCAAGGTCCCGGAGCCGGCCGGCCTGCGCACCTCGAACGCCGCCCCCCGCTGCGACGCGCGATCCAGGCCCGTCAACTGGGCGCCACTGGCGGATGGGGTTCACCGTCGACGACGAGGACCGAGAGACCGCCGAGAGAGCTCAGTCCGGCACGTCGAGCAACCGGTGCAGTTCCCCGGTCAGCGCACCGTCGGCCCGCGGCCGCCCGTCGATCGCCACCACCGGCGCCAGCAGCCGGGCGCTGGAGGTCAGCCACACCCCGTCCGCGGCCCACAGATCGGCCGCCGTCAACGGCTCGGTCTGCACGTCCCAGCCGGCCGACTCGGCGGCCCGGAACAGCCGCCGCACCGTGATGCCGGCCAGGATCGCCTCCTCCGGCGGCGTGACCAAGGTGCGTCCGCGGGCCAGCACGACCGACGAGGTGGGCGCTTCGAGCACCCGCCCGTCGGCATCCAGGAAGATCACGTCGTCGGCCCCGTTGGCCCGGGCGTGCCGCAGGGCGGCCATGTTGACCCCGTAGGACAGCGTCTTCGCACCGGCCAGCAGCCACGGCGCCGACGTCGCCGCCGCCACCGTGAACCCTCGCTCCAGCAGCAGCACGCGCACGCCGGACCGCCGCTGCCGGCGGCTGGCCATCGGCAATTCCGCGCCCAACACGTAGCAGACCGGCTCGCTGCCGTGCTCCGGGCCGCGGCTGGCGATCAGCCGCAGCACCATCTGCGATCCGCCGGTCCAGGCCTGCAGGGCCGCCTGCACGCCCGGCCGCCACTGATCGGGCGCGGGCACGGTCAGGCCGGTCTGCTCGGCGGAGACGGTGAGCCGGATCAGGTGCTCATCCAGATCGCGGGCGATTCCGTCGACCACCAGCGTGGTCTCGAAGACCCCCTCGCCGCGCAGCACCCCGAGGTCGTCCGGGCGCAGCAACGGCTGCGCCGGGTCGAGCAGGGTTCCGTCGAGCAAGGCCACCACCACGCTGCCGTCCGCCACCGCCGCACCCTAACCGGATTCCGGGTCCCCCGGGCTCACGGTTGGAACCGGTACCCCATGCCCGGCTCAGTGAGCAGATGCCGGGGCCGGGCCGGATCGGCCTCCAGCTTGCGCCGCAGGTGGGCCATGTACTGCCGGATGTAGTGGGTCTCCTGCTCGTAGGCCGGCCCCCAGACCTGCTGCAGCAGGCTTCGCTGGGTGATCAGCTTGCCCGGGTGGGTCAGCAGGATTTCCAGCAACTGCCATTCGGTGCGGGTCAGGTGCGGCGGCTCGCCCTCGTCGGCGGCGATCGTCCGGTCGGCCAGGTCGATCCGGAACCGGCCGACGACGACCTCGGCGCTCGCGTCGGCACCGGTCGAGCGCCGGGTAACGGCCCGGATGCGGGCGAACAATTCGTCCAGGCTGAACGGCTTGGTCACGTAGTCGTCGGCGCCGGCGTCCAGGGCCAGCACCTTGTCCGAGCTGCCGACCCGGCCGGACAGCACGATGATCGGCACCGCCGTCCAGACCCGCAGTCGCCGGATCACCTCGACGCCGTCCAGGTCGGGCAGGCCCAGGTCCAGCACGACCAGGTCGGGCGGGTGGGTGGCCGCCGCCTCCAGCGCGCCGCTGCCGTCCTCGGCCGTGACGACATCGAAATGCCTTGCCGCCAGGTTGATCCGCAGCGCCCGCAGCAGTTGCGGTTCGTCGTCGACCAGCAGCACCCGGCTCACGATCGTCCCTTCGGCCAGCTGTCCACCCGGTTCAGGATCGTCGGGTCCGCCGCCTGCGCCTCGGGCGCATCGGCGTGGTCGGCCACCGGCAGGCTGATCGTCATGGTCAGGCCGCCGCCCGGGGTGGTGTCCGGGGTCAGCGTGCCGCCCATCGCCTCGGTCAGTCCGCGGGACAGCGCCAGGCCCAGACCGAGGCCGCTGGTGTTGTCGCGGTCGCCGAGCCGCTGGAACGGCAGGAACACCCGGTCGTAGTCCTGCGCGGCAATACCCGGGCCGTGGTCGATGACGCGCACCTCGACCCGCCCGTCGTGCTCGCTGACGGTGACCATCGGCGGCCGGTCCGGGGGCTGTGCCGGACCGCATTGGCGATGACGTTGGCCAGCACCCGTTCCAGCAGGGCGGCGTCGGCGGTCACGTCGGGCACGTCGTCGGCGTCGCGGACCTGCACGGCGCGACCCGCCTCGCCCAGGTCGTCGACGGCGATCGGAACCAACTCGGCCACGCCGATCGGCTGTAGGTGCATGGCCAGCGCCCCGGCCTGCAACCGGCTCATGTCCAGCAGGTTCTCCACCAACCGGCTCAGCCGGGCCAGCGACTCCTCCGCGGTGGCCAGCAGCTCGTCCCGGTCCTGCGGCCCGAACGTGACGTCCGAGCTGCGCAGGCTGGTCACGGCGGCAGTGGCGGCGGCCAGCGGGGTGCGGAAGTCATGACCGACGGCCGTGAGCAGCGCGGTCCGCAGCCGGTCCACCTCGGTGAGCCGGACGACCGCCGCGGCCTGCTCGGACAGCCGTTGCTGGCGCAGGGCCACGGCCGCTTCGGCGCCGAACGCCTCCACGATGCGCTGGTCGGCGGCCGCCAGCGCCGGGCCGCGCAGGACCAGGGACACCTCGTCGTTGACGGCGACCTCGACACCCTGAGCCGGGGCGGTGCTCGGCGATTCGCCGACCCAGGCCGCGACCGACCAGGCCCGCTGGTCGCGCCGCAGGTCCGGCCCGGCGACGGTGTCCGGGTGCCGCTCCAGCAGGGTCACGCTGTCCTGGCCGAACGTCTCCCGCACCTGTTCCAGCAGCGCGGGCAACGGGCGTTCCCCGCGCAGCACGCTGCCGGCCAGGGTGGACAACGTCGCCGCCTCGGCCTGGGCCCGGGACGCCTGCCCGGTGCGTCGGGCGGCCAGGTCCACCACCACACTGACCGCCACCGCGACCAGCAGGAAGGCCAGCAGGGCCAGCAGGTTCTCCGCCTCGGCGACGGTGAACTGGTGCAGCGGCGGCACGAAGTAGTAGTTGAGCAGCCCGAACCCGAGGAACGCCGCGACCAGCGCGGGCAGCAGGCCGCCGACCAGGGCCACGCCGACCACGCCGAGCAGCAGGGCCAGGATGTCGCTGGGCAGGCTGAGCTGCCCGCGCAGCCCGATCAGCGCCAGGCTCAGCAGCGGCATCCCGACCAGCGCCAGGACGAAGCCCAGGACGCGCCGGCGCCGGGTCAATGCCCCGGCCCAGGACGGGCGCGGCGGCCGGCGCCCGGACTGCGCCTTTTCGTGGGTGACCAGGTGCACGTCGATCGCGCCGGACCCGGCAGTGGTGGTGACGCCCACGCCGCGGGCGAACAGCTGCGCGAACCGGCCGCGCCGGCTGGCCCCCAGCACCAGCTGGGTGGCGTTCACCCCCCGCGCGAAATCCAGCAGGGCGGTGGGGATGTCGGCGCCGACCACTTGGTGGTAGGTGCCGCCCAGGCTTTCCACCAGGGCCCGTTGCCGGGCCAGGTGCGCCGGTCCGGGTCCGGCCAGCCCGTCGGAGCGGATGATGGTGACGGCGATCAGGTCGGTGCCCTTGGTCCGGTCGGCGATCCGCGCGGCCCGGCGGATCAAGGTGTCTCCCTCGGGCCCGCCGGACAGCGCGACCACCACCCGTTCCCGGGCCTCCCAGGTGTCGGTGATGTGGTGGTCGGCCCGGTACCGGTCGAGCTGGTCGTCGACCTTGTCGGCCAACCAGAGCAGGCCCAGCTCGCGCAGCGCGGTCAGGTTGCCGACCCGGAAGTAGTTGTGCAGGGCCGCGTCGACCTTGTCCGGCCGGTAGATGTTGCCGTGGGCCATCCGCCGGCGCAGCGCCTCCGGCGTCATGTCGACCAGCTCGATCTGGTCGGCGCGACGCACGATCTCGTCCGGCACGGTCTCCCGCTGGACGACGCCGGTGATCTCCTGCACCACGTCGTTGAGGGACTCCAGATGCTGGATGTTCACCGTGGTGATCACGGTGATGCCCGCGTCCAGCAGCTCCTCGACGTCCTGCCAGCGCTTACCGTGCCGCGACCCGGGCACGTTGGTGTGCGCCAGCTCGTCGACCAGGACGACCTGCGGTCGCCGGGCCAGCACCGCGTCCAGATCCATCTCGGCGAAGCGGGCCCCCCGGTACGGCCGGACCTGCCGCGGGATCACCTCCAGCCCCACCAGCAGCGCCTCGGTCAGCGGTCGCTCGTGGCCCTCGACGACGCCGACGACCACGTCGGTGCCACGCTCGAGCCGCCGGTGCGCCTCCTCCAGCATCTTGTAGGTCTTGCCGACCCCGGGCGCGGCGCCGAGGTAGACGCGCAGCTGCCCCCGTGTTCCCATCGCGCCTCCTCTCGCCGGCACCCGGTCCGCACCTGCCCGCCCGGTCTAGGCCCGGTACGGGTACTGCCGATCCAACTCCACGTTCAGCTCCAGCACAGTGACGACCGGCTCACCCAGGAACCCGAGGGCGCGACCGGTGGTCTGCTCGTCGATCATGGCCTGCACCGTAGCCAGGTCCACCCCGCGGGCGGCGGCCACCCGCGGAGCCTGCAGCCGGGCATAGTCGGGGCTGATGTGCGGGTCCAGGCCGCTGCCGCTGGCCGTCACCGCGTCCGCCGGAACGGCCGGGACCGCGGGGGCGTCACCGGGGATCGGCGTGAGCACACCGCCCGAGTAGTCCTCCCCGGCGGCGGCGCACTCCACCGCAACCCCTTGGTAGGTCGGCTGGAACGGGGTGGCCGGGCACGGCTGGTTGACGCTGACCGCCCGGACCACCGGACCGGACAGGCCGCCGGACCGGAAGACCGACAGCACCGCGCCGACCCCGTCCTCGGTGCAGTAGGGACGCCGGCCGTCCACCCCTTCCAGCTCGCCGACCGCCTTGCTGCGGGCGCACACCTGGCTCAGCAGGCTGGGCGCGACGGCGCCGTCGACGGTGCGATCCACCACGTCCTCGGGACCCAGGTTGGACGCGCCGCTGACCGTGGGGTCGTACCCGCCGGCCGACGGCCGCGACTGGAAGTACTGCCGCAGCGGGTTGCCGGCGGCGTCGGTGAAGCTCTGGCCGATCAGGCTGCTGCCGACCGCGGAGCCGCCGGAGTCGATCACCGAGCCGTCGGCGCGCCCGTCCAGGCCGGGCAGCTGGGCGATGCCCAGCACGGCCAGCGGGTAGAGCACACCGAGCAGCACGGTGAACACCAGCAACGCGCGGAGCGCGGCGACGTGGGCGGCCACCCACCCGGGGACGCGCATCACGACATCCCCGGAATCAGCGAGACGACCAGATCGATGAGCTTGATGCCGACGAACGGCGCCACGATCCCGCCCAACCCGTAGATCAGCAGGTTGCGCCGGAGCATCGCCGCGGCACTGCCCGGGGTATAGCGGACGCCGCGCAGGGCCAACGGGATCAGCACCACGATGATGATCGCGTTGAAGATGACCGCGGACAGGATGGCCGAGGTCGGGCTGGACAGCCGCATGATGTTCAACGCGTCCAGGCCCGGGTACACCGCCGCGAACATGGCCGGGATGATCGCGAAGTACTTGGCGATGTCGTTGGCGATGGAGAACGTGGTCAGCGCCCCGCGGGTGATGAGCAACTGCTTGCCGATCTCCACGATCTCGATGAGCTTGGTCGGGTCCGAATCCAGGTCGACCATGTTGCCGGCCTCCTTGGCCGCCGACGTCCCGGAATTCATCGCGACGCCGACGTCGGCCTGGGCCAGCGCGGGGGCGTCGTTGGTGCCGTCGCCGGTCATCGCAACCAGCCGGGCCCCGGCCTGCTCCCGCTTGATCAACGCCATCTTGTCCTCGGGGGTGGCCTCGGCCAGGAAGTCGTCGACGCCCGCCTCCTGCGCGATCGACCGGGCGGTCAGGGCGTTGTCTCCGGTGATCATGACGGTGCGGATGCCCATCCGGCGCATCTGGTCGAACCGCTCCCGCATGCCGGCCTTGACCACGTCCTTGAGGTGCACCACGCCCAGCGCGCGGGCCGGATGCCCGGGATCGAGTTCGGCGACCACCAAGGGGGTTCCGCCGCTCGCGCTGATGCCGTCGACCAGCGGGCCGATGGTCGAGATGGCGTGTCCGTCGTTGTCCCGCACCCAGGCCATCACCGCGCTCGCGGCACCCTTGCGCACCCGGCGGATTCCGCCGGCGGCCGGCAGGTCGACCCCGGACATCCGGGTCTGGGCCGAGAACGACACCCAGCTGGCCCCGGCCAGCTCACCCGGATGCCGTTCCCGCAGGCCGTATTCGGTCTTGGCGAAGACGACGATCGAACGGCCCTCGGGGGTTTCGTCGGCCAGGCTGGACAGCTGGGCGGCGTCGGCCAGTTCCTGCGGGGTGACGCCCGGCACCGGCAGGAACTCGCTGGCCTGCCGGTTGCCCAGGGTGATGGTGCCGGTCTTGTCCAGCAGCAACGTGTTCACATCGCCGGCCGCCTCGACCGCCCGGCCGGACAGGGCCAGCACGTTGCGCTGCACCAGCCGGTCCATGCCGGCGATGCCGATCGCCGACAGCAGCGCCCCGATGGTGGTCGGGATCAGGTACACCAGCAACGCGATCAGCACGATGCCGGTCAACCCGGTAGCGGTCAACGCCGCGGTGTCCGGGGCGGCCGGGTTCTGCTGCTTGGAGTAGATCGCCAGCGGCTGCAACGTCGCGACGGCCAGCAGGAAGATGATGCTCAGCGCGGAAAGCAGGATGTTCAAGGCGATCTCGTTCGGCGTCTTCTGCCGGTTGGCCCCCTCGACCAGGCCGATCATCCGGTCCAGAAAGCTCTCCCCCGGCTTCTGGGTGATGCGCACGACGATCCGGTCGGAGAGCACCTTGGTGCCGCCGGTGACCGCGCAGCGGTCCCCGCCGGACTCCCGGATGACCGGCGCGGACTCGCCGGTGATGGCCGATTCGTCGACGCTGGCGATGCCCTCGACGACGTCCCCGTCGCCCGGGATCACCTGCCCGGCCTCTACGACCACGACGTCGTCCACGGTCAGCCCGCTCGCCGGTACGGCAATCTCGGCCGCCTCCCGCGACCCCGGCCGCCAGCCGGTCAACCGGCGGGCCACCGTGTCCTGCTTGGCCTTTCGCAGCGATTCGGCCTGGGCCTTGCCCCGCCCCTCGGCGACCGCCTCGGCCAGGTTGGCGAACAGCACCGTCAGCCAGAGCCAGATCGTGATCGACCAGGCGAACACCGACGGGCTGGCGATGGCCAGGATCGTGGTGCACACCGACCCGATCTCCACGATGAACATCACCGGATTGCGCCACAGGGTGGCCGGATTCAACTTGCGCAGCGCGTCCGGCAGCCCGGCGAGCAGTTGCCGGGGGTCCAGCAGGCCCCCACCGACCCGGTGCGGGCCCTCAGGTCGGGGCCGGGCCGGCGCATCGGCCGTGATCGTCATGTCATTTCTCCACAGATGGTGCGACAGAGTGCTTCTAGGACGCTCCTGAATTATCCGTATGTCGGCCCCTGTTGATCTTGTGGGTTCGGGATGATCTTGGTGTGCAGGGTCGGTCGCGGGATCAGCGTGAGTTGTTGGATGCCGAGTCGGTAGTCGGTGGGCTGCTCAAGCCGGGCAGCGTGTTCGCGTTTCTGGCCGCGCACCGTCGGGAGGTGTTCCCGGACGGCATGTTCGCGGATCTGTTTCCGTCGGGTCGGGGCCGCCCGTCAGTGCCGGCCGACGTGATGGCGTCGGTGATTGTGCTGCAGGCTCTGCACGGCCTGTCCGACGCGGACACGGTGGACTCGGTGACGTTCGATCTGCGGTGGAAGGCAGCGTGCGGGTTACCGGTGACCGCTGCGGCGTTCCATGCCACGACATTGACGTACTGGCGGCGTCGGCTGGCCGCTTCGCAGTCGCCGAACCGGATCTTCGACGCGGTCCGCCAGGTCGTGGACCAGACCGGGGTGCTGGCTGGAAAGAGCAGGCGAGCGTTGGATTCCACGATCCTGGACGACGCGGTCGCCACCCAGGACACGGTCACCCAGTTGATCGCGGCGATCCGCCGGGTCCGCCGCGAGGTACCCGGCGCCGCCGAGGTCGTCGGCGAGCACTGCTCGGCTCACGACTATGACGACCCGGGCAAACCGGCGATCGCCTGGAACGATCAGCAGGCCCGCGAGGCCCTTGTCGATGCGCTGGTCACCGACGCGCATCGGGTGCTGGGACACCTGCCCGACCAGGAGCTCGGACCGAAGGCGGCGGACGCGGTCGCCCTCTTGGCGTTGGTCGCCGGGCAGGACGTGGAACCGGTCGAGGGCTCGGACGGCACCGACGGACGGTGGCGGATCGCGCAGCGGGTCGCCCCGGACCGGGTGATCTCCACCGTGGACCCGGAGGCGCGGCACGCCCACAAGACCGTCCACCGGCGGCAGGACGGGTTCAAGGCACACATCGCGGTCGAACCCGACACCGGTCTGGTCACCGCCTGCGCGGTGACCATGGCCAGCGGACGCGGCAACAGCGACGCCGAGGTTGGACCCACCTTGCTGGCACAGGAGACCGAAAAGCTGCACGTGCTGGCCGATTCGGCGTACGGATCGGGCCGCGCGGGCCGAACTGGACCATGCCGGGCACATCGCGTTGATCAAGCCGTTCCCGCTGCGGTCGGCCGTGCCGGGCGGGTTCACCCTGGACGACTTCACCGTCGACCCCGAGGCCAGGACGGCCACCTGCCCGAACGGGGTGACCCGGTCGATCACCGCGCAATGGTCCGTCACCTTCGGAGCGGCTTGCCGCGGCTGCCCGCTCCGGGCCCAATGCACGACCAGCGACGCCGGTCGATCGCTGAAGCTGACCGAGTACGAAAGCCTGCTCAGGGCGGCCCGTCGACAAGCGGAAACCGAGGACTTCCAACAGGTCTACCGACGGCACCGGCCGATGGTCGAACGATCGATCTCCTGGCTGGTCCGCGGCAACCGCAAAGTCCGCTACCGCGGCGTCGCCAAGAACGACCACTGGTGGCACCACCGCGCCGCTGCGATCAACCTCAGGCGAATGCTCACCCTCGGGCTGACGCGGGTGAGCGGGACGTGGACCATTGCACCGGCCTGACCGGCCGGCACGAGACCTCACCGGGCCGTGAGCAACGGCCCGTCCCTCCGATCAGTCAGGAGAATCATCCAGGGCCGGGCGACGACTCAGGACCACGCCTGACAGCCCGATCACGCGCGAACGCTCCCACTGTCCCAAAGCGAACTCCCGAACCCACAAGTGACCGTTATTCAGGAGCGTCCTAGAGACCCTCGGCCAGCGGGCCGAGGGCAAGCGCGGGCAGGTAGGTCAGGGCGACCAGCACGACGGTGACGCCGGTGAGCATGCCGACGAACAGCGGCTGGTCGGTCCGCAACGTGCCGACCGACGCGGGAGTGGGTCGTTGCCGGGCCAGCGATCCGGCCAGGCCCAGCACCAGCACGATCGGGAGGAACCGCCCGAGCAGCATGGCCAGGCCGAGCGCGGTGTTCCACCAGCCGGTGTTCACCCCGAGCCCGGCGAACGCGGACCCGTTGTTGTTGCCGGCCGAGGCGAAGGCGTACAGCACCTCCGACAGGCCGTGCGGGCCGGTGTTCAAGGCGGTGTCGTTGTTGCCGGTGGCGAACGCGGCGGCGGTGCCGACCAGCACGATCAGCGGGGTGACCAGGAAGTACAACGAGGCGAAGGTGATCTCTCGGGCGCTGATCTTCTTGCCCAGGTACTCCGGCGTCCGGCCGACCATCAGGCCGGCGACGAACACCGTGATCACCGCCAGCACGAGCATGCCGTACAGGCCCGACCCGACCCCGCCCGGGGCCACCTCGCCGATCAGCATGTTCAGGATCGGCACCCCACCGCCGAGCGCGGTGTACGAGTCGTGGAACGAGTTCACCGCGCCGGTCGAGGTCAGTGTCGTCGCGGCCGCGAAGGTGGCCGATTGCGAGACCCCGAAACGACTCTCGGTGCCCTCGGTGGCCGCGCCCACCGCCTCGGGCACGGTCCCCTGGTGGGCCAGCTGCAGGGCGTTGACGGCGATCACACTGAGCAGGGCCAGCGTGGCCATGACGGCCAGGATCGCGTAGCCCTGCCGGCGGTTGCCGACCATCCGGCCGAACGTGCGGGGCAGGCTGAACGGGATCACCAGCAGCAGGAAGATCTCCAGCCAGTTCGTCCACGACGTGGGGTTCTCGAACGGGTGCGCGCTGTTGGCGTTGTAGAAACCGCCGCCGTTGGTGCCCAGCTGCTTGATGGCCTCCTGGCTGGCCACCGGTCCCCCGGTCAGGTGCTGCGTGCCGCCGGCCAGGGTGGCGACATCGGTTCCGGCGGAGAGGTTCTGCACCACCCCGCCGGCCACCAGGACGACCGCGCCGATCACCGCGACCGGCAGCAGCACCCGGATCACGATGCGCACCAGGTCGACCCAGAAATTGCCGAGCCGGTCGGTCGCCGCCCGGGCGAACCCACGGATCAGGGCGGCCGCCACCGCGATGCCGACCGCCGCGGAGACGAAGTTCTGCACGGCCAGGCCGGCCGCCTGCACCAGGTAGCCCATCGTCGTCTCGCCCGAGTACGACTGCCAGTTGGTGTTGGTGACGAAGTTGACCGCGGTGTTCCACGCCTGGTCCGGGGCCACCGCATCGAAGCCCAACGAGAGCCACAGGTGCTGCTGAACCCGTTGCAGCGCATACAGCGCCAGGACGGACACCGCACTGAAGGCCAGCACGCTGCGCGCGTACACCCCCCAGCTCTGCTCGCTGCCGGCGTCCACCCCGACCAGCCGGTAGATCCCCCGCTCGACCCGGGCGGGCCGGCCGGGCTCCAGCACCCGGTACAGGTAGTCACCGACCGGGCGGTGCGCCAGCGCCAGGGCGAGGACCAGCGACCCGACCATCACCACCCCGGCCACCGTCGGGCTCATCAGAACCGCTCCGGGAAGACCAGCGCAACCAGCAGATAGCCGAGCAGGAGCACCGCCACCACGGCCCCGACGGCATTGACCCAGGTCACCGCCGCTCCGCTCCCTTCACCGCCAGGCCGAGCACGGCGAACACCACCACCGTCACCAGCACGAACCACAGATCCAACACCGTCTATCCCTTGCCCATCCAGCTTTTCGCGTCCCCGGCGGTCACCCGACCGCCCGACCGATCACACGCCCGGCCCGGTCGCGATGCGGCCGTTTTCACGCAATCCCTACGGCGCCGGCGCGAATTTTCACGTTTTCGCGACGGCGGCCCCGGCCGGACCGGAGTTCGATGGACTCATGCGAGTGGATCCGTTCCTGCAGGCCCATCGCGGCTGGGTGACCGCGATCAGCGCCGCCGCGCCCGTGCTGGCCTGCGCGGCGCTGGGCCTGTTCACCGACTCGGTCGCCAACACCACGGCGGCCCTGATCCTGGTGCTGTTCGTGGTGGCCGCCGCCGCGACCGGCATCCGGCCGGCCGGGGTCCTGGCCGCGCTGACCGCCGCGGCCGGCTTCGACTACTTCCTCACCGCGCCGTACCACGCGTTCACCATCACCGACCCGGACGACATCGAGACGGCGGTCCTGCTGCTGCTGGTCGGTGCGGCGGTCGGGGAGATCGCGCTGTGGGGGCGCCGGCAGGCCGCCCGGGCCAGCCGCGAACTGGGCTACCTGGACGGGGTGATGGGGACGGCGTCGACGATCGCGGCCGGCCGGTCGTCGACCGCGGAGCTCATCGACCAGGTCGGCCGGCAGATCCGCGCGGTCCTGCAGATCGACGACGCCCGCTTCGACCCGGCCACCCACTACGGCGGGCCGAGCCTGACCGGCGACGGCACGGTCACCCGGGGCGGACACAGCGTCGACGTGAGCCGGCGGGGGCTGCCGACCGACGCGACGATCGCGCTACCGGTGCGCAGCGGCGGCGCCGTCTACGGGCACTACCTGCTGACCTGCTCCACCCGGGTCGCCCGACCCTCGCGCGGGCAGCTGCGGGTGGCGGTCATGCTGGCCGACCAGGTCGGGGCGGCGCTGGCCGGCACCCGTGGGCGCCAGGGATCGCCAACGATCAGCGACTGACCCGGGCCCGCCCGACTCAGAGCTTGCGCAGCCGGATCCGGCTGACCGTGTGGTCGGGGCCCTTGGTCATCACCAGGGTGGCCCGGCCGCGGGTCGGCGCGATGTTCTGCACCAGGTTGGGCTCGTTGATGGTCCGCCAGATCCGTTCGGCCGTCGCCTCGGCCTCCTCGTCGGTCAGCTCGGCGTACCGGCGGAAGTACGAGTGCGGGTCGGCGAACGCGGTCGACCGCAGGTGCAGGAACCGCTCGATGTACCAGCGGCGGACGTCGGCCGGGTTGGCGTCGACGTAGATGGAGAAGTCGAAGAAGTCGGGCAGGGCGAGCACGCTGCGACCCGTCTCGTCCAGCGAGGCCGGCTGCAGCACGTTGAGCCCCTCGACGATCAGCACGTCGGGCTTGCGCACCACGACCTGCTCGCCGGGCAGGATGTCGTAGGTCAGGTGGTCGTAGCGCGGGGCCCGCACCTCGTCGGCCCCGGACTTGACCTCGACCACGAACCGGAGCAGTGAGCGCCGGTCGTATGACTCCGGGAAGCCCTTGCGGTGCATGAGGTTGCGTTCCTCGAGCACCTTGTTCGGGTAGAGGAAGCCGTCGGTGGTGACCAGTTCGACCCGCGGCGTCCCCGGCCACCGGGCGAGCAGCTCACGCAGCACGCGCGAGGTGGTGGACTTGCCGACGGCCACCGATCCGGCCACCCCGATGACGAACGGCGTCCGGTCGGTGCGCTCGCGCAGGAACGTCGTGGTCAGCCGGTGCAGCGCGCCGACGCCACCGACGTACATGTTCAGCAGCCGGGACAGCGGCAGGTAGATGGTCTGGACCTCGTCCAGGTCGATCGGATCGCCCAGGCCACGGAGTCGCTCGATCTCGGCTTCGGTCAGCGGCAGCGGGGTCGACTCGGCCAGCGCCGCCCAGGCGGCGCGATCCATCTCGACGAAGGGCGTCACCCCACTCCCGTTGAACAGCGGGAGCCGCCGCCGTCGTGCCGGCGCGGTCACCGGTGCCCCCGGGACCTCGCTGTCGTCAGCCACGCTGCGCCATTCTGCCGCCCCCACCCCGCGGCGGCAGACCGGTCCCGTTCCCTTACCTGTGACCTGCGCCTCACCGGGTGTTCACCGGCGACCGGGCCGGGCCCGGGCCGAACCCCGGGCCGGACCCTGGCTGAACCGGCCGCCGGCCGCCGACCGGGCGGCCCCGATCGGTGGGCCTGCCTACCATGGGCGACATGGCGACACCGCAGGTCCGATCCTTCCCCCCAGTGCCCTCCCCGCTGCTCGGCCTACCCGGGGCGGTGGCCGCCCGGGGCGCGGACGAGGGCGTGGCCTGGCACTACGGCGATCCGACGGCCGAGCAGCGGGCGGCCGAATCCGGCGCCGCCCTGATCGACCACACCAACCGGGACGTGCTGGCCGTCACCGGTGAGGACCGGCTGACCTGGCTGCACACGCTGAGCAGCCAGCACCTGACCGACCTGGCCGACGGGGCCAGCACCGAAGCCCTCTTCCTGTCCCCCAACGGTCACGTCGAGCACCACGCCGTGCTCACCCACCAGGACGGGGTCGTCTACCTGGACACCGAGCCCGGGGCCGGCGCCGCCCTGCTGGCCTTCCTGGACGGCATGCGGTTCTGGTCCAAGGTCGAGGTGGCCCCGGCCGACCTGGCCGTGCTGGCGCTGGCCGGCCCGACCGCCGCCGACGTGGCCGGCCGGGCGCGCAATGCCGAGCCCGGCCGCTCCGGCCCGGACGGCGGGTTCACCCGGCGGTCCGCCGAAGGCCTGGATCTGGTCCTGCCCCGCGCCGCGGTCGGCGCGGTCGCGCAGGAACTGCGGGCGGCCGGGGCGGTGCCGGCCGGCAGCTGGGCGGCCGACGCGCTGCGCATCCCCACCCGCCGCCCCCGCTGGGGCGTGGACACCGACGAGAAGACCATCCCCAACGAGGTGAGCTGGCTGAGCACCGCCGTGCACCTGCACAAGGGGTGCTACCGCGGTCAGGAGACGGTCGCCCGCGTGCACAACCTGGGCCGCCCGCCCCGCCGGCTGGTCATGCTCAACCTGGACGGCTCTGTCGGCACCCTGCCCGAGCCGGGCGAACCGGTCACCAGCGGCGCCGGCCGGGCCGTCGGCCGCCTGGGCACCATCGCCCAGCACCACGAACTCGGCCCGATCGCGCTGGCCCTGATCAAGCGGTCGGTGGAGGCCGGCACCCCGTTGCTGGTCGGCGGCATCGACGCGGTCGTCGACATCGACGACCGGCTGGACGAGGGCCAGCAGCAGACCCCGCTGTCGGCGATCGACCGGCGCGCCTTCACCCAGCTCCGGCGGAGCTGACCCCGGTGCCCGAACTGGTCACGCTGCCGCTGATCCAGGACGCCGCCACCCTGATCCGTCCGCACGCGGTGCGCACGCCGCTGCTGGCCGCGCCGTGGCCGGACCTGTGGCTCAAGCCGGAGAACCTGCAGCCGATCGGTGCCTTCAAGATCCGCGGCGCGGTCACCGCCATCGCCCGGCTGGACCCGGCCGCCCGGGCCGGCGGGGTGCTCGCCCACTCCTCGGGCAACCACGCACAGGCGGTGGCCTACGCGGCCCGCGCGTTCGGCACCACCGCGCACATCGTGATCCCGGACAACGCCCCCGAGCGCAAGATCCAGGCCACCCGCGACCTGGGCGCCACCGTCGAACTGGTGCCGTTGGAGCAGCGCTTCAGCCGGCCCGAGGAGCTGGCGGCGGCCACCGGCAAGCCGATGATCCCGCCGTTCGACCACCCCGACGTCATCTCTGGCCAGGGCACCATCGGCCTGGAGATCGCGCAGGACCTGCCCGACGTGGACGTGGTGCTGGTCCCGGTCTCCGGCGGCGGGCTGATCTCCGGGGTGGCCGCGGCGATCACCGCGCTGCTGCCGCGGGCGGTCGTCATCGGGGTCGAGCCGGAGCTGGCCGGGGACGCCGCCGAGTCGTTCCGGGCCGGCCGGCGCATCCCGTGGACCCCGGCCCAGACCGCCCGGACGATGGCCGACGGGCTGCGCACGTTCACCGTCGGCGAGCTGCCCTGGGCGCACATCAGCCGCCAGGTGCACGACATCGTGACGGTCACCGAGGACGAGATCGCCGACGCGACCCGCCGGTTGCTGCTGCAGGCCCGGCTGGTCGCCGAACCCAGCGGCGCGGTGGCCACCGCCGCGTTCCTGCACCACAGGCACCAGCTGCCGCCGGGCCGCACCGTCGCGGTCGTCTCCGGCGGCAACATCGACCCGGCCGTGCTGCGCCGGCTGCTGGACGCCGCGTGAGCGGTCCGGGCCGGACCGGGCCGATCGAGGGGCCGGTTCCGGTCCTTCCCGAGCATCCTGAACGACCGGACGTGGCCCCTCGATGAGCGTCGACGGCATCCTGATCAGCCTGGCCCCGGCCGCCGGCGAGCTGGGCCACCTGCTGCGGGTCGCCATCGACGCCGAGCAGGTCGGCGCCACCCGCATCCACCTGGCCCTCGACCAGCCCGACTTCGTCGCCGCGGTGGCCGGGCTGCGCCGGCAGACCGACCTGATCATCACCACCGACCCGGCCCACCCCGGGGCCGACCTGGTCGATCGGCTGCCGCCCGACGTCACCGAGATCGTCCTGGACGGCACCGACCCGGCCGCGCTGACCGCCGAGGTCGCCCGGGTGGTCGCCGCCGCCACCGGCGAGATCAGCGTCGGCGGGCGCGGCGCGGCCGCGGTGCCGGTGCTGTTCGCGGCGATCGCGGCCGGCGCCGACCTGCTGGTCGGCACCGCCCTCACCCCGGTCGAGCCGTCCGCCCCCGGCCAGGACCCGCCGCGCGGCCGGGACGACGCCGCATTGGTCGCCCGGGCCAGCGGGCTGGCCCGGATCGCCGGACGGCCGGCCGCCCAGGGCAAACCGGCCCGTGCCCGCTGGCGGATCGGCTGAGCCGAACCCCGCCCCGCCCGACCCCGCCCGACTGAGCCACCCCGAACCCCGAACCCCGAACCCCAGTCCTGAACCCCGAGGAGCACCGGTTGAGTACAGCCCCCGTCGAACTGGTCCACGTCCACCGGTCCGGCCTGCACGAGGGCACTCACTACGGCTCGGTGGTGATCACCGCCGCGGACGGCTCGGTCGAGTTCGCCCGGGGCGACCTGCGCACCCCGATCTTTCCCCGGTCGTCGAACAAGCCGTTCCAGGCCGTGGCCATGCTCGAGTCCGGCGCCGACCTGCGGGACGCCGACCTGGCCCTGGCCGCGGCCTCGCACTCGGGTGAGCCGATGCACGTCGATCGGGCCTTCGACATGCTCGAGCGGGCCCGGCTGACCGAGGACGACCTGGGCTGCCCGCCGGCGTTCCCGATGGAGGAGACGGCCAAGCGGGCCGCGCTGATGGCCTCGGGAGAGCCCCGGCGGATCTTCATGAACTGCTCGGGCAAGCACGCCGGCATGCTGACCGCGGCCGTGGTCAACGGCTGGTCGACCGACGACTATCTGGACCCGGCCCACCCCCTGCAGCGCCGGGTGCTGGACGTGGTGACCCGCCTCACCCAGGAGGAGCCGGCCGCGGTCGGCATCGACGGGTGCGGCGCCCCGCTGTACGCGGTCAGCCTGCCCGCCCTGGCCCGCGGGTTCGGCGCGACCTGCAGCGCCGAACCGGGCTCGACCGAGCGGCGGGTCGCCGACGCGATGCGGGCGTTCCCGGCCATGGTCGGCGGCACCGGTCGCGACGACACCCGGCTGATGAGCGCGTTCCCCGGGCTGCTGGTCAAGGGCGGTGCCGAAGGCGTGCACTGCGCGGCCTTCCCGGACGGCCGCTGCGTCGCCCTGAAGATCACTGATGGCGGCGACCGGGCCCGGATGCCGGTGCTGGTCGCGGCGCTGCGCCGGATGGGGCTGACCCCGCCCACCGCGGCGGCGGCGCGGCTGCTGGACGAGTTTGCGGCCGGACCGGTGCTGGGCGGCGGGCAGCCGGTGGGCGCGGTGACGGTGGCGCCGGGGGTGTTCTGAGCGTCCGACACGCCGGATGCGGCCCGGACCACACGCCGAGTGGGTGTGGGAACAGTCCGACCGAGCCTGTACTGTTGGGGGCACGAAACACACCTGATTCCGGGGCCGCCGTCTTCGGCCGCCCCGCTTCTTACTGCAAGGGGGTCCGCCATGGGGCGAGGCCGGCAGAAGGCTAAGCAGACCAAGGTCGCGCGGGAGCTCAAGTACCACACCTCGTCGATCGACGTACATGCCTTGCAGCGCGAACTCACGGGCGGGACGCAGTACCAACCGCACCCCCCGGTCGCCGAAGCCGACGAGGATGACGACGACGACCCCTACGCCCTGTACTCCAAGTACGTGGCCGACGAGGACGACGACGCCACCCCGGGGTACGCGAGCGGCCGTCGCTGACGGCTGTCTCTGGTCGTGAGGCTGGTCACCACCAGCCTTTGCGCTTCGACCAGATGAGCAGGGATATCGACATCGCCAGCATGATCGTCAGCAGGATGGCGAGCTGCCCGTAGTGGGTCTCGTCGTTGACGATCACGTTCATGCCATAGATCGAGGACAGCGCGGTGATCGGCAGCGTCACCGCCGCGATCACCGCCAGTCGCTCGGCCGCAATGGTCATCTTGGTGTTCGTTCGCGCCTGGTAGAACTCGATGGTGCCGACCAGATACTCCTTCTGGCCGTGCGCCATCGACCGCAGCCGCTCGAACTGGTCGACGCTGTCCTCCAGGAGCAGTTCGCCGGCCGGGCCGAACGCCTCGATCTTGGCCATCCGGGCGTAGACCTCGCGGCTCAGTGAGGCGATCGTCTCGACCGCGAGCAGGCCGTGCCGAGCCCGGAACATCTCCTCCAGGAACTGCTCGGCGTCGCCCAGGTGGCCCCCGGTCACCCGCTGCTCCAGTCCCCAGACCTCCTGGGTGAGCGAGGCGATCATCGTCCGCAGCCGGCCGGTTAGCGACGAGGTCAACCCGTGCGAGAGCTCGTAGGCGGCCGTCGGCCGCAGCCGGCCCGACTCCAGGCGATGGATCAGCGACGAGGTCTCCACCGTCGCCGCCGCCGGGTCGACCGCCGGGTTGAGCGGGCCGTGCGTGGTGACCAGGAAGTTCGTCCCGATGAACTGGTCGAGCTCGACGAAGTGCACGTGCCCGCCGTGCCCCGGATGCGGGGCGTGTAGGACCAGGAAGACGTGGCCCGGGTAGACGTGGACCTTGGGCACCTGATTGCGTTCCCGGCAGTCCCGGATGGCCAGCGGATGGAACCCGAAGACCTCGGTCAGCACCTGCTCGGCCTGGGCGTCCCAGGTCGGGACGTCCACCCAGGTGACGCCGTCGGTCCGGGCCAGCAGCTGCGGCAGCTCGGCCACTGCATGCTCGGTCAGCACCGGCCCGTCGTCAGCGACTGACGTTCGCACGAACCTGACGTCCACGACGCCTCCCCAAGTGCCTGGTGCCGGACGCCGTGACCCGGCACGGCCGGGACCAGTGTGCCCCCGCGGTATCAGAAGCGGGTGTTCGGCATCTGTTCCAGGGCAGCCGAACCCGACAGGGGGAACCTATGGGACTTCTCGCCGCCGTCGGGGAACCGACGCCCTCGCCCGATGCCCGGCCCGCCGAGCCGGACGCCACCCCCGTCCTGCGGGTGGACTGTGCCGTCGTGCAGGCCCGGTACCGGCGGTTGGCCGCCGTCCTGCCCGGCGTCGACCTGCACTATGCGGTCAAGGCCAATCCGAGCCCGCCGGTTCTGCGTACCCTGGCCGGTCTCGGCGCGCGGTGGGACGTGGCCAGCCCGGGTGAGATCGAGGCGGTTCTGGCGGTCGATCCGGATCCCCGCCACCTCTCGTACGGCAACCCGATCAAGAAGTCGAGCGACATCGCCGCGGCCGCCCGTCGCGGCGTGCGCCGCTACACCGTGGACAGCCCGGCCGAGCTGGCCAAGGTCAGCGCGCACGCGCCCGGCGCGCAGATCCTGGTCCGGCTGAGCACGTCCGGGGCCGGCGCCGACTGGCCGTTGGGCGGCAAGTTCGGCTGCCCGGAGCGGGAGGCGCGGACCCTGCTGCGCACCGCGGCCGCGGCCGGCCACGAGGTCGGGATCAGCTTCCACGTCGGCACCCAGCAGCGTGATCCCGGGGCCTGGGACGGGCCGCTGGCCGCCGCCGGCCGGCTGGACCGGGGCCTGCGGGGGGCCGGCGCCCGGCTGAGCACCGTCAACCTCGGCGGCGGATTCCCGGCCGGCATGCTGGGCCGGACCCAGAGCGCGGCCCGGTACGGGCAGGCGATCCGAGACGCGGTGCGGCGGGCCTTCGGGGCGCAGCCGCCGGCCCTGATGGCCGAGCCCGGCCGGTTCCTGGTGGCCGATGCCGGGACGCTGGTCAGCGAGGTCGTGCTGGTCAGCGACCGCGGGGGCGAGCGGTGGGTCTACCTGGACGCCGGGCTGTTCACCGGACTGGTCGAGGCCTACGGCGAGAGCCTGCGCTACCGGCTGGCCGTCGAACGCACCGGCGGGCCGTTCGCCTCGGCCACCACCGAGGCCATCCTGGCCGGCCCGACCTGCGACAGCCTGGACGTGCTGTACCGGCGGCACCGGTACCGGCTGCCGGCCGATCTGCGACCCGGCGACCGGGTGCATTTCCTGTCCGCCGGCGCCTACACGGCCAGCTACTCCACCGTCGGCTTCAACGGCTTCGCCCCGCTTCGGGTGGAGTTCACCGGGTCGACCGGCGCAGGGTCGGCCGGCGCAGGGTCGGCCGGCGCGGGGCCGACGGGATGAGCCCGCCACCGGCTCCGCGACCGACCTACCGCTCCGCGCTGCGCACCCGGCCGTTCCGGCGGCTGCTGGCCGGGCACGGCCTGGGCACGATCGCCCAGCTGATGCTCACCCTGGCCGTGGGCATCGAGGTCCTGGAGCGGACCGGCTCGGGTTGGTGGGTGTCGGTGACGGTCGCCCTCGGCTTCGTGCCGTACGTGCTGGCCTCGGGCTACGCCGGCCTGCTGGCCGACCGGCACTCGCGCAGCACCGTGCTCACCCTGTCCTTCTCCACCCGGGCCGGCTGCGCGGCCGTGCTCGTCGCCGGTCTGGCCCTGCACGGGCCGATCGCGCTGCTGGTGACGGTGGCCGCGGTGGCCGCCGTGCTGGCCACCCCGTCCTACCCAGCGCTGGCCGCGGCCACCGTCCAGTGCGTGCCGGACGAGCAGCTGCCGCCGGCGAACGCCCTGGTCACCGGGGTGGAGAACGTGACCTGGATGGCCGGGCCGGGCGTGCTCGGGCTGCTGCTGCTGATCGGCGCCGGCCCCACCGTCGGCACCGCGACCGCGGCCGGGCTGTTCGTGCTCGCCGCGGCCCTGTCGGCCGCGGCCCGGCTGCCCGCCCCGGCTCGTCCGGACGCCGCGCCGGGGGTGCTGGCCGAGCTGCGCGCGGGACTGAGCGCGGTGGCGCGGGTCGCCGCCGTGCGCCGGCCGATGACCGTGGCGGTGATCGACAACTTCCTCTACGGCTACCTGGTGGTGGCCATGGTGCTGTTGGCCGCCGAGGTCTTCGCCGGTGACGGCGGCGGCGATGGCGCCGACAACCGGGCGATCGGGCTGTTGAACGCGGCCCTGTCGGTCGGCGGGGTGCTCGCCCTGCTGCCCATCAACCTGCTGGCCGCGCGGTTCCGGCCGGCCCGTCTGCTGCTGGTCACCATGACCGGGTTCGGTGCGGTCACCGTGCTGCTGGGCCTGTCCGGCGCGATCGGCGCACCCGTCGGGCTGGCCATGGGCCTGGTGGCCGTCGCCGGCGCCGGATCCCTGATCGCCGAGGTGACCGCGGTGACGCTGCTGCAACGGGCCGCGCCGGACGAGCTGACCGCCCGCGTGTTCGGCGTCTACGACCAGCTCAACGTCGGTGCCCTGGCCCTGGGGTCGCTGCTGGCCGGCCCGCTGGCCGCGGCGATCGGCGCCGGACCGGCGATGGTCGCCGTCGCGTCGACCTGCCTGGCGCTGGCCGCCGTGGCCACCGGCCGGCTGCGGGAACCGGCCCGCCGGGGCCGGCACGCGGCCGCCGGTCCCGGGCGAGCGAGCCTCAGCCCGCCGGTGGGATCGCTGGGTCCGACGGGGTGATCAACCGGGCGACGGCCCGGCAGGTCGCCTCCCGGCGCTCGGCGAGCTCGGCCGCATCGGCCGGGCGCCCGGCCAGCACGAGGCTGCCCTGCACCACCCCGAGGATGAGCTGGAGCAGGCGCTCGGCCGGCACGGCATCGTCGACCTCGCCCGCCCGCTGGGCCGCGGCCAGCGCCTCGACCTTGCGCACCGAGGAGGCCTTCGCCTGCGGCAGGTCCTCGACCGATCCCGTCCGCTCCAGGCTGTACCACAGGGCCAGCCGGACCAGGCTCGGATGGGTCAGGGTGAAGTCGAACATGCGGCCCGCGTAGCCGGGCAGGTCGTGGGCGTCGAACGGCACGGTGTCCACCAGCTCGCCGATGATCGCCTCGACGGTGGCGTCGAACAGGCCTTCCTTGCTGCCGAAGTAGGCGTAGATCCGTTCCTTGTTCGCTGCGGCGGCCGCCGCGATCCGGTCGACCCGCCCGCCGGCCAGCCCCCGCTCGGCGAACTCGGCCGTCGCCGCGGCCAAGATGCGGCTGCGCGTCAGGGCCGCGGACCGTCCCGGTCCCCGGACCACTGCCTCGTCGTTGTCTGCCGGCACCGGTCCAGCATAGCCAACCAACTGGTTTGTTGACCGATGTCGGGCTCGACGCGTACGGTGGAAGCCAACCAACCAGTTGGCTTTGAGGAGAGAACCCATGACTGCACCCGTCGCCCTGGTCACCGGAGCGTCGTCGGGCATCGGTGACGCCACCGCCCGCCGCCTGCTGGAGCTGGGCTACCGCGTGTATGCGGTCGCCCGGCGACTGGACCGGATGGCGGCCCTGGCCGAGCTCGGCGCGGTCACCGTGTCCACCGACCTGACCGACGACACCTCGATGGTCGAGCTGGTCGACCGCGTCCTGGCCGACACCGGCCGGATCGACGTGCTGGTCAACAACGCCGGCTACGGCTCCTACGGCGCGCTGGAGGAGGTGCCGCTGGCCGAGGCCCGCCGGCAGATCGAGGTCAACGTCTTCGCGCTGGCCCGGCTGACCCAACTGGTCCTGCCGTCCATGCGCGAGCGCCGCCGGGGCACCATCGTCAACATCTCTTCCATGGGCGGCAAGTTCGGGGAGCCGCTGGGCGCCTGGTACCACGCGAGCAAGTACGCGGTCGAGGGACTGAGCGATTCCATCCGGGCCGAGCTGGCCCCGCACGGCATCGACGTCGTGGTCATCGAACCCGGCGCGATCCGCACCGAATGGGGTGGCATCGCCGCCGCCGGCCTGCTCGACCGGTCCGGCTCGGGCCCTTACGCCGACCAGGCCCGGCGCAGCGCCAAGGTGCTGTCCGCCGGCGAGTACCAGGGTTCCGCGCCGGAGGTCGTCGCCCGGGCCATCGGCAAGGCCGTCACCGCCCGCCGGCCGCGCACCCGGTACGCCGTCGGGTCCGGGGCCAAGGCCATGACCGTCGCCGCCTGGCTGTTGCCCGACCGGATGATGGACCGCATGATCAGCGGCTTCTTCGGGGTGGCCGCCCGCTTCACCCCGGACCTGCCGGCGGCGTCGCGGGAGGTCACGCCGACCCGGTAGGCCCTGGGTTCAGCTCGGCTGGGTGGTCACGTCGGCCGCCACCGGCCGGTCCAGGTAGCGGCCGTAGTCCTGCACGGCGTCGTCGATCGCCCGCCGCTCGGCGGCCGACCACGGGCGCAGGGACTGCAGCTCGACGACGGCCTGCGTCGCGGTCAACCGGTGCCGCCAGTGGCCGGCCAGTACGCCGTCGATCAGCACGGCGTGCAGGTAGGTGGTCCCGTTCAGCACCGGCAACCCGGCGGTGGTCCCCGATCCACCGGGCAGGATCGCCGCCCGGCTCTGGCTGTAGGACATGATCATCTCGTCGTAGCCCTGCAGCAGGTCGACCCGCGGGCGGCCTGCGCGGCCGGCCGCGGCCGCCGGTCCGGGTCCGGTCTCGCCGTAGTAGGTCACGCCGTCCCGCTGGTCCTGCGCGACCCCGGTCGCGTCCAGCCCGGCCCGCGCCTGGGTGAGGGTCAGGCTGGCCCAGCCGGCGAAGTCCTTCGCGGTGACCGGCGCCCGGCCGGCCACGTACCGGGCGGCCAGCTCGACCAGGGCATCCGCCTCGTCCCGCTCGCCCTGCGCCGGCACCCGGTCGGCGAAGGCGGCGTAGGTGTGCTGCTGACCGGCCATCGCGCCACTGATCAGCACCTCGTCCAGCTCGGCGTGCATCATCAGGTGACCCAGCCGTTGGCCGCTCGCGGCAATGCCCGCGGCCGCCAGAGCGTCGGCCAGCTCGCGCCGGGTCCGCTGCCGGCCGCCGGCGAGTTCCTCGGCGAGCAACGCCTCCGCCCGGTCGATCTCGGCCCGGTCGAGGCCGAGTTGCCGGTCGTAGCCGGCCAGCTGCCGGCGCAGGCGGGGCGCAGTCAGTCGCAGCAACGGCCGGACGTCCCGCGGCCGCACCAGGTGCCAGGTCGTCCGCAGCACGTGCGTGCGCAGGATGTCGCCGCGGTCGAAAGCGGCCAGCAGGTCGGCCCGGCCGGGCCGATCGGCCGGCCGGACCCGCTGGGCCAATGCCCACAGGGCGTAGGCGAACTCCTGACCCTGCATCGCCACCAGGGCATCGAGCACGGCCGGCGCGTCGGCCGCCGTCGGCGCCCACAGCCCCTGACGGTGCAGCCGGGCCGCGGCGACCCCGTCCCACTGCTCATCCATGGCCACGATCCTCACCCAGGTAGCGGTCAGGATCTGTCCGGATCAGAACCGGGGATGGTCCCCGCACAGGGTGACCCGCTCGCTGCGGTCGCCGGAGTTCTCGACGGTGCCGAGCACGACCGACCACACGTGCCGCGCGGTCAGCATGGCCATGGCCCGGTCGACGTCCTCCTGCGGGAGCACGGCGACCATGCCGATGCCCATGTTGAACGCCTTCTCCATCTCGTCGCGGGCCACCCGGCCGTGCGAGGCGATGTAGCCGAACACCGGCAGCGGGCTCCACGCCCGGCGGTCCAGCGCGGCGGTCAGCCCGTCCGGGATGACCCGGGCCAGGTTGTTGGCCAGGCCGCCCCCGGTGATGTGCGCGTAGGCGTGCACGTCGGTCTCCCGCATCAGCGCCAGGCAGTCCAGCGCGTAGATGCGGCAAGGCTCCAGCAGCTCCTCGCCCAGGGTCCGGCCGAACTCCTCGACGTGCCCGTCCAGCCGCAGCCGGGCGATGTCCAGCAGCACGTGGCGGACCATCGAGTAGCCGTTGGAGTGCAGGCCGGACGAGCCCATGCCCAGCACCACGTCGCCGGCCCGGACCCGGTCCGGGCCGAGCACCTCGTCGGCCTCGACCACGCCGACGCCGGTCGCGGCCAGGTCGTAGTCGTCCGGGGCCATCAACCCGGGATGCTCGGCGGTCTCCCCGCCGACCAGCGCGCAGCCGGCCAGCACGCAGCCGTCGGCGATGCCGGAGACGATCGCGGCGATCCGCTGCGGGTCGAGCTTGCCGGTGGCGATGTAGTCCTGCAGGAACAACGGCTCCGCGCCGCTGGCCACCAGGTCGTCCACGACCATCGCGACCAGGTCGATGCCGATGGTGTTGTGCACGTCCATCGCCTGGGCGATCGCGCACTTGGTGCCGACGCCGTCGGTGGACGAGGCCAGCAGCGGCTCGCGGTAGCGGTGCAGGGGCAGCCGGAACAGCGAGGCGAATCCGCCGATGCCGCCGACGACCTCGGGCCGACGGGTGCGGGAGGTGAAGGGCTTCATGAGGTCGACCGCGGCCTCACCGGCGGCGATCGACACCCCCGACCCTTCGTACGTGGCCCCGGAGCCGATGGGGTGGCGGGTGTCGGTCATGCGGTTGCTCGTCTCGTTCTCGACCCGGAACTCCGCCGGGCCGTACCGGTCGACCGCTCGCCTCTGAACGGTCGTGACCTTGGGTGGTGCCGCGCGATCATGGGCGGCTCAGGGCATCCTCGGCGCCGTAGCCGTGCGCGGCCACCGGGGAGCGGCCGCCCAGGTGGGCCGGTCCGGCGACGCCGCGGGCAATGCCCTCCAGCACGTGCTTGCCGACCTGATCGGGGATCTCGATCGGGTAGTCCCCGGTGAAACACGCGGTGCACAGCCGGTTCTTGGGCTGCTCGGTCGCGGCGATCAGGCCCTCCAACGAGACGTACGCCAAGGTGTCGGCGCCGATCGAGCGGCGGACCGCCTCGACGTCACCGGCGTTGGCGATCAGCTCGGCCCGGGAGGCGAAGTCGATGCCGTAGAAGCAGGGCCAGCGCACCGGCGGGGACGCGATCCGCACGTGCACCTCGACCGCGCCGGCCTCGCGCAGCATCCGGACCAGGGCCCGCTGGGTGTTGCCGCGGACGATGGAGTCGTCCACCACGATCAACCGCTTACCCCGGATGACGTCGCGCAGCGGGTTGAGCTTGAGCCGGATGCCGAGCTGGCGGATGGTCTGCGAGGGCTGGATGAAGGTCCGCCCCACGTAGGCGTTCTTGACCAGACCCTGCCCGTAGGGAATCCCGGAGGCCTGGGCGTAACCGATCGCCGCGGGTGTGCCGGACTCCGGGGTGGGGATGACCAGGTCGGCCTCGACCGGATCCTGGGCGGCCAGCCGGCGGCCGATCTCGACCCGGGACGCCTGCACGCCACGACCGGAGATGGAGGTGTCCGGACGGGCCAGGTAGACGTACTCGAAGATGCAGCCCTTGGGCGTGGGGGCGGCGAAACGCTCGCTGCGCAGGCCGTCGGCGTCGATGGCCAGCAGCTCACCCGGCTCGACCTCGCGGACGAACGAGGCGCCGACGATGTCCAGGGCGGCGGTCTCGGACGCGACGACCCACCCCCGGTCCAGCCGGCCCAGCACCAGCGGGCGCACGCCGTGCGGGTCCCGGGCGGCGTACAGGGTGTGCTCGTCGCAGAAGACGAAGCTGAACGCGCCCTGCAGGTCGGGCAGCAGCTCCATCGCCGCGGCCTCCAGGCCGGCGTCGGCGGAACGGCCGGCGAGCAGCCGGGTGACCACGTCCGAATCGGTGGAGCACTTGCCGCGGCGGGCCTTGCCGGGCAGCGCAGCGACCCGGGCCTCCAGCTCGACGGTGTTGACCAGGTTGCCGTTGTGGCCCAGCGCGATGCCGGACCCGACGTCGGTGATGGCGAAGGTCGGCTGCGCGTTCTCCCAGGTGGTCGACCCGGTGGTGGAGTACCGGCAGTGACCGACGGCGATATGGCCGACCAGGGAGGACAGGGTCTGCTCGTCGAAGACCTGGGAGACCAGACCCAGATCCTTGAACACGACGATCTGCGAGCCGTCGGCGACGGCGATGCCGGCCGCCTCCTGGCCGCGGTGCTGCAGCGCGTAGAGGCCGTAGTAGGTGAGCTTGGCCACATCCTCGCCGGGCGCCCAGACGCCGAAGACGCCGCACTCCTCGCGCGGCGAGGGATCGCGCTCGGGGTCCAGGGATGGGTCGATCGAATCGGACCGGCGCACCGTCGGGTTCGGCAGGGGCGTCGGTGCGGAGTGGGTGGCGCGAGGTGGCGTGCCTATGACCACGTAAACCGTGCTCCTCCGTGAGCGGGTGATGCCAGGGGATCAGCGGTACCCCACTGTACCTGGTTTCGGGGGTACGCCACCCCGAGAACCCGGTGACCCGGCCCGCATCGCGCGGCCGGACGGGCGCCGGGTCAGCCGGTCAGGTCGGTCAGCGGCAGCAGCGCGGACAGGTCGGCCCGGGTCCCGCTGGCGCTCACCCGGCCGTCACCCAGGGCGTCGGCCCAGCTCACCGTGCCGACGACCAGGGCCAGCCAGGTGGCCGGGTCGGTCTCGATGACGTTCGGCGGCGTGCCGCGGGTGTGGCTGAGCCCACCCATCGCCTGCACCGCCGCGTAGGGCGGGACCCGGATCTCCACGGCCTTGCCGGGATGGGCCTGGGCCAGCCAGCGCAGGCTGGCCCGGACCGCGGCGGCCACCCGATCCCGGTCCGGCGCGCCCGGCTGGTCGCTGACCTGGCGCCAGGCGGCCACCGCCGCGGCGGCCTGGCGGTGGGTCACGATGCGGGCCATGGTCGAGCAGCCTAGGGGCTGGGTCGGGCCCGGATGGCCCGCCGATTCCCATCCGAACGGCCCGCGGCTCCGGATACTCGAATTGTGAACCCCACTCATTCCGGTCCGGCCGCCGGCGGCGCGAGGATGTCCGCGATCCGGACCCCGTGCGCGGCCACCGCGGCCGTCCTGGTCCTGCACGGCGGCTCGGCCGACTCCACCGAACCCGTCGGCCCGTTCAGCCTCGCCGCCCTGCGGCTGCTCCCGGTCGCCCGAGCCATCGCCCGGGCCGACCGGAACGCGGCCGTCTACCGGCTGCGCAATGCGGTGAAGGGGTGGAACGGCGACGGGGCCACGGTGCTGGCCGACGCCCGGGCGGCGGTGGACGCGATCGCCGCCACCCATCCGGACCTGCCGGTGGTGCTCGTCGGGCACTCCCTGGGCGGCCGGGTGGCCGTGCACCTGGCCCGGTCGGCCGGGCCGGACGCGGCGGGTCCCGTGGTCGGGGTCGTCGGGCTGGCGCCCTGGCTCGAACCGGGCGACCCGGTCGAGGGGTTGACCCGGGTGCCGCTGGCCGTCGTCCAGGGCACCAACGACCGGATGATCCCCACCCGCTCGACCGAGCCGTGGCTGGACCGGGCGGCCCGGGCCGGGGTGCGGCTGCGCCGGATCGTCGTCGACGGCGGCGAACACACCATGCTGCGGCACTACCGGCGCTGGCACCGGGACTGCGTCGACGGCGTTCGCTGGGTGCTGGCGACCGCCGCCGCGGCGGCCGCCATCCCGCCGGGTCGGGCCGGCTCGGCCGGCCCCCGCCGCTGACCTCGGCGCGCCCCGCGTTCCACCCCGCCCACGCCCGCCCCGCCCGGCCTCCCCGCCCCGCCCGCGCCCGCCCGCCTTCGCGCCGCCCGGCCCCCTTCGCGCCCGGCCTCCCCGCGCGCCCGGCCTCCTTTCGCGCCGACTTGCCAGAAACGCACCGCTGAACAGAGGTCAGCGGTGCGTTTCTGGCAAGTCGGCGTTCTCGGGGGGCCGTTCGCGGCCGGCTCAGATCGTCGTGATCAGGCCGCCGTCGATCGTGACGTCGGCCCCGGTGATGTTGGCCGCCCGGTCGCTGGCCAGGAACACAACCAGGTCGGCCACCTCCTGCGGGCGGGTGAACCGGCCGGTGACGCTGCCGGCCGCGGCCTGCGCCGCGATGGCGGCCGGATCACCGCCGGCGGCCTGAGCGATGGTGGCGGCCACCCCGCCATCGCCCAGCCACAGGTCGGTCTCCACCGGACCCGGGCTCACGCTGTTGACCCGCACGCCCCGCGGTCCGAACTCCTTGGACAGTGCCTTGCTCAGGTTGGTGAGCGCGGCCTTGCCGGCGCTGTAGTCGATGACGGTCGGGTCGGGCAGGAAGGCGTTGACCGAGCCGGTGTTCACGATGCTGCCGCCGCCGGCGGCCAGCATGGTGGGCAGCACCGCCCGGGTCATCCGGACGGCGGCCATCAGGTTCAGATTCAGCGAGGTCAGCCACTGCTCGTCGGTCACGGCCAGGAACCCGTCGAGCCGGGTGCCGACGGCGCCGACATTGTTGACCAGGATGTCCACGCGGCCGCGGCCCAGGGCGGCCGCCAGCAGCTGGTCGGCGGCGTCGGCGGTGGCCAGGTCGACCGGGACGAAGGTTGCCCCGCCGGCCTCGACCAGCCCGGCCAACTCGTCGGAGAGCCGGCGGGCGCCCGCCATGACGTGGACCCCCTCGTCGACGAAGGTCCGGGTGATCGCCAGGCCGATGCCCTTGCTCGCGCCGGTGACGATGGCGACGCGGCCGTCGAGGTCGAGGTTCATGAGCGTGACTTCACGGTCAGGGTCATCGCGGTCCGATCCCGCTCAGATTCCACAGCCGCGCAGCCAGGTCAGGACCTCGTCGGCGACGTCCTTCCAGCCGTGGTCGATGGTCAACGAATGGCCCCGGCCCTCGAACTTCTTGAGGTGGGTGACCGCGATGGAGTCCCGGTACTGCTTGAAGGTGGACCGGGTGACGACGTCGGGCACCGTGTGGTCGGCGGTGCCGGAGATGAGCAGCAGCGGGCCACGACTGGCGTTGTCGGTGTCGACCGCGGCCTGCGAGTGCAGCACGAAGTTGGCCGCCGCGGCCTGGAACAGCGGCCGGGCCGGCGACGGGATGGTGTAGGCCGCGAAGAGTTGGTCGGACTCCTCCTCGGTGAGCGCGTTGCCGAAGCCGAACCGGAACTCCTTCTCGGTCAGCGCGACCGCCCGGTGCAGGTTCGCCGGATTGCCCAGGGCCGGCAGTCCGGATCGCAGCTGGGCCAGCGGCAGCGGCAGCACGCCCTTGATCTGGGCCGGGTCGATGGCCACGCCCGCGGCGCCCAGACCCTGACCCAGCAGCTTCTCGGTGATCAGCCCACCGAACGAATGCCCGATGAGCACCGGCGCGGCCGGCAGGTCCTTGATGATCTGCGCGTAGTGGTCGGTGACATCGTCGATGCCCAGGTTCGCGACCGCGTCGGGGTCCTCCCGGGCCGCCTCGACGGTGGCGGGTTCGCCCGGCCACCCTGGGGCGATCGGGTCGTAGCCGGATTCCCGGAACAGATCCATCCAGGGTTGCCAGCTGCTGGCGTGCAGCCACAGGCCGTGGATGAAGACCGCCGGGGTGGTGGGTGCGGTCACGATGGTGCCCTTCGTGGGGAGAGGTCGGTGACCGAAGCCAACACCCGCGACAAATGGGCGTCCAAGTCCCGTTCGAGCCGGATTGATAACTGCGGGATCCGGGTGCGGGCGTTACCGTGGGTCGACCGGTTCGCCCCCCCGTGATCGGATTCGACGGGAAGGCTCGATGGACCTGGATCTGCGGTCGGTTCGCTATTTCGTCGCGCTGGCCGACGAGCTGCACTTCGGTCGCGCCGCCGCGAAGCTGTACTTGAGCCAGCCGGCGCTGTCCAAGCAGATCCGCAAGCTGGAAGAGCGGCTGGGCACCCGGTTGCTCGTCCGCGACACCCGCCACGTCACGCTGACCGCCCGCGGGGAGCGGTTCCTGGTCGAGGCCCGTCAGCTGCTGGCCATCGCGCAGTCCATGCAGCAGCCGGATCGGGTGAACAGCCTGCGGATGGCGCACATCTTCGAGCTGGACACCAGTCGGGTGATCGCCGACGCCTTCGCGTCGGCCTGTCCGGACGTCGACCTGAGCGAGCACGCGATGGACAGCGCCGCTCAGCTGGAGGCGCTGCTGGAGCACCGGCTGGACGTGGCGATCCTGCGGATCAGCCCGCGGATGGTGCTGGATCATCCCGCCGGCTGGACGCACCGCCTGCTCCGGCTCGAGCCCTTGGTGCTGGTCGGTCACCCGGGCCCGGCCGGCCCGGCGGACTCGCTGCTGGATCGTCCGCTGGACGTGTTCGGCGACCCGCCCGAGTCCGGCAGCTACAACGCGCACGGCGACTACCTCACCGCGCTCGAGCACGACCTCGGCGTCCGGCTGCGGTGGCTGGGCACCCCGGGGGCGTTCAGCCACTGCCTGACCCGGGTCACCCGGGCCCCCGGTCCCACCCAGTTCCTGGAGTTCCACAGCTACGCGGTCCGGTACGCCGAGCACGGGCTGGCGCTGTCCTGGCCGCGGGAGGCGCAGCCGTACTACCCGTGGTCGCTGGCCTGGCGGGACGAGCCGGCGAGCCCGGCCCTGGCCGACTTCCTGCGGATCGCCCGGGACGAGGCCGGTCGCCGCGGCTGGCTGGCCCACCCGGCGGCCGCGCACGGGGCGCCCTGGCTGCCGCCGGACGATCCGAGCCGCGCCGCCTGACCCGAGCCGCGCCGCCTGACCCCCCGCCGACCACCACCGACTTGCCTCAGGCGAACCGCTGAAGGCGGGTCAGCGGTACGTATGAGGCAAGTCGGCGCACGTGCGGGTGGGTGGGCAGCGTGGGGCGCGGGCGGGGCGGCGGCGGGGCGCGGCCGAACCGGTCAGCCGAACAGGGCCGGCAGGGTGCCCTCCCAGGCCTGGCGCAGCTCGGCCAGGGTGAAGGTGGCCACGCCCTGGATGTCCAGGCGCTGCTCGGCGGGCGCGCCGGTGTCGCCGCGGTCGACGACGCCGACCTTGACCCAGGGCTGCTGGCGCACCGTGCACATCTCGGTGAACCGGAGCTCCTCCGTGCGCGGCACGGCGACCACCACTCGGGCGGTCGACTCGGAGAACAGCAGCCGGAAGGCGTCGGCGGCGACGTCGTCGGTGGGCAGCACGATCCGCGCCCCCGACTCGCCGCTGATGCACATCTCCACCAGCGTCTGCACCAGGCCGCCCTCGGACACGTCGTGCGCGGCCGAGATCATGCCGTCGCGCGAGCCGGCGACCAGGATCTCGCCGAGCACCCGCTCGGCCTCCAGGTCGACCGCCGGCGGGCGGCCACCCAGGTGCCCGTGCACCACGTCGGCCCAGGCGGAGCCGTCGAACTCGTCCCGGGTGGTGCCCAGCAGCAGCAGGGTCTCGCCGGTGTCCTGGCCGATGCCCGGGATGGTGCGCCGCCGCACGTCGTCGATGACGCCGAGCACGCCGACCACCGGCGTGGGCAGGATGTTCACCCCGGCGGTCTGGTTGTACAGCGAGACGTTGCCGCCGGTCACCGGGATGCCCAGCTGCGCGCAGCCGTCGGCCAGGCCACGCACGGCCTGCTCGAACTGCCACATCACGGCCGGGTCCTCGGGCGAGCCGAAGTTCAGGCAGTCGGTGACGGCCAGCGGCACCGCGCCGGTCGTCACGACGTTGCGGTACGCCTCGGCCAGGGCCAGCTGCGCGCCCGCGTACGGGTCGAGCAGGGTGTACCGGCCGCTGCAGTCGGTGGCCATGGCCAGACCGCGCTCGGTCTCGGTCGGGTCTTCGGCCACCCGGATGATGCCGGCGTCGGCCGGCTGGGCCAGCACGGTGTTGCCGCGCACGTACCGGTCGTACTGGTTGGTCACCCAGGCCCGCGAGCACAGGTTCGGCGAGGCGACCATCCGCAGGATCAGCTCACGCAGCTCACTGACCTCCGGCCGGGCCAGAGCGGCGGTGGTGTCGGCCTGCAGGGCGTCCTGCCAGTCCGGGCGCTGCACCGGGCGCCGGTAGACCGGGCCGTCGTGGGCGACCGAGCGGGGCGGCACGTCCAGCACGATCTCGCCGGCGAACTCGATGGTCAGCCGGTCGCCGTCGGTGACCTCACCGATGACGTCGGCCTGCACCTCCCACTTGGCGCAGACGGCCAGGAACTCCTGCACCTTGTCCGGGGTGACGACCGCGCACATGCGTTCCTGCGACTCGCTGGACAGGATCTCGGCCGGGGTCATGCCCTCGGCCCGCAGCGGCACGTTGTCCAGCACGATGTGCATGCCGCCGTCGCCGGCCGAGGCCAACTCGGAGGTCGCGCAGGACAGGCCGGCGCCGCCGAGATCCTGGATGCCCACCACCAGGCCGGCGTGGAAGACCTCCAGGGTGCACTCGATCAGCACCTTCTCCGCGAACGGGTCGCCGACCTGCACCGACGGCAGCTTCTTGCGCGCCTTGCTGTGCCCACTTCCGGACCCGCCACCGTCATCGGAGTCGCCCGCGAACGTGTCCGAGGCCAGCACCGACACCCCGCCGATGCCGTCCAGGCCGGTCCGCGAGCCGTACAGGATGACCTTGTTGCCGGTGCCGGAGGCGTGCGCGGTGTGCAGGTCAGAGGCCCGGAGGACGCCGATGCAGGCCGCGTTGACCAGCGGGTTGCCGGCGTAGGACGGGTCGAAGATGACCTCGCCGCCGATGTTGGGCAGGCCCAGCGAGTTGCCGTAGCCGGAGACCCCGGCGACCACGCCGGGCACCACCCGCTGCGAGTCGGCGGCGTCGGCCGGGCCGAACCGCAGCTGGTCCATCACCGCGACCGGCCGGGCGCCCATGGCCAGGATGTCGCGGACGATGCCGCCGACGCCGGTGGCCGCGCCCTGGTAGGGCTCGACGAACGACGGGTGGTTGTGCGACTCGATCTTGAAGGTGACCGCCCAGCCGTCACCGATGTCGACCACGCCGGCGTTCTCGCCGATGCCAGCCAGCATCTTGGCCTTCATCTCGGGGGTGGTGGTCTGCCCGAAGTAGGCCAAGTGCACCTTGGAGGACTTGTACGAGCAGTGCTCGGACCACATCACCGAATACATGGCCAGCTCGGCGTCGGTCGGCCGGCGGCCCAGGATCTCCCGGATCCGGGCGTACTCGTCGTCCTTGAGTCCCAGCTCGCGGTAGGGCTGCGCGACCTCCGGGGTGGCCGCGGCCCGGGCCACGGTGTCCAGCTCCGGCCCCTGGTCGACCAGGTCGACGGCACCGACCGGATCGGTGATGTCCAGGAGGTCCGCCTGGGTCGGGTGGGCCACCTGATCCGTCATGCCGAGACCCCGATCGAATCGAGCACCGAGTAGAACAGGCCGAGGCCGTCGTCGGTCGGCCCGGTGAGCGGGTCGATGGAGTGCTCGGGGTGCGGCATCAGGCCGGCGATCCGGCCGTCGGCCGAGCAGATCCCGGCGATGTCGCGCATCGCGCCGTTGGGGTTGCCCTGGTCCGGGCCGTCGCCGACGTAGCGGAACAGCACCCGGCCCTCGCCCTCCAGCTCGTCGAGCACCGCGTCGGCGGCGACGAAGCAGCCCTCGGCGTTCTTCATCGGCACCAGGATCTCGGCGCCCTCGTCGAACCGGGAGGTCCAGGTGGTCGCGGTGTTCTCCACCCGCAGCCACTGGTCGCGGCAGATGAACCGCAGGCTGGCGTTGCGGATCAGCGCGCCGGGCAGCAGCCCGGCCTCGCACAGGATCTGGAAGCCGTTGCAGATGCCCAGGACCGGCATCCCGCCGCGGGCCGCATCGACCACGGACTGCATGACGGGCGCCTGCGCGGCGATCGCGCCGGCCCGCAGGTAGTCGCCGTAGGAGAAGCCGCCGGGCACGACGACCGCGTCCACCCCGCGCAGGTCGGCGTCGGCATGCCAGAGCGCGACCGGCTCGGCACCGGAATAGCTCACGGCACGGGCGGCGTCGACGTCGTCCAGGGTCCCCGGGAAGGTGATGACGCCGATCCGGGGGCTCACCCGGCCACCTCGGCCAGGCGGGTGACCGTCCAGGTCTCGATCACCGGGTTGGCCAGCAGGGTGCCGGCGATCTCCTCCAGCTCGGCGTCGGTGACCGAGTCGTCGACCTCGAGATCGAAGTGCTTGCCCTGCCGGACGGAGGTGATGCCGGTGTGTCCGGACCGGCCGAGCGCGGCGAGGATCGCCTTGCCCTGCGGGTCGAGGATCTCCGGCTTGATGACGACATCGACGGCCACGCGAGCCACGACATACCCCCAAGGGTTCGGCGTTCGGGACGGCCGCACACCAGGGCCGCGGCGTTGCGGCTCGCGAACCTGCCCCGGTTCGGCCGCCGTCGAGCTTAGTCGGCCGGACCGCCGCGCCGATCCACCGACCTGACCCGCCGCTCGGTCCGGCGGCGCCGGAGGGGGCCGGTGGCGCGGCTGCGCGGATCAACTCACTCCGAATGTGCTGGGTGGGACAGGAGTCGCCGGGTTGGGCCGCGCTGGGGAAGTTGATCCGCGCGGGTAACGGGGCGGGGACACAGGGTGAGCACGCTCACGTCGACAACGGAATGTTGACACGTCATCCTTAGTTGAGACCTCATATATGAGCCGCGCGAACAATACGGGAGATCCGATGAGCACCCTGAAGATCGTCATTGCCTCCACCCGCCCCGGCCGCCTGGGTGAGCCGATCGGCCATTGGCTGGCCGAGCGGGCCCGCGAGCAGGGCAGCTTCGACCGGGTCGAGGTCCTGGACCTGGCCCAGATCGATCTGCCGATGTTCAACGAGCCGCACCACCCGCGGACCGGTCAGTACGAGCACCCGCACACCAAGGCCTGGTCGGCCGCGGTGGACGAGGCCGACGCGCTGATCTTCGTGTCCCCCGAGTACAACGGCTTCCCGCCGGCCACCCTGATCAACGCCGTCGACTACCTGCACGCGGAGTGGACCGGCACGCCGCTGGGTGTGCTGACCTACGGCGCCGGTGGCGGCGGCGCGCGGGCCCGCGCCCAGCTCGAGCTGCTCGGCGGCTACCTGACCATGCCGCTGGCCAGCTCCAACTTCGGCCTGGCCAACGTCTTCGGCCAGGTCCGCGACGGCGCCTTCACCCCGGTCGAGGGCAACGACGAGTCGGCCGACCGGTTGGTCGCCGAGCTGGCCGAGCTGGCCCGGGTGGCCGAGCTGACCCCCGCCGCCTGAGCCCACCCGCAGCGAATCAGCCGCCCCGAATCAGCCGCCGACTTGCCTCATTCGCACCGCTGGGCCGCGCCCAGCGGTGCGGATGGGGCCAGTCGATGGCTTAGGGGAACCGCGCGATCAGGGATGCGCGCGACGTGAGCGGGCCCGGGCCGGGTCCGGGCGGGGCGCATCCCCGCCGTCACCGACCTCGTCGTCCTCGATCGGGAAGATCCGCGGCGGCGGCGCGGTGGTCTGCGTCTGCCAGCGCCGCCCGAACAGGTAGATGACCGGCAGGGTGGCCAGCAGCGGGCCGATGATCGACACCGGACGCAGCAGCCACCACATCAGGGTCGGCTCGACACCCTCGGTCTGCGGCCCGAAGATCGACCATTCGACACCCCGGGACAGGGCCATCCCGGTGGTGTGGAACAGGAACAGCGGCAGCGCGAACCGGGTGAACACCGTCGTTGCCTTGGCGAAGGCGCCGCCCTTGCCCAGCCCGTGCATGACCGCGGGCCGCAACAGCTCGGCGACGCCGGCCTGGAAGATCATCAGCGCGATGATGCAGACCGTCGGCGGGGCCATGTTGGAGTCCTCGCCGGGCACCCCGACCATCGAGCCCGGGTACAGGCCGGAGCCGACCAGGCCGATCAGCGCGAACAGCCCGGCGAAGGTCATCACCCGGGCCTGCTGCCGGTACCGCGGCGTCTGGTAGGCCCAGTCGATCCGGCCGTCGGCGTACCGCGGGGCGCTGCCGGCCCCGGAGATCCGGTCGTAGAAGAAGCCGAGCTGGAAGCAAAAGCCCCAGACGAAGATCATGTTGACCCACTCGATGCCGGGGATGTCCACCCGGAACCGCAGGATGTCGATGACCACCGCCATCCCGCCCATCACCACCAGGACGAGCAGGTCGTACCGGCGGTGCAGCCAGACGGTGATCGGCATCAGGCAGACCAGCAGCAGGTAGACGGCCACGAACCACAACGGCGAGAGCACCATGATGATCGCCTGCCAGGCCCACTGGATGTCCCAGACGCTGGTCACGATGATGCCCAGCACGATCCATGTGCCCATCAGGGCCAGACACGGGATGGCCAGCGACCGGGCCTGCCGCAGGGCGAAGTGCCACAGCCGTTCCCCCTTGGCCGCGGCCCGCTCCCACGACTTGAGGTGCACGTAGGCGCCGATGTAGAAGAACAGCGGCATGACCTGCAAGAGCCAGGTCGCGATCCACAGGCCCGAGGTGAAACCCAGGGGGCTCGTCGCGTACGGCCCGTTGTCGTTCCAGACCAGGATGGTGAAACACCAGTGCCACAGGATGACGATGAGCAGGGAGAACGCCCGCAGGAAATCCGCGTACGGGTTGCGTTGGACCCGCTTGACCGGGCTCCCCATCACGCACCTCCCCCGCGCCCTGCCCATCGACCTGTGACGGGCATCAATGGTGCGGCTCAGCTTCCAGGTCCACGATAGGTCTATGGCCACCGTTGCCGCGGCCCGACCCGCGGTTCACCATCGCGCCCGCCGCCGACGGCGGTGGGCGCTGGCCATCGTCATCGTCCTGCTCGTCATCAGCAACATCGTCGCCAACCGGGTGATTCCGCAGTGGGCGTACGTGCCGTGGAACCTGTCCATGGCCGGCCTGCTGCTGTACGTGTCCACCCGCGGCGGGGCCGGCCCGGTGGCCATCGGGCTGGGCATCCGGCACTGGCACCGCCCGGTCGGCGTCGGGCTGCTGCTGGTCGGCAGCACCGCCCTGGTCTTCGCCCTGGGCATGATCATCCCGGCCACCCAGAACGCGTTCCTGGACACCCGCATCGGCGACGCGACCCTGGGCCAGATGCTGTTCATCGTCCTGGTGCAGATCCCGTTGGGCACCGTGGTTCTCGAGGAGGTCGCCTTCCGCGGCGTGCTGCCGGCGTTGATGGGCGGCGCCCCGGCCATTCGCTGGCGCTGGGTCCCGGTCCTGGGCGCCTCGTTCCTGTTCGGCCTGTGGCACATCCTGCCGTCGATGGGCATCGGCAACGCCAACGCCGCGGTCGGACAGACCCTGGGCACCAACCCCTGGATCACCACCACCGCCGCGGTGCTGTCGATGACCGCCGCCGGGGTGCTGATGTGCGTGATGGCCCGGGTCGGCAAGGGCATCAAGACCACCATGCTGTTGCACTGGGCGACCAACTCGCTGGGCTTCTTCGCCGCCTGGTTGCTGCTGCAGTAGGCCCGCCTCCCCCGCTCGGGCCCCGCCCCCGAACCCCAGCGACTTGCCTCAAACGCACCGCTGAGTGCGGGCGAGCGGTGCGTCTGTGGCAAGTCGGCGCGGGTTCGGCGCGGGTTCGGGGCGGCGGGGTTCGGGGCGGCGGGGTTCGGGGCAGCCAGGGCGCGGGCGCGCCCGCGCGCGTGCTCCGGGCGGGCGCGACGTAACCTGACCGGATTATGCGGATCACCAAGTACGGCCACGCGTGCCTGCACGTCGTCGACGAGGCGGCCAGCATCCTGATCGACCCCGGATCCTTCTCGGGTCCGTTCGAACAGATCACCGGCCTGACCGGGGTGCTGATCACCCACCAGCACCCGGACCACGTTGTGCCCGACCGGCTCAAGGCGGTGCTGGCGGCCAATCCGGCGGTCCCGCTCTACGCCGACCCGGACACCGTCGCAGTGCTGGCCGAGCACGACATCGAGGCCGAGCCGGTGCGCACCGGTGACGTGCTGGACCTGGGCACCAGCGTCGAGGCCACGGTGTCCGACCACGCGATCATCTACGGCGAGCTGCCCGGCATCACCAACGCCTGCTACCTGATCGGCGACCGGCTGTTCCACCCCGGCGATTCGTTCACCCTGCCGGGCCGGGACATCGACATCCTGGCGTTGCCGGTGTCCGCGCCGTGGATGGCCGTCAAGGAGGCCATCGACTACCTGCACGAGGTCGCGCCGGCCGTCGCCGTGCCGATCCACGAGAAGGGCCTGTCCAGCACGGGCATGGTCTACAGCCTCATCGATCGCCTGGCCCCGGAGGTCACCCAATGGGTGGACATCGACGACGGGGAACCGCACGACCTGTAAGGAACACCCGCCCCCTGAACTAAGCCGACCCGTCGCAGGGCCGGTGGAGGATCTCGGATGACGGACGCCGCCCAGGACAACACCGGTTCGACGACCGGTACGGTCAGCCCGACGAACCGGTGGCGGCTGCGCCGCCGCACCGAGACGGATCCGGAACGTCCCGATTACGCCGTGGTCCGGCGGCTGGTTCTCGGATCGGCGCTGATGCTGTTCCTGGAGCTGGCGCTGATCCGCTGGCTCGGCGCCAACGTGGTGCACCTGAGCTACTTCTCCAACTTCGTGCTGCTCGGCTCGTTCCTGGGCATCGGCCTGGGCTTCCTGATCGCCCGCAAACGGTGGTCGATCCTGCCGGCCGCACCGGTCATCCTGGCCGCGCTGGTCATCCTGACTTTCCTGGAACCGGTCACCATCGACCGGGCCGGCAACGACGTCATCTACTTCACCTCGCTGCACACCTCCGGCCCGCCCGCCTGGGCCGTGCTGCCGGTCATCTTCGTGCTGGTGGCCGCGTGCCTGGCCGGGCCGGCCGAGGCGGTCGGCCGCTGCTTCGCCGACCTGCGACCGCTCACCGCCTACCGCTGGGACCTGGTCGGCTCGCTGATCGGCATCCTCTCGTTCACCGCGCTGTCGTTCCTGCGGGCGCCGTCGGTGGTCTGGGGCGTCCTGGTCACCATCGGGTTCGTCCTGCTCATCGGCGGCTGGAAGCGCTGGCTCACGGCCGCCAGCGGGCTGGCCATGGTCGCGTTCCTGCTGGTCGAGACGCTGTCTCCGGGCATCTCCTGGTCGCCCTACTACAAGATCCACACCGAGGACCGGGTGTTGGCCGACGCGCCGATCACCGACATCTCGGTGAACGGGGTGCCGCACCAGATCATGCGGCCGGCCCAGGTCCGGCTGGCCGAGGAGCCGCAGTACGGGCTGCCGTACGAGCGCTCGCCGGAGAACCCGCTGGGCAACGTGCTCATCATCGGGGCCGGGTCCGGCTCGGACGTGGCGATCGCCCTGTCCAAGGGCGCGCAGCACGTGGACGCCGTCGACATCGACCCGCGGATCATGCAGATCGGCGCGGAGAAGAACCCCGACCACCCCTACGACGACCCCCGGGTCACCCGCTACGTCAACGACGGGCGGGCGTTCCTGGAGACCACCGACACCAAGTACGACCTGATCCTGTTCGCCCTGCCGGACTCGTTGGCGCTGGTCACCGGGGCCTCGCAGATCCGGCTGGAGAGCTTCCTGTTCACCGAGCAGGCGCTGACCGCGGCTCGCGAACACCTCACCGACGACGGCCTGTTCGCGATGTACAACTACTACCGCGAGGACTGGCTGATCGACCGGCTGGCCGGGACCGCCGCCGCCGCGTTCGACCACACCCCGTGCGTGGACAAGGTCGGCGGCGGGCAGGCGGTGGTCAGCGCCGCCCTGAACGAGCAGAACCAGTCGTGCGGCACGCCGTGGCAGGCCGCCGGCGCGGTGATCGCGCCGGTCACCGACGACCGGCCGTTCCTGTACTTCCAGGGCGGCTCGATCCCGGCGATCTACCTGTGGACGCTGGCCGGCATCCTGCTCATCTCGCTGATCGCGGTGCGGGCGCTGGGCGGACCGTTCCGGTCGATGCGGCCCTACGCCGACCTGTTCTTCATGGGCGCGGCGTTCCTGCTGCTGGAGACCAAGAACATCGCCACGTTCGCGCTGCTGTTCGGCACCACCTGGCTGGTCAACGCGTTGGTGTTCGCCGGTGTGCTGGTGATCGTGCTGGCGGCGGTGGAGACCACCCGCCGGTTCCGCACGCCGCCGTTGCCGCTGGTGTTCGCCGGCATCGCCGTCTCGTTGGCGGTGTCCTACTTCATCGAACCCGACTGGCTGCTCACCCTGCCGTTCTGGCCGCGGCTGGTGGTGGCCACCCTGCTGGCCTTCATCCCCATCTACCTGGCCAACGTGGCCTTCTCCAAGCGCTTCGGCGCCTCCGAGGACTCCCGGTCGGCGTTCGGGCTGAACCTGCTCGGCGCCATGCTGGGCGGCTGCATGGAATACCTGGCCCTGCTCACCGGCTACCGGAACCTGCTCATCCTGGTCGCCGCGCTGTACCTGTGCGCCTTCCTGCTCGCCCCCCGCAAGGGCCTGGTGACCATCTGACCTCGCGCGGATCAACTACCCCGGCGCGGCTCAACTCGCGCTCAACCGTCCCACCCGTCCCATCCGGTGCGAGTTGATCCGCGCGGACGGTGCCGGCCGGTGGGAAGCCGCGCAGCGCCACGGGCTGCCGGTGGCGATCCACATCGGCGGGCTGTCACACCGGCTGTCACACCGCGAGCCCGGTCGGTGTCCCATGGGCATGACTGCCACCATTCCGGCCTCCCGGACCATCCCGACCCTGACCCACTCCCCCCGCGCCCGGGTCCCTCTCGACCCGCCGACCGGCCGCTTCGCCCGGCTGGTGGACCGCCTGGTCGCCCGCCGGTTCGGCGGCGCCGCCGACCCGTTGCGGGCGATGTGGCACAACCCGCGGGTACTGCGCGCCGACCTGGCGCTGGAGGCCGGGGTGTCCCGGTTGCGCACCCTGCCCGGCCACCTGGGCAAGCTCGCCGAGATGACCGTCGCGCTGCGCATCGAATGCGAGTGGTGCATGGACTTCGGCTACTTCCTCGCCCACGCTCAGGGCATGGACCCGCAGAAACTGGAGCAGGTGCCGACCTGGCGGACCAGCGACGCGTTCACCCCGGTCGAGCGCCGGGTGATGGAGTTCGCCGAGGCGGCCACGGCCACCCCGCCGGCGGTGACGGACGAGATGGCCCAGGACCTGCGCACCGACCTGGGCGAGGACGGGCTGGTCGAGCTGACCATGCTGGTGGCGGTGGAGAACCTGCGGTCCCGCTTCAATTCGTCGTTGGGCCTGTCCTCGCAGGGTTTCTCGGAGAGCTGCCGGGTGCCGGGCCGATGACCGCCGGTGAGCCCGCCGACCCGGCCCCCGCCGACCCGACTCACGGCGGACTTGACGATTTCGTCCGGCACCGAGACCTGCTGTTCACGATCGCCTACGAGATCACCGGCTCGGTGGCCGACGCCGAGGACGTCGTCCAGGAGAGCTACCTGCGCTGGCAGGAGGCGGTGGCCGGCGCGACCGAGATCCGGCATCCGCGGGCCTACCTGGCCCGGATCGCCACCCGGCAGGCCCTCAACCGCAACCGGGGGAACGCCCGGCGACGGGAGGAGTACGTCGGTCCCTGGCTGCCCGAGCCGCTGGTGACCGTGCCCGACGTCGCCGAGGACGCGGTGCTGGCCGAGTCGGTGTCGATGGCGATGATGGTCGTGCTCGATTCCCTGACCCCGGACGAGCGGGCGGTCTTCGTGCTGCGCGAGGTGTTCGCGTTCGGGCACGACGAGATCGCGGCGGCGATCGGCAAGTCGCCGGTCGCGGTCCGGCAGATCGCGCACCGGGCCCGGTCCGGGGTGCAGTCCCGCCGCCCCGATCTGGATTCGTCGACGTCGCAGAACGCGGCCGCCCAGCAGGTGACGGCGCGGTTCCTGCAGGCCGCGACCACCGGCAACCTGCAGGATCTGCTCGACGTGCTCGCCCCCGACGTGGTGCTGATCACCGACGGCGGCGGCAAGGTCAACGCCGCCCGCCGCCCGATCGCCACGGCGGACAAGGTCGGCCGGTTCCTGCTCGGCATCCGCGATCGGGGCGTCGGCGACGCGCAGTACGACCTGGTCACGGTGAACGGACGGCCGGGCGTGCGGGCCTACCTGGATGGGGTGCTGGACACCGTGTTGACCTGGAACGCCGTCGACGGCCGGGTCACCGCGATCTACCTGGTGCGCAACCCGGACAAGGTCGGCACGGCCGACCGGACCAGATCCGTGACCCGCTGACCGCACGCCAGCCGTATCGGAAAGGGTCGGCCGGGCAGCCGGAAAGGGCCCGGCCAGACGGCCGGGCCCTTTCGAACCAGGGGGTGGTCAGTGCCCGCCGGCGATGTAGTTCTTGAGCTGGGGCGCGTCGTTAACGTTGAACAGGCCGCCGCGCAGGTTGGTGGGCACGTTGACCGCGTTCATGTCGGCCTCCATCACCCGGTAGTTGGTGACCGCCTGGCCACCGACGGTCGGGGCGGCCGGCTGGGTGATGGTCACGTTCTTCACCAGGTACTCGTTGCCGCCGTAGCTGAACCGGAAGTCGCCGGTGAACGTGGCCGTGCTGGTCGAGGCCTCGATCCAGACCGCCTTGTTCGGCATGGCGGTGGCCCAGATCTGGGCGGTGTCGGAGGTCGAGGAGTCCCAGGTGTGGCCGCCGCTGAACTTGAAGGACAGCTCGGTGTCGACCACGCCGGCCAGGTCGTACCCGAACGAGGTCTCCACCGAGCCACCGATCTTCACGCTCGAGGACTCGGTGTGCTTGACGCTCAGCTCCAGACTGATCTTGTCGGTGGCCGAGCCGGCGACGCCGGGGATGCCGGTCTTGCCGTCGGCGAAGGTGGCCGGCTGCCAGTCGGACGTGCCAAAGGTCGGCTGGCCGTTCGGGATGAAGGTGTGGTCGGGGGCGTCCTTGTAGTGGGTGAGCAGGTTGACCGCGGCGTCCTTGTTGGTGGTGGCGTCGATGACGACCAGATGCCCGCTGCCGGCGACGACCCCGGCGTTCGGATCGACGGCGGTGCTGTCCGCCTGGGCCATCCCGACGGCGAAGGTACCGATGACGCCGGCGGCGAGAATCGCGGTGCCCATGCGGGCAATGGTGCGGATGTTCATGGTGATCTCCTATGGGGGGCCAACTCTCGCCCGGGGCGTGGTCGGCGGCGGTGGCGGATCGGGATGGTGCTGGGCCGGCGCGGGATGATGCCGGCCGAGGGGCTGCTTACTTGTCGCCGTCGCAGCTGGCGTCGCTGATCGGGCAGGAGTGCGGCATCTCCAGCTCGCCGACCCGGATCGGTGAGGTCGAGGAGTTCGGGTTGACCAGGTCACCCTGGGCCAGCGTGACGTTCTTGATGTCGAAGGTGACGCCTTCCGGGGTGGTGAACTGCAGCTCACCGGTCAGGGATCCGGTGGACTCCTTCTTGTCGATCCAGCCGACCTGACCCGGCTCGACCTCCATGTCGGCGGTCACCTCGGTGGAATCCTCGGTGCCCCAGTCCTTGTCCAGGTCCACCGAGGCGGCCAGCTTGGCCGACGCGCCGAACACCTTCATGCCGACCGAACCGGTGATCTCCAGACCGAAGTTGGCGCTCTGGCCGACCGAGGTCTCCTGGCCCGCGAGCAGCTTGGCCGGCGCCGACGAGTTGTTGTAAAGCATGCCGGTGGCCCGGGTGGGGGCGCTCCAGTTCCAGGCCTCGGAGCCGGTGTTGGTGGTCCACTTGGTGCTGCCGTCGACGGCCCGCGGGAACTGGCTGTTCACCGCCGAGGTCGCGGCGGCCGAGTCGGTCTGGTTGTCGATCGCCACGGTCACCGGGGTGTTCCAGAACACGTCCCAGTGGTACTGGTACCCGTCCTGGTCCTGGGTCTCGTGCGAGAGCGTGGAGGTGGGCCGCTGCGCGTGATAGGCGGAGTCCTGCAGGTAGATCGAGTCGTAGCCGTTGTTCTCCACGATGTCGACGGTCTGCTGCTTGTTCTTGTAGGTGATGCCGGCCGACTGCCCGGTCACGTCATAGGTGTATTTCCAGTCGGCCATGTTCACGCCGGTGTCCGCGTCCCAGACGCCGGTCTGCCCGGGCCCGATGGTCTTGGGCGCCGGCGCCTGGGTGCCGGGCTCGGAGACCGAGGTCAGGTTCCAGGTGTAGGGCGTGTAGTTGGTGACCTGGACCATCGAGAAGCTCTGCGGGTCCGCGCCGGTGTCGGCGCTGGCCGGGTTCGCGCCGAGCAGCGTGGCCATCGCAACACCGGCGACCACCAGGCCACCGGCCACCGCACGGCCGGCGACGCCACGGCCCTTCATCGTCTTCGTCATCTGTGAGAACCTCCGTCGACGCCCTCCGCTGAGGGCCTGCGGCGCCGCTCGCCGCTATCAACGACTCTCGTCCGTCGCGGTCGTTCGAACAGTCCGTCGGCCGGCCGACCGCGGGGATGAACCGTCCTCGTCCGATCGGGGGACAGGGACGGTGCGGGCGGCGGACTGCGCCGGCCGAGCTCAGCCCAGGAAGGTGCGGATCTCCAGCTCGATCTCGTCGGGCAGCTCCTCGGGCAGGTAGTGACCGCAATCGACCGATCGGCCGGTGACGTCGTCGGCGACGCCGCGCCACAACGCCAGCGGGTCGAACAGCCGGTGCACGATGCCTCGCGCACCCCAGAGCACCCGCAGCGGCACGGCGATCCGCCGGCCGGCCGCGCGGTCGGCCCGGTCGTGCGCCAGGTCGATGGTGGCGGCCGCGCGGTAGTCCTCGCACATGCCGAAGGCCCGGTCCGGCCCGGTCATCGCGTCGACGTACCGGTCGAGCACCTCCGGCGGGAACGGGTCCAGGCCGGCCGATCCGCTACCCATCAGCTGCTCCACGAACAGCCGCGGCTGCGCCCCGATCAGCTCCTCCGGCAGCGGCGCCGGCCGGATCAGGAAGAACCAGTGCCAGTAGGCGGTGGCGAACTCGCGGGTCGTGCCCTCGTACATGTCCAGGGTGGGCGCGATGTCCAGCAGCATCGCCCGGGTGACCCGGTCCGGGTGGTCGGCGGCCAGCCGGGCGGTCACCCGGGCGCCGCGGTCGTGCCCGACCACCGCGAACCGGTCGTGGCCGAGATGCTCCAGCAGGGCCACGCAGTCGCGGGCCATCTCTCGCTTGCTGTAGGACGCGTGGTCGGCGGTGGCCGGCGGCCGCTCCGAATCGCCGTAGCCCCGTAGGTCGGGCGCGACGACGAAGAAGTCGCGGGCCAGCGAGGGCGCCATCCGGTGCCAGATCAGGTGCGACTCGGGGAAGCCGTGCACCAGCAACAGCGGCGGCCGGGCCGGGTCCCCGCCGACCCGGCCGCGCAACCGCACCCCGTTGACCCGGACGTCCAACTCCGCGAAGCCCTCGAACATGGAGCTGATCATGCCGGGCCGCGCGGGTGTGGCGTACCGGCGACGACCGAGCGGGTTGGCACACTCACCCCATGGCATGGGTGATCCTGATCGTGTCCGGGCTGCTGGAAGCCGGCTGGGCGCTGTCGCTCAAGGCGTCCGACGGGCTGTCCAAGCTCTGGCCGTCGGTGGCGTTCGTCGTGCTGCTGGTGGCCTCGATGGCCGGGCTGATGGTCGCCCTCAAGACGCTGCCGGTCGGCCCGGCCTACGCCGTCTGGGTCGGCATCGGCGCCGTCGTCACCGCCGTGGTCGGCATGATCGCCTTCAAGGACCCGGTCAACGCGCTGACCATTGGCTCGATCGTGCTGATCATCGCCGGCGTGGTTGGCCTGCAGGTCGCCGGCGCCGGGCACTGACCGGCCGCGACCAGCGCCCGCGACCGGCGATCAGCGGGGTCAGTGGATCCAGCTGCTGAACGGGCGGCCCGAGATCAGCTGGTAGGCCTCGATGTAGCGGGACCGGGTGGCGCCGACGACGTTGTCCGGCAACGGTGGCGGCTGCTCGCCGGAGTGACGGTCCCAGCCGGACTCGGGCGAGGTCAGCCAGTCCCGCACGTACTGCTTGTCGAACGAGGGCTGCACCTGGCCGACCCGGTAGCCGAAGCTGGGCCAGAACCGGGACGAGTCGGGAGTGACCAGCTCGTCGCCGAGCACGATCGTGTCGCCCAGCAGGCCGAACTCCAGCTTGGTGTCGGCGACGAGCATGCTGCGGGTCAGCGCGTGCGCGGCGGCCCGCTCGTACAGGGTGATGCTCAGCTCGCGCAGCTTCTCGGCCAGCGGGGCGCCGATGGTCCTGGCCACCTCGTCGAACGAGACGTTCTCGTCGTGCTCGCCCTGCTCGGCCTTGCTGGCCGGGGTGAAGATCGGCTCGGGCAGCATCGAGGCCTCGGTCAGGCCCGGCGGCAGCGCGATCCCGCAGACCTCGCCGGTGCGCTGGTAGTCGGTCAGCCCGGACCCGGTCAGGTAGCCGCGGGCCACGCACTCCACCGGCAGCATCTGCAGCTTGCGGACCAGCAGCGCGCGGCCGCGGACCTCGTCGGGAATGCGCGGGTCGTCGTAGGAAACCACATGGTTGGGCACGACGTCGCCCAGCAGCTCGAACCAGAACACGCTCATCGCCGTGAGCACCCGGCCCTTGTCCGGGATGGGCGTGGGCAGCACGTAGTCGTAGGCGCTGATCCGGTCGGAGGCGACCATCAGCAGCAGCTCGTCGTCGACCTCGTACAAGTCACGGACCTTGCCCGTCGACAGGTGGCGGTAATCCTCAAGAGTGGGCACGATCGCACGCTACTGGCCTTCCGGGCCGCACGCGCGTCACCGCCGGGCGCCGCGCTGATCGGTGTCGACCCCGGTGATCAGGACGACCAGCGCAGCCTCGGCGCGGGCGCTCCCGGCGGCCACCGGCGCCAGCGTGTCCAGCGGGCCCAGGCGGGCGCCGTCGGGCACGATGACCGACCCGGTCAGCACCACCATCGCCGCGGCCGGCGGGACGGCACCGCAGATCCGGTCGACGCTCACGTCGGCGCGGCCCCGGCCGCGGTCGGTCATCACGTTCACCGCGACGACCGGGCCGGCCAGCGGCGCGGCCGTCACCGGGACCTCACCGGCAAAGGACCTCACCTGGCCGGCGGTGAGCCGGTCGGTGACCCCGCCCACGGTCAGCTCGAGCTCACCTCGGGCGACCACGAAAATCCGGTCGATCTCGGGGAACCGGGAGAATTCGCCGGCCGCGGCGATGGTGGCGATGCTCAGCCGCCACCCGTCGCCCCGGCGGATCTCCCGGGTGCGTCCCCTCCCGTTGCGCCACGGCGAGTCCGGCACGTCCTGGTACCGGATGACCGGGCCGGCGCAGGTGTTCATCGGTGCAGTGTCCCGGGCCGGTCAGCTCACCGGCGCGTCGGCGACCCGCCGGTGATGAGCGCCCAGCGGAGCCGTCTCCTCGTCCCCGGCGGCCGCCGCCCCCAGGTCGTAGGCGGTCTCCCCGTGCACGGCCAGGTCCAGGCCCTGCTGCTCGTGGTCCGGGCTCACCCGCAGCCCGATGGTCTTGTGCAGCACCAGCGCGATGATCGAGGTTACGACGAAGGAGTAGGCGATGACGGCGCCGGCGGCCACCGCCTGCACCCCGAGCAGCTCCCAGCCGCCGCCGTAGAACAGCCCGGACCGGCCGTTGGGGGCGGCGTCGGTGGCCAGCAGGCCGATGAGCAGGGTGCCCAGGATGCCGCCGACCAGGTGCACCCCGACCACGTCCAGCGCGTCGTCGTAGCCGAAACGCCGCTTGAGGCCGATGGCGAACGGGCACACCGTGCCGGCCACCACCCCGATGATCAGGGCGCCGACCGGGGACACCGCGCCGCAGGACGGGGTGATGGCCACCAGGCCGGCGATGAGGCCGGACGCCGCGCCCAGGGTGGTGGCGTGCCCGTCGCGGAACTTCTCCACCACGAGCCAGGCCAGCAGGGCCGTGCAGGCGGCCGCGAAGGTGTTCAGGAAGACCACCGACGCCGCCGTCCCGGCGGCCAGCGCGGAGCCGCCGTTGAAGCCGAACCAGCCGAACCACAGGATGCCGGCCCCGAGCACCGTGGCCGGCAGGTTGTGCGGCCGGGGCGCGTGCGGCCAGCCCAGCCGGCGACCGAGCACCAGGACGACGGCCAGACCGGCGATGCCGGCGTTGATGTGCACGGCCGTCCCGCCGGCGAAGTCGATGGCCCCCAGGGTGTTCGCGATCCACCCGCCGACCACCGAGCCGTCCGGGGCGTCGAACGCGAACACCCAGTGCGCGACGGGCAGGTAGACCAGGGTGACCCACAGGCCGGCGAAGACCATCCAGGCGCCGAACTTCATCCGGTCGGCGACCGCGCCGGCGATCAGCGCCACCGTGATGGCCGCGAACAACGCCTGGAAGGCGGCGACCAGGATCGGCGGCAGGGTGGCGTCCGGGGTCGGCGCCATCAGCTGGCCGAGGCCGAGATATTCGAACGGATGACCCAGCAGCCCAAGGGATCCCAGCGAGGTGCCGAAGACGGCCGAGTAACCGAAGAGCACCCAGATGACGCCGGTGACGGCCACCGAGCCCAGCACCATCATCATCATGTTCAGGGTGCTGCGGGCCGCGGTCATGCCGCCGTAGAACAGGGCCAGGCCGGGGATCATCAAGCTGACGGCCATCGAGCTGGCCAAGATCCACGCTGTACTTCCGGTGTCCATGCTGATGCCTTCCCGGGTCGTCACGGTCGTCTGGGTCGTCGCCGCACACGGTCTCGACGCCCCCGCCGATCGACGGAGCGAAGACTACTGGTGAGAGACTGTGTCTAATAGCAGTAGACAGGCGTGATGTTTCCGCGGGCGGCCGTTCGGTTACAGCCGTGTCAACACGACGGCGGATCAGCCGGGCGGGCGGCTGCTGATCTCCCAGGCGCTGCAGGCCAGCCAGAGCTCGGCCACGTCCCGGTTCGCCGCACGCTGCGGCCGGTGAGCTTTTCCACCCGGTCGAGCCGGTAGACCAGGGTCTGGCGGTGCACCCCGAGGACCGCGGCCGTGTCGCCCTACCGCAGACGGCAGCTCAGACCGGATCTGAGGTGCCTCAGTTGCGGACGGGTGTGCGTGATGGGCGCGGGCCGGGCGGGTGCACTCGACTCCGCGACGGACAGCTGCACTCCGCGAGGGTGTTCCCTACTCCGCATCGACAAGGAGTGGAGAACCCCAACGTGGAGTGGGGTTGCCCAACGTGGAGTGGGGGTGCCCGGGGTGGAGTGGGGTGCCGGCCGGTCGATCAGGTCGGGTGCTCGGCCAGCCAGGCCCGGGCCCGGGTCTTGGAGGCCCGGCTCAGCCAGGCGTCCTGCACCAGCTCGGTCAGCTCGGTCAGCGACAGCCGGCCCAGCTCGCTCTGCCGGATCAACACCGACGGGTGGCCGTTGAAGTGCGCAGTGGTGAAGTAGGGCGGGCCGGACTGCAGCAGCGCCTGCTTGTCCTGCTCGCCGTCCACCCAGAACACGATGACGTCGTCGTACTTCTCCCCGGTGTCCGGGTCACGGGCGTCCGGCCGCGGCGTCCGGAAGAACACGAAGCTCTTGCCGCCGACCTGGTAGACCGGTCGGTCCTCGGTGCCCGGATAGACGGTCACATGCGGCATCCCGGCGGCGAGCTGATGCACGTCGGACACCCGGGCGCGACGGTCGGCCATGGGACCAGTGTCCCGCGACCCGGCCCGCCGGGCCGGGTCAGCCCGTCCGGTCCAGCCCGCGACGGCGCAGCAGCGGTTCGATCCGGGCGTCCCGACCGCGCAGCGCCCGGAAGGCATCCAGCGCAGGCACCGACCCGCCGACCGAGAGCAGGGTGGCCCGCAGGTGGTCGCCGTTGGCCCGGGTCAGGCCGCCGTTCTCGGTGATCATGTCGACGGTGTCGGCGTCCAGCACCTCCGACCAGATGTAGGAGTAGTAGCCGGCCGAGTACCCGCCGTCGAAGATGTGCTGGAAATAGGTGCTGCGGTAGCGCGGGGGGACCAGGGCCAGGTCGATCCCGGCGGCGGCCAGCGCGGCCCGTTCGAACTCGACCACGTCCGGCACCACGTCGTCGGGCCCGAGGCGGTGCCAGGCCTGGTCCAGCAGCGTCGCGGCCAGGTACTCCACCGTGGCGAACCCCTCGCCCCACAGCTGGGCGGCCCGGATCGAGTCCACCACCGCCGCGGCCAGCGGCTCCCCGGTGTGCACGTGCCGGGCGTACCCGGCCATCACCTCCGGCCAGAAGATCCACATCTCGTTGACCTGGCTGGGGTACTCGACGAAGTCGCGAGGCACGTTCGTCCCGGAGAAGCGCGGGTAGCGGACCCGGGAGAGCAACCCGTGCAGCGCGTGCCCGAACTCGTGGAACAACGTGCGCAGCTCGTCCAGCGTGAGCAGGGCCGGTTCGCCGGCCGCCGGGTGCGGGATGTTGAGCACGTTGACGATCACCGGCGGGGTGCCCATCAGCTCGTTCTGGTCGACGAATGAGCTCATCCAGGCGCCGCCGCGCTTGCCCTCCCGGGCGAAGTAGTCGCCCAGGAACAGCCCGATCGGCTCGCCGTGGGCGTCCCGGACCTCCCAGATCCGCACCTCCGGGTGGTAGCCGACCAGGTCGGTCCGCGGCACCAGCTCGATGCCGAACAGGCCGCGGGCGGCCGCGAACACCCCGTCGGTGAGCACCCGTTCCAGCTCGAAATACGGGCGCAGCGCGGCGGTGTCGACCTGGTAGCGCTCGGTGTAGATCCGCTCGCTGTAGTAGGCCCAGTCCCACGGGGCCAGCTTGTCGACGCCGTCCGCGGCGGCCGCCGCCGCCAGCAGCTCGGCCTCGGCCCGCGCGTTGGCCACCGCCGGTCCGACCAGCCGGCCCAGGAACTCGTCCATCGCGGCCAGTGACCCGACGGTCTGGTCGGCGACGGTCGCGTCGGCGTGGGTGGCGAATCCGAGCAGCTGCGCCCGCCGGGCCCGCAGCGTCGCGATCTGCAGCACCAGCGGCCGGTTGTCGTGCTCGCCGCCCTCGGCCCGGTGCACCGACGCCTCGAACAGCCGGCGGCGCACGTCCCGGTTGCGCAGCACCTTGAGCAGCGGCTGGCCGGTGGGCAGCACCAGGGAGATGACGTACTTGCCGGTCAGCCCCCGGTCGGCGGCGGCCGCCGCGGCCGCGGCGATCGCGTCCGGGGACAGGCCGTCCAGCTCGGCGACGTCGTCGACCACGACCACCGCGGCCTCGGTCGCCTGCAGCAGGTTCTGCCCGAACCGGGTGGTCAGCGTCGACAGCTGCTCGTTGAGCTCGGCCAGCCGGCGACGCCCCTGCTCGTCCAGCCCGGCGCCGGCCAGCACGAAGTCCAGGTGGTAGCGGCGCAGCAGCTGGGCGTCCTCGCCGGTCAGCGTGGGTGCGGCCGCCTCGGCCCGGGCAATCGCATCGATCCGGGCGAACAACGCCGGATCCAGGCGGATCCGGTCGTAGTGCGCCGTCAGCGCGGGCACCACCCGCGCCTCGACCGCGCGCAACGCCTCGGTCGAGCAGGTGCCGGTGAGATTGAAAAACGTGCTCGACACCCGCACGAGCCGGGTACCGGCCCGCTCCAGCTCCACGATCGTGTTCGCAAGGGTCGGCTCCTGCACGTTGTCGGCGATCGCCCGAACCTGCGCCTGGTGCTCGGCCATCGCGGCCAGGAAGGCCGGTTCGAGATCGTCGGTCCGGATCTGGGGAAACGGCGGCAGCTGGAACGGGAGGGTGGACGGCTCGGCGACGTCGTACATGGGCCGATCATCCACCGACCCGCCGGCCTCACGACTCGCGGGTGAGCACCTGATGCGCCGCCCGTCGCGGCGTCGGCTTGCCCGGCCGGACCGGCCAACCCACCCGGAACAGGCACAACGCCCGATGCGCGTCGGCCCCCAGCACCCGGGACAGCCGAACTTGGAACTTGTTCGGCCGGCCCCGGTGACGGTCGCGGTCCATCCGTTCGGTGATCTGGTTCATGTGCTGCAGGGCCAGCTGATGGGTGGTCGCCGCGAGGTGGATCCGCTCCGCCAACCGGCCGCCGGCCAGCTGGTCCGCGCGCCGGTACGGATCGTCGACCAGGACGATGCCGTAGGCCGCGGCCGTCCTGGTGTGCACGGAGCGGGTCTGCTTGACCCAGTTGGCGTCGGTGATCGACCGGCTGGTCAGCGGGGGCACCAGCTTGGCCACCGCCCGCACCGGGGCGGCCAGCCCCTGCCCGTCCACGGTCAGCCCGTCCCGGTGCGCGTCGGCCTGGGCGGTGGTCGAGCGGAACCAGGCGTACCCGTCGCGAGACATCGCGTCGTCGTCGACGACGGCCTGCGCGGCGTCGACCAGCAGGTCGCCGAGCGTGCACCGGGCGCCGTCCTCGGTCACCCAGCGCACGCTCGTGCCGTCCTCGGCCAGCGCGGCCAGCTCGGCCAGCAACTCGGGGGCGACCGGGTCGGACCGGTAGGGACCGCGGTTGGTGTGCCGCTGGGCGATCGCCTCGGCCATCGGGGTCAGCTCGACGTGATCGGCGGTGACGTCGATCCGGGCGACCAGATCGGAGTCCGGCCCGTGGGGCAACAGGGTGACGGTCGGCCGCAGCCCCTTGGCCGGCGCCGCGACGACCGCGTTCTCGACGGCCGCACCCAGCGCGATGGTCCGCTCCCGCCGGTAGGGATCGACGGTCGGCATCACCCGGTCGACGTCGGCGTAGACGTCCAGCCAGGACGGGCCCGCGGTGAACCGCCACGGCTGCGTGTTGTGCGGGCTGGGCGCCAGCACGGCCGCCGCGATCATCCCGACGATGCCCGGCGCACCGGCCGCCGCGTCCCAGGGATCCAACGCGGCCCCGCGCGATGTCGCGAAGACTTCGGTGAACATGTCGGTACCCATGGGCGGACTCCATCTGCGTCGGTGGCTGTGCGACCCACGCTAGGAACGCCCGTCCGGGGCGGGCAGAGTCCAAGGTCCCGCCCCGCCCTCGCACCCCCGTCCCCGGCGCCCCTCCGGCGCCGACTTGCCCAAGACGCACCCCCCGCTTCACCCCGCCGACTTGCCAGAAACGGACCCCTGATCGCCGCCCAGGAGTCCGTTTGTGGCAAGTCGGCGCGCGGCGGGGGCGGGGGGCGGCACTGGGGCTGGGGGGAACCGGGGGGCGGAACACGACGCACGGAAAAGGGCCGGCGCGCGCACCCGAAGGCGCGCGCGCCGGCCGTCGACAGGCGGTGCTGACGCAAACCAGACCCCCTGGCCGGATCCACACCAGGAGCTAGGCTCAGTCCCCGCCGCGGGACGTGACCGGTGCGATCCGACGGGCATCGTTCCTGTCGAACAAGGTTAGGCTAACCTACGTCGGCAGCCGCCCGCAACCCCTGGCCCCAGAAACTTCGCTCCGACCCCGACGCGCCGCCACCCAGGCCGGCGAGGCCCCCGGGCGAGCCGCGCGGATCGCTCACAACTGGCCGCCCGCCCGCATCCCGATAGGCTGACCGGCGTGCCGGACCACGACCAGACCGCCGCCAGCGGCGAGCCCTCCGATCCGACCCGGCGCACCGGACCCGACCGAGCGGCCGGATCCGACGGTCCGCCGACCCAGGCCGGCCACCCGCAGGGCTGGTTCGACGACACCGGCACGGGTCTGGACCGCACCGCGCCCTACTCGGCGGCCAACGACCCGACCCCGGGCGTGGTCCCCGGGATCGTGCTGGACAACCGGTACCGCCTGGAGGAGATGCTCGGGCGGGGCGCCACGGCCGAGGTCTACCGGGGTCTGGACGAGCTGCTGGGCCGCCAGGTCGCGGTCAAGGTCTTCCACCGTGGTTTGAGCGACCCCACCACGGTGGCCCGCCAACGCACCGAGATGCAGGTGCTGGCCAAGCTGCAGCACCCCAATCTGGTCACCGTCTACGACGCCAAGCTGGGGGTCGAGCCTCCGCCCGGGGCCACCGACACCCACCCTGACGCCGACCTGACCTACCTGGTGATGGAGCTGGTGCAGGGCGGCACCCTGGCCAACCGGATCACCCCGACCGGGATGGCGCCCAGCGACGTCGCCCGGATCGGCGCGGCGGTGGCCGGCGCCCTGGCCGCGGTGCACGCGCACGGCCTGGTCCACCGGGACGTCAAGCCGGCCAACATCCTGATGTCGACCGCCGGCGATGTGAAGCTCAGCGATTTCGGCATCGCCCGGGAGCTGGCCGCCGAGCGGCTGACCGCGGCCGTCGACGTCATCGGCACGGCCGCCTATCTGAGCCCGGAGCAGGCCCGCGGCGCCGAGGTCGGTCCGCCGACCGACGTGTACGCGCTGGGCCTGGTGCTGCTGGAGGCGCTGACCGGCCGGCGCGAATTCCCCGGCCAGGCGGTCGAATCCGCGGTCGCCCGGCTGCTGCGCGACCCGGTCGTGCCCGACACCCTGCCCGGCTCGTGGCCGGCGTTGCTGCGCTCGATGACCAGCACCGACCCGGTCCGGCGACCCAGCGCGGCCCAGGTCGAGGCGACCCTGACCGGCCGTGGCCAGCTGCCGGCCGCGGCCTCGCCCACCGCGACCCTGCCGCAGCCGGTGGCCCCGCCCCCACCGCCGCCGACCAAGTCGAACGCCGGCCGGACCTTCGCGATCACGCTGCTGATCCTGGCCATCGCCGCACTGGCCGTCATCGGGGTGGTCGCGTTGATCCAACGCAACTCGCAGACCGACACCCCGACGGTGCCGAGCACGACGCCGACCTCGGCCACCTCGACGCCGCCCTCGCAAGTCACGGTGACCACGACGGCGACCACCGCGCCGACCACACCCACCACCACGACGCCGACGACGCCGACCACGACGTCCACTTCGACGACACCCACCACGCCGACGACGCCCACCACACCGCCGACGACGCCCACTACACCGCCGACGACCCCGACCACTCCGACGACGCCGACCACTCCCACCACGGCGGCCGAGCAGACCACGGCGGCGCCGGGTTCCGGCGCCCCCTGACCCCGGCCGGGGCCGGCATCTCACCCAGGGCCGGTGCGGCGGGTCAGTTCGCCGACACCTCATGGGCCTGGCCGGTCGCGCGATCGGGGCCGGGCGGGCGCCACGGGACGATCAGCACCGGGCAGTGCGCAACCTTGAGCAGGTGGCTGGTGAACGAGCCCAGCAGCAGTCCGGCGACCGGCCCCCGGCCGTGGCTGCCGGCGACGATGAGGTCGGCGCCCTCGTCCTGCGCCAGGTCCGCGATCAGCTGCGCCGGGTGGCCGCCGTCGTTGTCGTGCAGAGCCAGATCGGCGTCGAAACCCTCAGCGATCAGTGCGTCGACCCGCCGGCGCAGCTCCGCCTCGATCGGCTGGTGGTCCTCGACCAGCACCGGCCGGTGCCCGAGATGCCAGTCCCGGTGCACGTAGGACACGGTGAGGCTGGCCCCGGTCGAGGCGATCAGATCCTTGATCACCGGGAGCGCCCGGTCCGCCGAAAGGGTCCCGTCGTTGGCCCAGATGATGCGGGTGACCATTTCTCCTCCGATCGCGTCGTGCGGTGAGTTGGACGGTCCGCGTTCGGGCGGCCCCACGCTGGACCGGTCCCGAATCGCGGCCGTGACTGCAGTCTGCGACGTCGTCGGGGCCTCGCCCATCGGGTCCAGCACCCATCTTTCGCCGGCCGGCCCGGGCCGACCGGGACGGGCCCGGCAGTCACAGCGCTGTGCAGCAGTCAGGAGCGCCGGCGAGGCACTGTGGGCCAGCCACCATGGACAGGGCGGACAAACCCGGTAACCCTGGGTTCATGTCCGTGACCATCGGTCGCCGCGCGCCGGTCCGTCCGGCGGCCCGCCGCCCACCCACCTCGCTGTACCGGCGACTGCTGGCGTTCAACGCGGCGGTGGTGCTGGCCGGTGCGCTGGTGCTGATCGTCACGCCGGTGACGGTGTCGAACCCGGTACGACTGACCGAGGTCACGGTCCTGGTCATCGGCGGGGCGTTGATGGTGGCCATGAACGCGATCCTCGTCCGGGCCACGCTGCGCCCGCTGGATCAGCTGTCCGCCCTGATGGAGCGGGTGGATCTGCTGCGCCCGGGGGACCGGCTGGCGGTGCCTGCCGACCGGGACATGGCCCGGGTGATCGGCCGGTTCAACGAGATGCTGGATCGGCTGGAGCACGAGCGCGGGGTGAGCAGTGCCCACGCCCTGGCCGCTCAGGAGGGTGAGCGGCAGCGGATCGCGCGGGAACTGCACGACGAGATCGGGCAGAGCCTGACCGCCGTCCTGCTCGGCCTCAAGCGCACCGCGGACCAGGCTCCCGCCCCGCTGCGCGAGGAACTGCACGACGTGCAGGAGACCATCCGGGCCTGCCTGGACGAGGTCCGCACCGTCGCCCGCCGGCTGCGACCGGGAGTGCTGGAAGACCTCGGGCTGCGCAGCGCGATGGCCGCCCTGGCCAGCGATTTCACCGCGGCCAGCCGCGTGCCGGTGGACATGGCGGTGGACCCTCGGCTGCCCGCGCTGGGCGCGGACGCCGAGCTGGTGATCTACCGGATCGCCCAGGAGGCGCTGACCAACGTCGCCCGGCACGCCGACGCCGACCGGGTGGACCTGACCCTGATCGCCCACCCGGACGGCGTGGAACTGACCATCATCGACGACGGGCGGGGCTTCGACCCGGCCACCGAGGGCGCCGGCATCCGGGGCATGCGGGAGCGGGCGATCCTGGTCGCGGCGACCCTGACCATCGGCCCGGACCCCGGCGGGGGCAGCCGGCTGCGGCTGTTCCTCCCCCGCCCGGAAACGGCCGACAGCGAGGCCGCCGCGGGCCCCGGTGTCGATCGGGGTGTCGATCGGGGTGTCGATCGGGGTGTCGGGCACCGGGTCGGGTCGACCGGGACGCGCCGATGAGCGCACCGACCCGGATCCTGCTGGCCGACGACCACACCCTGGTCCGGCGCGGCCTGCGGCTGATCCTGGACGGCGAGCCGGACCTGCAGGTGGTGGCCGAGGCCGGCGACGGGGCGCAGGCGGTGGAGCTGGCCCGCCACGGCGAGATCGACCTGGCCATCCTGGACATCGCCATGCCGCGAATGACCGGGTTGCAGGCGGCCCGCGAGCTGTCCCGCCGGGGCAGCGACGTGCGGGTGCTGATGCTCTCGATGTACGACAACGAGCAGTACTTCTTCGAATCGCTCAAGGCCGGGGCCTGCGGGTACGTCCTCAAATCGGTGGCCGACCGGGAGCTGGTGCAGGCCTGCCGGGCGGCCGTCCGCGGCGACCCCTTCGTCTGCGCCGGCGCGACGTCCGCACTGATCCAGGACTACCTGCGCCGGCAACGCTCCGGCGAGCGGATCCCGGACAGCATCCTGACCGCGCGGGAGGAGGAGGTGGTCAAGATGATCGCCGAGGGCCACTCCTCGCGGGCGATCGCCGACGCCCTGGTCATCAGTGTCAAGACGGTGGACCGGCATCGGGCCAACGTGCTGCACAAGCTCGGCCTGCACGACCGCCTGGCCCTGACCCGATTCGCGATCCGGGCCGGTCTCATCGAGCCCTGACCCACCCGACCCGCGACCCCGAGGAGGATGCGATGCCCCTGTCCGATCAGGACCGACGCCGGCTCGATGCGATCGAGCAGGCCCTGGTCAGCGACGACCCCGACCTGGCGGCCGCGTTCACCTCCCCCCGGCGGGTGCCGGTCAAGGCCGTGCTGGACGGTCTGCTGATGGTCTTCGGGGCCGTCGTGCTCGTCGCCGGCCTGGTCACCACCCACGCGTACGTCATCACCGGCGGCCTGATCGCGGTGGCCGGGGCGGCGGTCATCGCGACCGGGGCCGGGCGGCTGGCCCGGTATCTGCGCCGCTGACCCCAACCCGGCCGGCCGATCCGGTGAGGCAGCCCACAACCGCTCAGTGGTCCGATCGGCTGGTCGAGCGCGAACGCCGGGTCAGGATGGACGGGATGCCTGCCGCCACCGACCCGATGCCCGGGACGACGCCCCGTCCGGGGACCCGGGACCCCTTGGTCGACGGCCTGCGGACGGTTGCGCTGGGCCGGGTGGTGCTCTGGCACGCGTTCGCCGCGCCGTGGCTGAGCTGGATCTTCCCGGCCATGCCGGTGATGTTCTTCCTGGCCGGTTCGGTGCTGGCCGGTTCGGCCCTGAGCGGTTCGGCGCTGAGTGGTTCGGCGCTGAGTGGTTCGGCGCTGAGCGGGCCCGGGGGGAACGGGTCCGGGCCGATCGCGCACGCACGCCGGCTGGCCCGGCGGCTCGGGCGGCTGCTGATCCCGTTCTGGGTGTACTCGCTGGGGCTGCTGGCCACCATGCTGGTCGCCGGCGGCACCCTGGACACTCCCGACGGCGACGCCGAGTCCACCGGCCAACGACCCTGGCAGCTGGCGCTGTCCCTGCTGGTCCCCCTGCACCAGACCACGGGGACGGACCGGGACTGGCTGACCGGGCACCTGTGGTACCTGACCGACTACCTGCTGCTGGTGCTGCTGCTACCGGTCGCAATGGTGCTGGCCCGGCGGATCGTGCCGGTGACGGCGGTGGCGCTGGCCGGTCTGGTCGCGCTGGAGGTCGGGCCGGCGCTCGGCCTGCCCGCGCTGACCGGCGCGGCCCGGGTCGCCGCCGGTGACCTGCTCTGTTACGGCCTGTTCGCGCTGCTGGGCATCGCGTGGGCGACCCGCCGTCCGGGCCGGGTGACGGCCGGCGGTGTGGCCGTCCGGGCGATGACTGGGGGCCTGCTGATCGCGGCCACGCTCGCGGCCGCCCTGGTCGTGCCGCTGCCCCGGGGCTCGCTCAACGAGTCGTACCTGCTGCTGGCCGTGGCCGCGCTCGGGTGGCTGCTGCTCATCGGCGCGGCCGAGCAGCCGTTGCGCCGGTGGGCCGGCGGGCCGCGGGTGGCGGCGATCGGCCGCGGGGTCAGCGCGCGGGCGCTGACCGTCTACCTGTGGCATCCGGCGGCCATCCTGCTGGCCTTGTCGCTGGCCCCGGACGGCCTGCTGCACGTCCCGGGGGTGCTGGCGTGGACCGTGCTGTTCACCGCGGCCGCCGTGCTCGCGTTCGGCTGGGTCGAGGACGTCGCCGCCCGCCGCCCGCCCCGGTGGTGGCCCGGCCGGCGCCCCCGCCCGGCGCGGCGCGGGCCCACCCCGATCCCGCTCCGGCTGGGTCTGGTCGCGGCCTGCGCCTCGCTGCTCGCGGTGGCCGCCGTCGGCGTGTCCGGCGTCTTCGTCGACCGGGCCGGGACGGCCGTCGCCGCGATCCCGCGGCCGTCGGACCGCACCGCGCTCGCCGATACGGCGTTCGTCGGGATCAAGGACCGGGCCGCCGCCAGTACCGAGTCCCCCGCTGAGCTCCCGGTGGGCGAGCTGCAGGACGGGCTGGACGCCTGGATCCTGGCCCAGCCCGACGTCGACGACGCAGTGGTCAGCGTCGCGTCGGGCACCCAGATCTGGAGCGGCAGCGGCACCCGACCCGAGGAGGCGCTGGCCGGCCGGGCCGCCGACGCCGCGGTCGGCATGGCCTCGCTGACCAAGACGTTCACCGCCGCGCTGGCCGTGCAGTTCGCCGCGGACGGCGTGCTCGACCTGGACGCCGCGGTCCCCGAGTTGCCCGGGGTGGCACCGCTGCCCGACGGCGTGACCGTGACCGCCCGTCAGCTGCTGCAGCACTCGACCGGCCTGGTCCAGTACAACGACGCCGTCGGGTACGACCCGGCGCACGTCTACACGGCCGCCGAACTGGTCTCCCTGTCCACCCGGACCCCGCTGCTGCACGTCCCAGGGGCCGCGGTCAGCTACAGCAACAGCAACTACCTCTGGCTCGGCCTGCTGCTGGAGTCGTTGACCGCCCAGGACTACGGCTCGCTGCTGTCCGACCGGATCACCGCGCCCCTGGGCCTGGCCACGGTCGGCGTGATCGACGACGGGCGGGCCGGCTGGGTGGGCTCGTCCTCCGGCGGGATCACCGCCGCCCCGGCCGATGTCGCGCGCTTCTTCGACGCGCTGCTCAACCGGGGCGAGGTCCTGTCGCGGGAGGCGCTGGCCCGGATGACCGAGCTGAACGAGCTCAACACCGGCCTGGGCCTGTGGCCGCTGTGCCCGTGCGGGGAGGTCCCGGAGGGCGGCAAGTGGGCCACCGGCCTGGGCCACTACATCGGTGACGGCGCCGCTTTCGCCTTCCCCGACGACGCGCTAGCCGTCTACATCCGGGTGAGCGGGCCGGCGATCACCGCCGAGCGGATGACCCAGCTGCGCGACGACCTGCTGGTCACCATGCGCGACACCGCCACCCGCTCCGGCGTCGAGCACTGAGCGGACGGACGGGCGCCCGACCCGAGCGCACCTCACGATTCACGTCCGGATGTACCCTTGGCGCCATGGTTGTGGTCACCCACGGGGAGGTGCTCGCCCGGTTCGGGGCGGCGCTGTCCGATTCCACCCGGGCCCGGGTCCTGCTCGCCCTGCGCGAGGCGCCGGCCTATCCGGCGGAACTGGCCGAGCTGTTGGGGGTTTCCCGGCAGAGCCTGTCCAATCACCTGGCCTGCCTGCGCGGCTGCGGGCTGGTGGTGGCCGTGCCCGAGGGGCGCCGGGTCCGCTACGAGCTGGCCGACGGGCGGCTGCGGCACGCGCTGAGCGACCTGCTCGGCGTGGTGCTGGCCGTGGACAGCAGCCACGAGCACCGCGCCGACCGGCCTGCCTGAGACCGGCCCGCCTCGGACCGGCCTGCCTCGGACCGTTCTGCCGGCCAGCGGTCCGGGTGTCGCCGGCCTGAAGGCAACGGCCCGCAAAGCGAAACGCCGCCCGAACCCAGGGGTTCGGACGGCGTTCCGACGGCGCTCGGCGAGCCGGGCCGGTCAGCCCGACCGAGCCAGTCAGTCAGTCAGTCAGTCAGTCAGCGGAGCGCAGACGCTCCCGCAGCTCGGCGACGTTGCCCGACTTGGGCAGGCCCCGGTTCACCAGCTCTTCCTGGAGCTGGGCCTTGGTCCACCCGTCGTAGGACTCGGCGGCTTCCTCGACGGTTTCCTCGACCGCGTCGTCGACGGTGTCGACGGCTTCCTCGGCGGTGTCGGCCGCCGCCTCAGCGGTGTCGACGGCCGCGTCGGCCGCGGTATCGGCGGCCGCCTCGACGGTCTCGGCCGCAGACTGGGTCTTCGCCGCACCCGGGGTGACGGCGGCCAGGGCCTGCTCGCCGGCCTTGGTCATCTGATCGGCGATGTCCGACAGCGGCGCGGACAGGGTCTTGGCCTGCTTGCGGGCCGCCTCCAGGATCAGCTCGGCCTGCTGACGGGCCGCCTCGAGGACCTTCTCGGCCTGCTCCTTGGCTGCCTTGCTGGCCGCGTCGGCCCGCTCGCGCGCGGCCTCGATGATCTCCTCGGCCTGCTTGCGGGCGGCGTCCGACCGCGCGGTCAGGTCGTCACGAACCGACTCGGCCGCCTTGCGGGCCGCCTCGGTGCGGGTCTCGACCTGGTCGCGCACCTTCTCGGTGGCCGATTCGATTTCTTCGCGGGCGGCCTCTCCGACCTTCTCGCTCATGCCGAGCATCTTGTGCGCGAACTCGCGCTGACCCTCGAGCATCTTTTCGGCGAAATCGAAGACCTGATCGATCACCTGATCGGGCTGCGGGGCCTTGGCCGGCGCATCGCCGATCTTGCCGAATGCTTCCTGGGTGATCTTGGTCCACGTCTCGACTGCATCGGCTGCCTGCGCCTGAGTAGAGCGCACGGCTGCCGCGAACTGTTCCTGGGGGGAGGACATCACGTTCCTTCCGATCGACGCCGCTCGAGCTCAACACCGTGGCGCGGCTCAAATCAGTCATGAAGGTGTTGGCCGGGATCACGGTATCGACATTTGGGCACCGACAACACCTGAAGATGCCCCGGCCGACCTGCGACGACGACCGATCCACCGCCCCCGGCCGGCCGGTCGCAGCGAACCCGACCACGGCCGTCGACCCGCCGCGCCCGACCCCGACGGCGCCACCTCACCGGCTCCGACCAGGCCTCTTCCGCGGCCCGGCGGGCCGGACCGGCCCCGCCCGGGCCCCGTCGATCCGACGAGAATCATTGCGGCCAAGACGGTCTGGACATCCCTGCGATCGGGTCCGGCACTTGGACCGGCGCGCCGGCCACCCGTGCCGCCCATCCGGGAGGATCGGTGCGGGCACCGAGCGGTCATCCGCTGGCCACGGTCACCCCCGGCAACCGGGTGAGCCGCGTCGTCCGGCCAGCGCCAGCGATTCCACTGTTGCGCGCCTCACGATTTCCATCCAGTGATCCCGGGTATGTCCGTTCTGGTGGTCCTATGTCTTTCGGTGGCCCGGCTCACAGCTTCAGCGTTAGCCAGTTAGCTAGAAATCAGCTAACGTTGCTAACAGGCGCCGGGCTGGCCGGTGCCGCAAAACTTCACTGAAGGAGTGCCCCAATGGCTACCGCCACCAAGGCCGCGCAGAGCGGGGCCGAGAAGGCCGAAAACGCTGTCGCCCAGGTCACCGAGACCATTTCCTCCACCGTGTCGAAGGCGACCGCCGTTGCCAACGACCTGGTCACCAAGACCACCGACGCCTTCGCGCCGGTCGTCAAGTCGGCCGAGGAGAAGACCCAGGAGCTGACCGCCGCCTTCGCCGAAGAGGTGAAGAAGGCCGAGGCCAAGGGCCAGGAGCTGACCGAGCAGTTCGCCGCCGAGGTCAAGAAGGCCGAGGCCAAGGCTCAGGAGCTCTCCGAGAACCTGACCGAGGAGTACAAGAAGGCCGAGGCCAAGGCCAAGGAGTACGCCGAGGCGTTCGCCGCCGAGGTCAAGAAGGTCGTCGTCATCTCCGTCGACACCTACCAGGAGGCCGTCAAGCGCTACCTGGAGCTGACCGTCGATTTCGTCGACTCCTTCAAGAACGACGCGGTCAGCGACCTGACCAAGAAGAACGCCGCCGCCATCACCGAGCTGGTCGACGCCTCCGTGGCGCAGACCAAGGACCTGCTCAAGTAAGCAGCGGTCGGTCGAGCATCACCACCCCGGGGTGAACCCCGGACCCGAAGGGGCGGACGGCATCAGCCGGCCGCCCCTTCGGCGTGCTCGGGGTCGGACTGCCGTTCCCGGATGATCAACGGCAGCACCACCCACAGCGCCAGCAGCACCAGGGCGGCCGCACCCGCGGCGATGCCCGCCGCGGTCCGGCCGACCACCACGTCGAAGATCAGCAGCACCACACCGACGATGGCCAGGGCGAGCAGCACCAACCCGATCTCGGCCAGCCGGTGCGCCACGTCCACCGTGACCCGGCGAGCATGCCGGCGAAACAGCAAGCGGTGCAGGCTGACCGGCGCGATCAGGAACCCCATGGCCAGCACCGCCAGGCACAGGGTGACCAGGTAGATCCCCGTCTGGAACGAGGTCAGATCCTCGAACCGGGACTGGAACGGCAGCACGACCAGGAATCCGGTGAGGATCTGGACACCGGTCTGCACGACCCGCAGTTCCTGCAGCAGGTCGACCCAGTTGCGGTCCAGCCGTTGCAGCGGCGTCTCGTGACGCTGTTGATCCACCCCGGGACCGCCGGCCCGGCCGGGCTCCGCCTGCGCGCCGGTCATCCCCCCATTGTGCGCGGATCCGGTTGAGCTAGAGGATGTCGCCGGGCCGGTAACCGGCGGCGGCGGGATGTTCCCCGCGCAGCTCGGCGATCCGGCGGACCACGGCCGCGGTCTGCCGTTCGGCCAGGCCGGTGAACGAAAGCCGGTCGGCCAGCAGCTCATCGAGCTCGGGCCGGCCCAGCGGCAGCCGCGGGTCGGCGGCCAGCCGGTCCAGCAGGTCGTTGTCCACCTGCCCCTGCTCGCGCATGGCCAGCGCCACCGCGACGGCATGCTCCTTGATCGCCTCGTGCGCGGTCTCCCGGCCGACCCCGGCCCGGACCGCGGCCATCAGCACCTTGGTCGTGGCCAGGAACGGCAGGTACCGCTCCAGCTCCCGGTCGATGACGGCCGGGTACGCCCCGAAGTCCTCCAGGATCGTCAGGAACGTCTCGATCAGCCCGTCGATCGCGTAGAACGCGTCCGGCAGGGCGACCCGGCGCACGACCGAGCAGAACACGTCGCCCTCGTTCCACTGCGCGCCGGACAGTTCACCGGTCATCGAGGCGTAGCCGCGCAGGATCACCGCCAGCCCGCAGACCCGTTCACAGGAGCGGGCATTCATCTTGTGCGGCATCGCCGACGAGCCGACCTGCCCGGGGCGGAAGCCCTCGGTGGCCAGCTCGGCGCCGGCCATCAGCCGGATGGTGGTGGCCAGCGACGCGGGCCCGGCGGCCAGCTGTACCAGGGCCGAGACGACCTCGTAGTCCAGCGACCGCGGATACACCTGGCCGACACTGATCAGCGACCGCCCCGACGGCGAGATCCGGCCCACCACCTTGGATTCGAGCAGATCGACGTCCTCGGGTTCACCGAGCAGGTCGAGCATGTCCTGGGCGGTGCCGACTGGGCCCTTGATGCCGCGCAACGGGTATCGGGCCAGCAGCTCGTCGACCCGCTCGTAGGCCAGCAGCACCTCCTGGGCGGCCGAGGCGAATCGCTTGCCCAGGGTGGTCGCCTGGGCCGGGACGTTGTGCGAGCGGCCGGCCATCACCAGGTCGGTGAACTCGACGGCCCGCCGGCCCAGCCGGTCGAGCACCGCGACGGTCCGGTCGCGCAGCAGGGTCAGCGAGCGGACGATCTGCTCCTGCTCCACGTTCTCGGTCAGGTCCCGGCTGGTCAGCCCCTTGTGCACCTGCTCGTGGCCGGCCAGCGCGTTGAACTCCTCGATGCGGGCCTTGACGTCGTGCCGGGTGATCCGTTCCCGGGCGGCGATGGAGGCCAGGTCGACGTCCTCGACGACCCGCTCGTAGTCGCTGAGCACCTCGTCGGGCAGATCCAGGCCGGCGGCCCGCTGGGCCCGCAGCACCGAGATCCAGAAGCGGCGCTCGGCCACGATCTTGTTCTCGGGTGACCAGATGGCCACCATCTCCGGCGACGCGTATCGCTGGGCCAGCACGTTCTCCACTGCGGTCTCACTCACCCGTCGATTCTCCCAGCCGATCCCCCCGGGTCCGTCCACCGGGCCCGCGGCCGCGCTCACCGAGGCGCCTGGCCCCGGGCGGCCGGAAAGGCGATTGTCGGCCGCGGCGGCCCTGCGCGATGATCGCGGCATGACCCGTCCGAGCCTGCCGGCCACCCGTCCCGCGACGCCTGCGGCCCGGACGCAGCAGCCGGGCCGGTTCGGTGCGGGAGCCCGACGGTCGTGAGCGAGGCACTGGTCGCCGGCCTGCTGGCCGGCTGGGGCATCGCCGTGCCCGTGGGCGCCGTGGCCGCGTATCTGGTGGCGCTGACGGCGCGGACGAACGCCCGGGTCGGGGCGGCGGCCGCGCTCGGGGTGGCCAGCGCGGACGGAATCTACGCGCTGGTGGCCGTCGTCGGCGGGGTCGCCCTGGCCGCACCGATCGCCGCGATCGCCACGCCGCTGCATTGGCTGTCGGTGCTCGTGCTGATCGGGCTGGGCGTCCGGATCATCTGGACCGGCCTGCGCGATCATCGGTCCGGCACCGACCTGCCGGCCGTCGGGACGACGAATCGGCCGGGCCGGGCCTACCTCTCGCTGCTGGGCATCACCCTGCTCAACCCGGTGACGGTGCTGTACTTCGCCGCCCTGGTGCTGGGCAGCACGGCGGCCGATCTGGGCACGTCCTGGGTGACCGGGCTGGTGTTCGTCCTCGGCGCGTTCTGCGCGTCGGCGAGTTGGCAGCTGGTGCTGGTGGCCGGCGGGGTGGCGCTGGGTCGCGCCCTGACCGGCCGGACCGGCCGGCTGGTTACCGCGCTGATCTCCGGCGCCCTGATCATCGGCTTCGCGGTGGTGCTGCTGCTGGGCGGCTGATCCGGTGCCGCCGCGGTCAGCGGGACCGGCGGATGGCCCGGGCCAGGAACTCCTCGAACGTCACCGTCCCGATGTCCTGGTCGGGCGTCAGGTTCCAGCCGGCCCGGAAGGCCTTGACCTTCTTGCCCGGCACCGGGATGTCCACGATCCGGCGCTTCTTGCCGGCCGCGGCCAGGTACTGCTGGGCCAGGTCGTCGACCGTCTGGACCAGCGGGCCGCCGATGTCCGGGGCGCGCCCGCCGGACCCCTCGGCCGGCCCCGCCTGCACCAGGTCGACCAGGCAGCGGGCGGCGTCGGCGGTGTCGATGGACTGGAACTGCACGCCGGACGGCGACGGCAGCACCGGCAGCCGACCGGCCGTGCGCAGGATGGTCAGCACCAGGTCGTGGAACTGGGTGATCCGCTGCACGGTGGCCGGCAGCCGACCGGCCAGCACGAGGTCCTCGATGCCCCGCTTGTAGCGGTACATCTTCAACGGGATGCGGTCCACGCCGACGATCGAGACGTAGATCAGGTGCGGCGATCCACCCAGCAAGGCGGTGTCCATCAGCCGGCGGGTGGCGTGTACGTCGTTGCGGGGGTGCCGGTAGTCGGTGGCGCAGTGGACGATCGCCTCGACGTCGGCCACCGCGTCCGCCACCCGCTCGCCGGTGACCAGGTCGCCGGTCACCCAACGCACACCGGCCGGGTCGTCCGAGCACCGCTCGCGCCGGCTGAGAATTACTGGCCGACGGTCTCTTTCGAGCAGTTCCCGGACCACGGCCCGGCCCAGCGTGCCGGTGCCCCCGGTCACCAGGATCGCAGCGCCCATAGTCCGTCACGCTCTCACGGCCGCTGCCCTCGCGCACGACATCGGACGGCTTGACGTCGGCGGACCCGATGCGCAGGCTGGACCGGCCAAGCACCCGGCCACGGAACACCGACAGAGGAGTCGTCGCATGGCGCTGGAAACCGGCTGGCGCGACGATGCGCCCGTCGCCGATTCGATCCTGCGGTCCTTCCTGCACAACCAGGCCGACGTCGGTGACCTGCTCGCCGGCGCGGTCGGCGGCCGGCATCTGCGGGTGCCCGGGCTCGCCCTGGCCGACACCGGCGGCCCGGTGGTCTACACGAACCAGGCCGTGCTGTTCCGGCCCGTGCTGACCGCCGACGACCCGCTGCTGATCGAGATCGACCGGTTCTTCGCGGACGCGCCGCCGGCCATGGTGCTGTCGGCCTGGCCGACACCCGACCTGGCCGAGCGTGGCTGGCAGCTGATCGGCCACCCGATGTTCGTCGTGCGGGCCCCCGGACCGCACCCGGAACCGGACGCCGCCGGGACCGACATCACGCTCGCCCGCACCCCGGACGAGCTGGCGCTGGCCGAGCGGATCGCGATCGAGGGGTACCCGCTGCCGGAGGCGGCCGGGCTGCCGCCGCACGCACTGTTCGGCTCGGCGCTGCTGGACGGGCCGATCCAGGTCCGGATCGCGCGGGTGGACGGGCAACCGGCCGGGGTCGCCTCCGGCCACGTCGGGCACGACGTGCAGAACCTCTGCCTGGCCGCCACCCTGCCCGCCGCCCGGCGCCGCGGCGCCTGGCGGGCGCTGGTCTGGGCCCGGGTCGACGACGCCCCCGACCTGCCCGCAGTTGCCTTCACCAGCGACGACAGCCGCCCCGGCTTCATCCGGCTCGGCTTCCTGCCGATCACCCGGTTCACCCTGTGGCTGGTGCCCGGCCGGGCCTGAGCCCCTGCCCCGCCGGCCCGCTTGTCCGTCTGCCCGCCCGCCTGCCCCCATGCCCGCCCGCCCGCCCGCCCGCCCCAGGACGCCGCCGACTTGCCGAAGACACACCGCTGGCGGCCGTCCAGCGGTGCGTTGGTGGCAAGTCGGCGCGCCCGAGGGGGCGGGCTCGGGGGCGGGCCAGCCCGGCGTGCGTCAGCCCGGCGTGCGTCAGCCCAGCGTCGACAGGACCGCGGCGGCCGCCGTGGCCAGCTGATCCGCGGTCAGCCCCGACGGGATGGGCGCGATGCCGGTGGCCGGACGCCCGCCGACCTCGACCTCGTACCCGTTGCCGTAGGCGTAGACCGACAGGTTGCCGCCGTCGTTGGACACGTACTGGTCCCCGCCGCGGGCGACGCACTTCGCGCCGGTCTCGCTGGCCGACTGCGCGCAGGCACCCGGCTCGGCTCGGATCGCCTGGACCACCAGCTGGGTGTCGGGCGCGGTGCCGGCCAGTTCGGCGCCGGCCACCGGGTCGGTGGGGCAGCCCAGGCCGAGCAGCCCGGGTGCACCGAACGCACCGGCGGGCAACGACCCGACCAGGGCGGCCGCGGAGGCGTCGGACAGGGCGGGCCAGCAACTCGTGGCCGCGCCGCCGGCCGTCGCCTCGGTGGGCACGGCACCGGTGGGCACCGCTCCCCCGGGCACCGGCACCGTCTGGGTCAGCGCGTTCTCCCCCGGCGCCGGGCGGTTGGCATCCGGGTTGGCCGGGTCGATCGTCGCCGACGAGCCGGCGTCGGCCTGGCCCTGCGCCTGCCCGCCGGCGTCCGACTCACCCTCGGCGGACTCGCCCGACGGGGCGGCCGCGGCGGCGGACGAGGCGCGGCCGGCGACCGTGTCGGCGGCGCTGCCGGCCGAGGTGGTGATGCCACCGGAGGAGGACAGGGTGATCGGGATGACCACCGCCGCGATCGCGACCACACACGCGGCCGCCAGTCCGATCAGGATGGTGGTCCGGCGGCGCCGCGACCGCTGCTCGGCGTCCCGCTGAGCGCTCAGGACATGCAGCTCACCCACGCTGGCCTGGTCCGGCGCGGCCGGACGGTCGGTCGAGGCGACCTCGGCGGCCCGCGCGACGGGCGCGGTGACCGTCGCCGCGGCGGCCCCGGTCGTGGCCGCACCCCCGGATTTGGCTGCGGCGATCACCGACAACGCGGACACCGGGGAGGCCGGGGCGTCCGGATCGTCGGCCAGGTCGCTGAACAGGCGGCCCAGCGCCGCGGCCTCGGCGGCGTCCTGGTCACCGTGATCCGGGGTGGGGCCGGTGCTCGGATCGGTCACGGCCGTCCTCCCTCCGCGCTCACGGCACCCTGCCGGATGAGGGCCTGCTTCATGGCCGCCAGTCCCCTGGCGGTCTGCGACTTCACGTTGCCCTCCGAACACTCCATTGCGGCCGCGGTGGCCGCCACGTCCAGGCCGTCGAAGAACCGCAGCACCAGCATCGCCCGCTGGCCGGGCGGCACCTCGTCCAGGGCCGTGCGCACCAGCTGCCGGTCGGCCACCACCGAGGCCAGGTCCAGGGTGGGCGCGGGGGTGTCCGGCAGATCGTCGACCGTGTGTTCCCGGCGCCAGGGCCGGCGCGACTCGTCGACTGCCGCCCGCATCAGGCAGCGGCGCACGAACCCGTCCAGGGCGCCGTAGTCACGGATCCCCGACCACGCCCCGTAGAGCTTGACGAACGCGATCTGGGTCAGGTCGTCGGCCCGGTGCCAGTCACCACACAACAGATAGGCGGTGCGGCGCACCCGGTCCCGTCTCGCCGTGACGTACACGGAAAACTGCGCCTCCTCCTCCGGTCCCATCAGCCACCGCCCGCCCGTGACCTGGGCACGGAGCGGGCCGCCCGACCGGTGGTGCCGTCGGGTCGGCGACGCGGTGATGATCGTTCGCTCGGCAAGCCTGACTCAGCCTCCAGCACGGACATGGACAAGACGGACAGTGACCACTCGATGGTTGCATGACCGGCGTCCATCGGTCGTCACTCGTTCGGCTCGTCCCACGGGTCGGCCGGGCTTACGCCAGTTCGGTCATCCAGACGATCGGCATGGTGGGGCTGGCCGATCCCTGACCCGGCTCGGCCGTGACGGCGACCGCCACCTCGCCGGGCCGGGTCATCTGGGTGACGACCTGGGGCTGTCCGGCCGCGGCCTGCGGCAGCAGCCCCAGGGAGCGGGGGGCCACCTCGGCCTGATCCGACAGAGCCCAGAGCTGGTAGGTGCGATCGTCGGGCAGGGCGGGCAACCCGGCGACGTCGACCGTCACCGCCCCGCAGGACGGGGCATAGGTCACCACCCCTTGGCCGTTGGCCGGAGTGAGCTCGCTGCGGTCGGTCGCCGTGGCCACGCACTGCTCCGGCGACTGCGCCACCTGCTGCTGGCCGCGGAACTGATCGACGGCGACCAGGCCGCCACCGATCACCACGGCAGCCACGGCCGCGGCGATCCAGGTGACCGGCCGGCGGTACCAGGGCCGCAGGTAGTGCACGTTGTCCGGGGTCTCGACCGGTCCGGGCGCCTCCGGCGGAGGGCTGGCGATCGACGGTCGGAACGCGGGGACCGGGCGGTCCACCGGCGGCAGCTGCGGGGTGACGGCAACGGCGGCCAGCACCGACCGGCGCAGCGACGCCGGCGGGATCTCCGCAGACACCGTGGCCAGCAGGGCGACGGTCTCCTGGAATCCGGCCAGCTCCGCCCGGCACAACTCGCAGGTCTCGATGTGCGCCTCGACGGCCGGCCGCTCGCCCGGCGGCAACGCCCCCAGGGCCAACGCGGCGGTGTCCAGATGCAGGTCGGGCTCGGTCATGACGCCACCCCCATGCAGTCGCGCAGCCGGATGAGGCCGTCCCGCAGCCGGGTCTTGATGGTCGGCAGCGGCGCGGTCAGCAGCTCGGCCACCTCCCGGTAGCTGTAGCCGCTGAAGTAGGCCAGCGTGATCGATTCTCGCTGGAGCTCGGTGAGCGTGCCCAGGCACCGCTGCACGGCACGCCGCTCGAACGAGGATTCGACCGCCTCGACCACGGTGTCCACATCGCGCTCGGTGGAAGACTGGGCGACCTTGATCTCCCGGTCGGTGGCCGCCTGGGCCGAGCGCACACGATCGACGGCCCGGGCGTGCGTCAGGGTCAGGATCCACGACGTCGCCGACCCCTTGGCCCGATCGAACCGGCTCGCCCGACGCCAGATCTCCAGGAACACCTCCTGGGCGATCTCCTCCGCGTGGCTGGGATCGCGCACGATCCGCCGGGCCAACCCGAAGACGCGGGCCGAGAAGGTGTCGTAGAGCCGTTCGAAGGCGTCCTCGCGGCCCAGGGCGGTCAGCCGCAGCAGTTCCTCGGGTGACTCGTCGGGCACCGGATCGGGCAGCGCAGTCAACGGCGGCGCGGACAACGGCGGCCCGGATGGGCCGGGCCGGGATGGTTCGGAGTCAGGCATGGGCAGTCCCTCGCGCCGCAGTGGTCACGTCTCGCCCGATATTCGGCGGCGGGGCCGTTCCGGATGGGTCCGGCCCGCCGCGCCGGCCGATGGTAGCCCGCAGGTACCCATTTCTTACGGGTTCTTACGGCCTGGCGCCGGAACCCTGATTTTCCCGGCGAGCAGGCGGACGATGGACCGGTGGCGGTCTCCAATGAATTTCCCGGCGCGGAGCTCCCCGGCGCCGAGCGTCCCGATCCGGTCGACCGGCTGCCCTCCGGGTGGCGGCCGAGCCTGGCCCAGTCCGGGCTGGTCGGGGTCATCGCGCTGGGGCTGACGCTGGCCGTGGCCGAGTTGCTGGCCGCCCTCGGCCAGCTGGTCGGCTGGTTGAGCCCGGCGTCGTCCCCGCTGTCCGCGCTCGGGCAGAGCTTCATCGGGCTGACGCCGGAGTGGCTCAAGCAGTTCGCCATCAGCACGTTCGGGTCCAACGACAAGACCGCGCTGATGGTCGGCATGGGCCTGACCCTGCTGCTGGTCGGGGTCGTGATCGGGCTGGTCGGCCGGGACCGGCCGCGGATTGCCGTCGGCCTGGCGGTGGTGCTGCTGGTGGTGACCGGGGCGGCGGTGCTGAGCCGGCCCGACGCGACCGTCGTGGACCTGCTGCCGCTGGCGCTCGGCGGGGCCGCCGGCATCGGCTTCCTGGTCTCCGCCTTCCGCCGCCAGCTCGCGCCGGCGACCCCCGCCGCCGAGCCCTCCGTCGAACCCGTCGCCGACGCGCAGCCGACCGGCACCACCGGCGATCACCACCCGATGCTGCGGGCCACTCCGGTCGGTCCGGCCGCCGCGACCAGACGGGACTTCTTCCGCTTCGCCGGCATCGGCGCCCTGGCCGCGGTCGCGGTGGGTGCGGTGGCCCGGTGGATCCCCAGCACCGCGCAGGTCGCCGCCAGCCGCAGCGCCGTGGCGCTGCCGGCGGCGACCGCCGGCACCGCCGCCGCCCCGACCGACGTGCTCGACGACGTGCCCGGGATCAGCCCGTTCGTCACGCCCAACACCGACTTCTACCGGATCGACACCGCGTTCGTGGTGCCGCGAATGACCACCGATCAGTGGCAGCTGCGGGTGCACGGGATGGTCGACCGCGAGATCACCCTGTCCTGGTCGGATCTGCTGGCGATGCCCTCGCTCACCCACATGGTCACGCTGACCTGCGTGTCCAACCCGGTCGGGGGCGAGTACATCGGCAACGCCGACTGGCAGGGCGTGCGAATCGCCGACGTGCTGGCCATGGCCGGCCCGCAGGCCGGCGCCGACTGCGTCTTCTCCACCAGCGTGGACGGGTTCACCGTGACCACTCCGCTGGACGTGCTCACCGACGACCGGGACGCGTTGCTGGCCTACGCGATGAACGGCGAACCGCTGCCGGTCGAGCACGGTTTCCCGGTGCGGATGGTGGTGCCCGGCCTGTACGGGTTCGTCTCGGCGACCAAGTGGGTGGTCGACCTGGAGGTCACCACCTTCGCCGACGCGACGGCCTACTGGACCGTCCGCGGCTGGTCGGCCAAGGCGCCGATCAAGACCTCCTCCCGGATCGACGTGCCGCGCAGCCAGGAGTCGGTGTCCAAGGGCAAGGTCCCGATCGCCGGGGTCGCCTGGGCCCAGTACCGCGGAATCAGCGGGGTGCAGGTACAGATCGACGACGGCCCCTGGATGGACGCGACCCTGTCCGGCGATGCCGGCGCCGACACCTGGCGGCAGTGGGTCTACTACTGGGACGCCACCGCATCGGGCACGCACACCGCCCGGTGCCGGGCGACCGACGCGACCGGCGCGGTCCAGATCGACGCCATCGCTGATGTCGTGCCCGACGGGGCGACCGGGTTGGACGAGCGGACGTTCATGGTCACCGCCTGAGGCGACGGCCGGCTGACGGGGCGGCCCGGGTCATACTCGCCGGGTGTGGGCACAGACATTTCCCGGCGTCCCGGCGTCTGACGTTCGGGCAGCAGCGGGTTCGCTGGGCCCCACCACACTGGCGCCGTCTGGAGCGTTCACCGCGATGGTGACCGGTCGGCGCGTCGAGATCCCCTACCGGATCTACCACGCCGTACCCGGCCCAGAGACGCGGAGCGTCTTGACGGCCCGGCAGCTCCTGATCCTGGACTGCCTGCTGACCCGGCATCACGACGGCTTCGTCCGCCAAAGGGCGGCGTCGCGCATCCTCCCGGCAGACCGGCCCTGGGTCGTCCCGTTCGTCGTCCACCTCATCGGCGAGTACGTGGTGGAGATCGTCGCGGCGATCGCCGCCGAACTGGCCGTCGGCGACGATCGGCTCGCTCTGTACCGGGAGTTCGCCTGCGAGAACCAGGGCCTCATCGCCCTCGTTCGTGCGCGCGATCAGCTACTGGAACTGTTATTACCGCCGCGCCTGGCCGTCCTTCGACGACTATCCGGCACGGGCCCTGCTTGATCGCCTGCGGTGACTCACCCTCCGACCTTCCCCCCTTGAAGCTGAGAGTCTTTCTGCAGCTAAGAATTTAGTATCGAACATATGTATGGTACGATTGACCATGGCCGGGACCGCGGTAACCACCCTCGACGACGTGCACCACGTCGCCGAGCAGGTCCAGACCGGCCTGACCCAACTTCTGACCGCCGAGTACTGGAAACTGCCCGGCCCGGACCTGCTGGACGCTGCCCGCACCGTTGAGCGCCTGGCCCACCTGACCTACGCCATCCAGGTCACCCTGGCCGGCGAAGCCGACCTGGCCCACCTCGCCCAGAGCCACGGCCAACCCAGCACCGCCGCACTGCTGCGGCACGCCCTGACCATCAGCCCCGGCGATGCCCGCGGCCGGGTCCGCGCCGCCCAAGCCGTCCTCCCCCAGGACGCCATCAGCGGCGGCGAAATCCCACCCCGACACCCCGAACTCGGCGCCGCCCTGCGCGCCGGCACCGTGGGCCGCGAACACACCAGCATCGTGCTCACCACCCTGAGCCGCCTGCCCAGCACCGTGCCTGCCGACCTCCGCGAGCAAGCCGAAACCACCCTGGTCGAGCACGCCACCCACATGGACCCGATCCACCTGAACCGGGTCGCCGACCGACTCCTGGACGCCCTGGACCCCGACGGCCACTTCGAACCACCCGACCCCGCCGACCGCGCCGAACTCACCCTCGGCCCCCGCGATCGGCGCACCGGCCTGACCAGCATCAAAGGCCGCCTGGACGACCACACCATCGCCGCGTTCATCGCCGCCACCGACCCCCACGCCGCGCCCCGCCCGCACACCGACGGCACCAAAGACCCCCGCCCCGCACCCACCCGCCTGGCCCACGCCCTGACCACCGTCCTGGACCAACACCTGGCCACCGGCGCCGGACCCGTCCACGCCGGCGAACGCCCCCACATCACCATGACCGTGCACTACGACGCCCTCACCAACCGCCTGGGCACCGCCACCCTGGACGCCACCGGCACCACCATCAGCCCCGCCCACGCCCGCCAACTCCTGTGCGACGCCGCCCTGATCCCCGCCGTCCTGGGCGCCGCCGGCGAACCCCTGGACATCGGCCGCGCCACCCGCACCTGGCCCACCGCCATCCGCCGCGCCATCACCCTGCGCGACCAAGGCTGCGTCTTCCCCGGCTGCGACCGCCCCGCCCGCTGGTCCGATCTGCACCACATCCACCACTGGGCCGACGGCGGAGCGACCAGCACCAGCAACGGCGCCGTGCTCTGCGGACACCACCACACCCTCATCCACACCGGCCACTGGCACATCCGCATGGCCCCCGACGGCCACCCCGAGATCATCCCGCCCACCTGGATCGACCCCCACCAACAACCCCGCCGCAACACTCTGCACCGAATCCGCCAATAACGAGTCCGGCCAGGAAATCAGGCGGCCGTCACGGTGGGGTGATGACCGGCAACCGCCCGCCGTGGGAGTGCTCCAGCGCGGTGGTCAGATCGGCCCGCAGCGTCTCGACCGCTCCGGCGCCGAGCACCGCGGCCCACTCGGATTCCAGCTCGGCGTAGATCTCCTCGACCGCGGCCAGCAGCGCCAACCCGCGATCGGTGAGCACGATCTGCTTGGCCCGCTCGTCGCCCGGATCCGGCTCGCGGGCCACGTAGCCGTCGTCGCACATCGCGTCGACCAGTTTGGACGCGGCCTGCTTGCTCACCCCGAGCAGCGCGGCGATGTCGGCGCCGCGCAGGCCGCCGCGCCGGGCGGCGAGGAGCACGAAGCCGTAGTTGACCCGCACGCCGGTCCAGCCGCGCTCGACCAGCCGCCGGTGCAGCCCGTCGATCAGGGTCCGGTAGGCGATCGCGAACAGCCGGGCCAGCGGAACCGGCCCGGTCACTGGGCCCAGGGCGGGGTGAACGGTTCGCCGCCGTCGAGCTGGGCCTGACCGCCGACCGGCAGCAGGCACAGGGCCCGCAGGGGCTCGTCGCCGGTGGCGGTCAGCTCGAAGGCCACTCCGGCCGGCACCACGATGGCGTCACCGACCTCCGCGGAGCCGGGCCGCCCGTCGATCCGGACCGCGGCCCGGCCGGCCAGCACCACGAACACCTCCTCGCGGGTGAGCCGGTGCGGCGTGGCCGGGGTGCCCGGCTCGATCTCCACCCGCCACACGCTGGTGTCGTGCGACCCGCGGCTGGGCGTGGCCAGGGCGGTGAACCGGGCGGTGCCGATGTCGTGGGTGGGGCCGGGCGGGGCGGTGAGCACGGGCATGACGATCCCTTCACAGTTGGTCAATCCGGTTGACCTTCTCAGGATGACGGCACCTCCCCTAATAGTCAACTCAGTTGACCGAACGGCCGGCTTCGGCACGGCCCCGAAACATAGGGCGTGTAGCTTCGACGGGATTGCCGAAAGGCCGCCCACCGGCCGGGTGTAGCGGTCGATCCGTCTCGGGAGGGCATCGTGTGCGGGCTGAGCGGTGAGTTCAGGTTCGACGGAGGACAACCCGATCTCGAAGGGCTGACCCGGATCTCCGCCGTGTTGGAGCCGCGCGGGCCGGACGGTCACGGGCTCTGGCACGAGGGTCCGGTGGCGCTCGCGCACCGCCGGCTCAAGATCATCGACCTGACCGAGGCCGGCGCCCAGCCCATGGTCGACGACGAGTTGAACCTGGTCACCGTCTTCAACGGCTGCATCTACAACTACCAGGACCTGCGCAAGGAACTGCAGGCCGAGGGCTACCGGTTCTTCTCCACCTCCGACACCGAGGTCATCGGCAAGGCCTACCACCGGTGGGGCGTGCACTGCGTCGACCACTTCATGGGCATGTTCGCCTTCGCCGTCCTGGAGCGCGGCTCCGGCCGGCTGATCCTGGGCCGCGACCGGCTCGGCATCAAGCCGCTGTACCTGGCCCAGACACCCGAGCGGCTGCGGTTCGCCTCCTCGCTGCCCGCGCTGCTGGCCGGTGGAGACATCAACACCTCCATCGACCCGGTCGCCCTGAACTTCTACATGTCCTTCCACGCCGTCGTGCCGCCGCCGTACACGATCCTGACCGGGGTCCGGAAGCTCCCGCCAGCGACCGTGCGCATCGTCGAGCCGGACGGCACCAGCACCGACCGGCACTACTGGTCACCCCGGCACGAGCGCCTGGACAAGTACGCCGGCCTATCCGAGAACGACTGGCAGGACCTGGTTCTGGACACGCTGCAGACCGCCGTGCAGCGGCGCATGGTGGCCGACGTGCCGGTCGGCGTGCTGCTGTCCGGCGGGATCGATTCCAGCGTCATCGTCGCCCTGCTGGCCGATGCGGGACAGCATGGGCTGCAGACGTTCTCGATCGGTTTCGAGCGGGTCGGCGACCGCGAGGGGGACGAGTTCGAGTTCTCCGACATCGTGGCCAAGGAGTTCGACACCCATCACCACAAGTTGATGATGCCGTCCTCGACGGTGCTCGACGGGCTGGACGGCGCGGTCGGGGCGATGACCGAGCCGATGGTCAGTCACGACTGCATCGCCTTCTACCTGCTGTCCCAGGCGGTGTCGCAGCACCTGACGGTGGTGCAGTCCGGCCAGGGCGCGGACGAGCTGCTGGCCGGCTACGACTGGTACCCGCCGTTGGCCGACGTGCCGGCCGAGCGTGCCCTGGAGGTCTACTCGGCCCGGTTCTTCGACCGGGACAAGGCGACGATGGCCACGATCCTGCAGCCGCGCTGGACCATCGAGCAGGACGCCCCGCGCGACTTCGTGCGCGCCCATCTCGACCAGCCCGGCGCGGACACCGCACTGGACCGGGTGCTGCGGCTGGACTCGCAGGTGATGCTGGTCGACGACCCGGTCAAGCGGGTGGACAACATGACCATGGCCTGGGGACTGGAGGCCCGGACCCCGTTCCTGGACCACGAGTTCGCCGAACTGGCGGCCGCGATCCCACCCGCCCTCAAGCTGGCCAACGGCGGCAAGGGCGTGCTCAAGCAGGCGTCCCGAAAGGTGTTGCCGGCGGCCATCATCGACCGCAAGAAGGGGCACTTCCCGGTACCCGCCATCATCAATCTGGAGGGTCCCTACCTGGGCCGGGTGCGGGACGCGCTGACCGACCCGCAGGCCAAGGAGCGCGGGCTGTTCCGCCCCGAGTACGTGGACCGGCTGCTGGCCGACCCGAACAAGCTGCGGACACCGTTGGGCTCCAACCAGTTGTGGCAGCTGGGCCTGCTCGAGATGTGGCTGCAGCGGCACGGAATCGGCTGAGCGTTGCTGGAACACGCCCCCACTCACGACCAGCTCGGCCTGACCCCGCAGCTGCGGACGGCGATCGATCGCATCGCCGGCGTCGTCGGCTCCTGGTGCCCGTCGATCTCCCCGGACGGCCGGCAGATCGCCTACGTCACCGACCGTTCCGGGCTGCCCCGGCTGGAGGTCGCCCATCTGGACACGGCCGGCGAATGCGCCGACCGCACCCCCCGGCAGGTCTCGCTGCCGGACCAGGAGGTCATCTCGGTGGCCTGGTCGCCGGACGGACAGTGGCTGGCCTACCTGGTCTCGCCGCGCGGGTTCATCCGGGCCGAGCTGCACGCGATCCGACCGGACGGCACCGATCACCGCGCACTGGCCGGCCTGGCCGACCTGGAGACGGCGTTTGCCGGGACCTGGACCAGCCTGCCGCACACCTACGCGTTCTCACTGGCCGACGGCCGCAGCCCGGACGCCGACGTCTGTTTCGTCGATGTGCAGACCGGCGCGGTTCGGCGGGTCGCGACCGGCGGCTTCCTGCTGGTGACCGGGGTGTCCCCGGACGCGACCCGGGTGCTGGCCCGACGGGGGCCGCGGGGCCGCCGGCACCTGGTGCTGGCCGACGTGCCGCCCATCGCCGACGCGCCGTTGACGCCACCTCGCCGCCTGCTCGAAGCCGACTTCCCCGTCGAGGGGACCGATGTCGCCGAGGACGGCCGGTTCTCCGCCGATGGTGGCACCGTCTACCTGCGGGTCGGCGCCGGGCGCGAGCACCCCGCCCTGGGCGCCGTCGACCTGGACCCAGACGGCCGCCCGGGACGGCTGCGGATCCTGGCCCAGCGCGACGACTCGGACCTGGACGCCTACGCGGTGCTGGACCGGGGCGCTCGAGCGATGTTGGTGTGGAACCTGTCCGGGCACAGCGCGATCGAGATGCGGGACCTGCACACGGGGGCCGGGCACCGGGTGGACATCGGGCAGCGGGTGATGCCCGGCTGGTCGGTGTTGCCGGACGGTCATTCCGGCATCCTGGAACTCACCGAGCCGGTCGCCCCGCGCAGCGTGTATCACGTCGATCTGGTCGACCACCCGGACGATGCCCCACCGGCGGCCTCCCGGATCACCGGCCTGCCGGTGCCCCGGATACCGGCGGCCGAGCTGTGCGTGCCCGAGCGGGTCACCTTCGCCGCCGACGACGGTGTGCGGCTGCGCGGCCTGCTGTACCGGCCGGCCGGCGAGCCCCCGTGGCCGACCGTGATCCTGCTGCACGGCGGGCCGGAGGCCGAGGAGCGACCGGCGTTCTCCATCCTGATCCAGTCGCTGATCGCGGCCGGCTTCGCCGTCTTCGCCCCCAACGTGCGCGGCTCCACCGGGTACGGCGCCAGCTTCACCGCCCTGGACGACCTGGACCGGCGCGAGTCCTCGTTCGCCGACGTCAAGGCCGCGGTCGACTACCTCCTCGGCCGGGGCCTGGCCGCGCCGGGCCACATCGGCGTGCACGGCTGGTCTTACGGCGGCTACCTGGCGATGGTCGCCGTGACCCGCTTCGGCGAGCTGTTCGCCTCCGGTTCCAGCCACGCCGGCATGTCCGACCTGCGCACCTTCTTCCGCCACACCGAGCCGTGGATGGCGGCGGCCTCGGTGACCGAGTACGGCGATCCGATCACGGACGCGCAGCTGCTGGCCGATCTGTCCCCGTTGGTTGGTTTTGCCGACCTGCGGGTACCCACGATGTTTGTGCACGGAGAAAGCGATACGAACGTCCCGGTCATCGAGTCGGTGCAGGCCGCGGCGGCCCTGACCGATGCCGGGGTGCCGACCAGGCTGATGCTGTTACCAGGGGAAGGACACACCATCGTCGGACGCGAGGGTCGGATCGCCTCGACCGAGGCCATCGTCGACTGGCACCTGCGCTGGGCGGCCCGGTGACCGCCGACGGCCCGACTCCCCCGCCCCGCAGTGATCTGCTGGCGGGGTATGAGGCGGGTCCACTGGACGAGGCGATCGAGGCCGACGCCACCATCCGGCCCGGGTACACGGCCATCTTCGAGGCGATGACGCCCGGCGGCATCGAGGGCCTGCGCCTAACCACCAAGGACCTGGACCGGCGGCGGGTGCGCGAGGGCATCTCGTTCATCGCCGAGATCGACGGGGTGCTCACCGAGCAGCCGTTCCCGCTCGATCCGATGCCCCGGGTGATCGGCCTGGCCGACTGGGACGCCATCCGGGCCGGACTGCAGCAACGGGCCCGCGCCCTCAACGCGTTCCTGGACGACGTCTACGGCGAGCTGCGGATCGTGCGGGACGGGATCATCCCCGAGTCCGTCGTGCGCAACTGCCCCGGGTTCCTTCCGGATGCGGCCGATCTGGCCCCGGGTGGCCGGCCGCGGGCGACCGTGGTCGGGTTCGATCTGCTGCACGCGCCGACCGGCGAGTGGGTGGTGCTCGAGGACAACCTGCGGGTGCCGTCCGGGCTGGGTTACGCGGTGGCCAACCGGCGCACCGCGGCCGCCGAGCTGCCGGTGCTGCATCCCTGGCCCGGGTTGCGCTCGCCGGAGACGGTCGGCGCGGACCTGCTCGACGCGCTGCGCCAGGCGGCGCCGCCGCGCTGTCCCCGCCAGGTGCCGGCCGTCGCCGTGCTCTCGGACGGGCCGGCCAACTCGGCCTGGTACGAGCACCGGCTGCTGGCCGACCTGATGGGGGTCCCCGTGCTCACCCCGGCCGATCTGTCCGGCGACGCGGACGGCGTCATCGCCACCGTGGACGGGTCGCCCTGGCCGGTGGACGTGCTGTACCGGCGCCTGGGCGACGACGAGCTCATCGCCGGCGAGGCGGCCGATCCGGCGGTGGACGAGCTGCTGGTGGCGGCCAGCCGGGCCGGCACCCTGGCCGTGGCCAACGCACCGGGCAACGGGGTCGGCGACGACAAGGCGATCTATGCCTTCGTGCACCCGATGATTCGCTACTACCTGCACGAAGAGCCGCTCATCGGCGACGTCGGCACCTGGGTGCTGGCCGACGAGGGGCAGTACGAGGGCGTCCGCGGCCGGCTGGCCGAACTGGTGGTCAAGCCGGTCGACGGCTCCGGCGGTACCGGCGTGATGATCGGCCCCGACCTGACCGAGGACGAGGCGGCGGCCATGGTCGCCGAGGTGGCGGCGGCGCCGCACCGGTTCATCGCCCAGGAGGTCATCCGGTTCTCCGCGCATCCCACCCTGGTCGCCGAGGGCCTGCGGCCCCGGCACGTCGACCTGCGGGTGTTCGCCCTGGTCGGCCGGGACGGCTCGGTGGTGGTGCCGGACATCGCGCTGAGCCGGGTGGCCCTGACCTCCGAAGGGCTGCTGGTCAACTCGTCCCAGGGCGGCGGTTCGAAGGACACCTGGCTGATCGACTGACTCGACTTGACTGACTCATCCCAGCTCGGTCGGCCTCGGGTCACCCCGGGGCGGCGCGCCCGACGTCGGTCCCGGCCGAGCCGCCGATGGCGCGACGCTGGGCGATGTCCTGCACCAGGGTCAGTGCCTGCCCGGCCGCGGCCACCGCGCCGCGGGTCGTGCCCAGCGGGTACAGCCGGTCCGGGGTGCCCAGCGCCATGGAGCGGGCGCGCATGATGCAGCCCCACCGTCGAGGATCGGCCAGCGGACCGACCCGGACCCCCGCCCGCAGGGCGTCGACGACCACCCAGTCGCGCACGTTGGCCGCGTTGTAGGCCAGCAGATGCCTGGATCCGACCGCCTGCACCATGGTGTGCAACGCCCGGCTCGACCCCTCGCCGAGCCAGTCATGGGCGCGGACCCGACCGTCGGTGTCCAGCACGGCGATCTCGGTCGCGGCGGCGGATCCGGTCGGAATTGAGATGCCGATCACCAGCGCGACCCCCGGCCGCAGCATAGTGGTGGCCCACTGCACCGCCTGCTCCGGCGTCAGGCACGCTGGCCCGTCCACCGGCGCGGTACCCGTGGGCATGCGGCCTCCTGTTCAAATTCCTGGGGTCACGTCCATCGCTCACCCCGGGCGGCCTCGCCCGCCCGAGGTCGACGTCGCCCGCGGCGTCGTCGTGCATCTCGCCGTGCCTGTTGTGCTGGTCGTCGTCGTGCATGTGACCGCCCCCCTCGATCCCGACCGGGCCCCCTTCCGGCGGCCGGCATACCCCCCGGCATGCCGTCCGCCGGACTACCAGCAGAGGATTTCGTCGCGTTCGTCCGGGTCCCCGGACGGCCCAGGTTTCGCGCACCCGGACCCCGTCTCCGGCCGACTGCCGGTCATCAGGCCCCCGGTAAGTTCGAATGCGGCGTTCGATACCTCCGCATTCAGTGCGAAGATGGTCCCGATCAATACCGGATGGATTCCTGCAGAGTCGAACACTGACTGCCTCCGGTTCATCGGTTGGGGGACTCGGTGACGCGGTGGCAACCTCTCGACCTTCACGTTCACCCCTCGATCGGAACGCCCGGCCGACAACGTTGCCGCACGCATCCGACGATCGTGAAGGCTCGATCGGCCGCCCCCTCCGTCACGAGCACAGAACACCCCCCGGGTGGGACGCCGGTGGGACGCCGCCCGAGCCGGCCGCCCATCGCGGCCGGCGAACCCAGGCCGGCGCCATGAGCGAGCCGGACTCCGCCACCGGACCGATCGTCGACCTGCTCGGACCCGTGCGCATCCAGGGGCCCGCCGAACCGCAGATCCTGACCCGGCGCATGGAGATCGGCGTGCTGGGCATGCTCGCGCTGCACGCCGGGACCCCCGTCACCGGGTCCAACCTGATCGACCTGCTGTGGCCGCAGGACCCGCCCCGCACGGCCGCCAAGACGCTGCAGGGGTACGTCAAGCGCGTCCGCGGCCTACTGGCCGGCGCCCGGGTCGAGCTGTCCTACGTCGGGCCGGCCGGGTACCTCCTGGCCCTGGCCCCGGAGCAGGTCGACGCCCTCCGGTTCGAGTCGCTGGTCGCGGCCGCCCGGACCTGCCCCGACGACTCGCTGCGAGTCCAGCAGCTGGACGAGGCGCTGGCGCTCTGGCGCGGCGAGCCGTTTGCCGGCTGCGACCTGGAGGGTCTGGGCCCCTTCCGCCAGTGGCTGGAGCGGCTGCGTAGCGGGGCCCGGTTGGAGCGGGCGACCGCGGACATCCGGCGCGGGGTCACGGAGCAGACGATCAGCGCGCTGCGCGTGCTGATCGCTCAGGAACCGACCAACGAGCGGCTGTGGCTGCACCTGATCGCGGCGTTGTACCTGGTCGGCAACCCGGTCGCGGCGCTGGAGGCCAGCGCCGAGGCCCGGCGGGAACTGGACGAGCGGGTCGGGGTCGCCCCCGGACCCGAGTTGATGGAGATCGAGCACCGGATCGGCGTGCACGACGACGTCGAGGGGTGTTACGTCCGGCTCACCGGCATCGAGCTGCGGCCGGCCACGGTCACCCCGGCTCCCGCCTCGGGTTCGACCCCGGGGTCCGGATCCGGCGCGGATCGCGAACGAGCCAATGCCGCCCTGCCGATGCCCGTCTGGGCCGGCGAATTGGTGGACCGCGAGGACACCGTCGCCGACATCGTCCGGCAGATCGACCGCGGCGTGCCGGTCGTCACCATCGTCGGGCCGGGCGGGATGGGCAAGACGCGGTGCGCCGTGGAGGCGGCCCGACAGGCCGGCACGGTCTGCGTGGGATTCCTGGATCTGAGCGGCATCGTCTCCGCCGATGCGCTGGCCGTGCACCTGGCCGGCACCATCGGCACCCCCGGCCACGACGACCCGTTCGTCGCGATCGCCGAGAGGCTGGCCGGGCATCGCTGCTGCGTCCTGCTCGACAACGCCGAGCAGATCGTCGGCGGCGCCGACGTGATCGGCCGGCTGGCCAGTCTCTGCCCGTCGGTCACCTGGCTGGTCACCTCGCGCCTGGAGCTGGGGCTGGAGGCCGAGCGGGTCACCCGCCTGCAGCCGCTGCCGTTGGACCCGGTCGCCGGCGGGATGAGCCTGTCGGCGGCGCTGCTGCTCTCCGCCGCCCAGCGCCGCGGCGTCAGCCTGCCGGCCGCGGCCCATCCGGTGATCGAACAGATCGCCGCCGCAATCGGCGGCATCCCGCTGGCCCTGGAACTGGCCGCCTGCCAACTGCAGTCGCTGGACCCGGCCACCCTGCTGCGCGCGCTGGACGATCCCCTGGTCACCCTGGTCGACCGGCGTCGGGCCATCGACCGGCACCGGTCCATGCGCGCCTGCTTCCAGCTCGGCCTCGACCAACTCTCCCCCGACGGCCTCGTCCTGCTGGCGCTGCTGTCCGGGCGCCCCAACGGCGCCCGCTACGACGACCTGGCCGCCGTCTGGCCGGCCGAGTCCGCCGAGCCGCTGCCCGCGGCTCTGGCCGAGCTGGTCGAACTCGGTTTCGCCGCCGGCGCCACCGATACTGCCGGGGCGACCCGGATCACCCAGCTGCCGGTCGTGCGCGCACTGGGCCGGGAACTGACCGTCGCCGACCAACTCGGCCCGCTGCCCGCCGCGCTGGACGCGGTGGTGATGGGCCGGGTGGCCGCCGCATCGGCCGGCGGCCACACTTCCGACGTCGAACCCGATCTGGCCGATGTGCGCCGCCTGCTCCAGTTCGGGGTCGATGACGACGCCGGGCTGGAACCGGCGCTGGGCTTGGCCGCCGCCCTGGTCATCTACTGGTGGTCGCATCGAATGGTCGAGGGTCGTGGTTGGCTCCACGCCCTTCTGCGCCGCCCGGTCCGGCAACAGCCCTCGGTCAATCGTCTGCTAGCGCTCAACTCGGCGGTGTTTCTGGACTACGGCGTCGGCGACAGCGATTCGGCTCGGCGGCACGCAGATGAGGCGCTCGCCACCGGCGCCGCGATGGTTCCGCCGGTCCACTCCATGCTGCTGTCCCGTACTGCCATGCTGGACGCCGCCGAAGAGTCGATCGACCTGGCGCGATCGCGGGCCGCTGAGTCGTTGGCCATTGCCCGGGCAATCGGTGACGGGCAGGTCTTGTGGCTGACGCTGGGGAATTGTGGTGACGTTGCCATCGCGACCGGCGACCGGCACCAGGCTCGTGAGCTGTATCTGGAATGCATCGATCAGCTCCGGCGGAGCGGAATCTCCTGGTTGGCGGCCGCGCCATGCGGGAGGCTGGGCGACCTGGAGCTCTCCGCCGGTCGTCTCACGGAGTCTCGAATGTGGTTCGACCGAGCGGTGTCACTGTGGCTGGATCGTGAACTCGGAGCAGGTGCCGGACAGACCCTGGCCGGAGCTGCTCGATTGGACGTGATCGAGGGGCGGTTGGCCGATGCGCGCACTCATCTCGACGCCGGGCTGCTCGCCGCTGAGAAGTCCGGAAGCCGAGTTGAGTACCCGTTCCTGACGATCGGCTACGCAGCCCTCGCGGCGGCTCGTGACGATGACGACACGGCTCGAGCCCTGTTCGCCCTTGCTCTGTCTCACGGACGGCGGGCGGGTGTCGCGTTGCGTCCGATGATTGATGGAGAGCTTGCGTCGCTCTACCGGTCAAAGGTCGACCGTTCCTCTCGTGAAAATGATGAGGCCCTGGCGCTGACGACTTCACTCGAGGACCTCCCGACGATCATCCGGCGCTTGATCGGTCCGTGATCTAACGGGCCTTATCGCCTGACCGGGGCCGGCTCGCAACAGTTGGTGGGCCGACCCCAGGCGGCGCGGCATCGAAACCACCACTCGATACCGCTGCGCGTCGAACTCCCAGTCGCTATGCTCTCACCCGACGGGGTGTCGAGCTGTGTCACAAGGGGGCGAAATGACCGACGATTCATCGCGGACAGAGAAATACGAGCTGATCAGGAAGAGGTTTCTCAGTGATCCGGAATTCCGCGATCAACTCACCAAGAATCCTGCCGAGACTCTTGAGTCAATTCTCGGGCCACTGACCGACCAGGAGCGCAACTGGCTCTCGTCCGCCCCTGAGGGCGCGGACGAACTGCTGGACTACGTCAAGCAGAACCCTCCGCCGGTGGGCTACTGGTAATCGACGTGACGGTGGAGTGATCGGCCAGGTACTGCCAGCCCTGGTCGTCACTTCGGCCGAACACCTCGAACGCGGAGACCGTCATCGTCATCCGTTCACCGGTCGCTTTCACGGTCAGCGTTGATTCGAAGGTCCCGTTCCGGGCCGCCTGGTTCGGGCCGTGATATTCGAACGGCGCGGTCGGCTCAGTCTGATTGTCGACGGTGTATTGCGCCATTGCCTCGGCAATCATGGCGACGATCTGGTCTCGACCGACCACCCACGACGAGCCGAATGGACCTCCGGTCGTCGTCAGCACGGCCGATTCGATATACAACTGGCCCAGCCCGACGGCGTCACCCGACTTCAGCCGGGCGAGATAGACAGCGGAAAAGTCATCGAGCGACCACACCGGTTCCCCCATGACACCCACTATCGCACGCCAGCCTCAAGCGCGGCGGAAAGGCATTCGGGTTCGGTGGGCATTGGCGGCAGAAGGAACCGAGGCTGTGGCAACCGGCAGGCTCATCGATGAAGCACCAGGCCGGATCGCCGGGCGACTGGCGTTGTGCCGCTATTGAGTCCGTACGCGCCGCGCTCGTGCCCTGGCGCGGACAGCTGCGTCCGCTCGCCGCGCAAGCGGTCGACCACCTCGACGCCGTTCTGGGCGCCGGCGACGGCTCGCAGATTGCTGCCCTGGCCGTTCCGGTGGCCGTGCACGCGGGTCTGCGCGGAAGCCATCCTCCACCGTGGTTGTTGGCCGCGGCCGGCGCGACCTATCTCGCCTGGAGTGTCCTGGACAACGATATGGACGGCGATCCGCCTCGATTCTGGAGTGAAAGCTCAGCGGCGGAGCGCTCTATCGGTGCCCATGTGCTGATTGCCACCGCGGCCGCCCAGGCCCCGATCGGCGCGGTCCCTTCCCTGGTCCCCACCCTTGCTCAGATCTACCTGGACATGGTGGCCACGGTCACCGAGGGCCAACTGCGGGCGGAGGACCGGCTTGACGAGCAAACGGCTCCCGAGGATGTGACCGCCGGCATCGAGGCCCGCAGCGGCGCCATGCTGGCCGGGTTCGCCGACCTGACTGCCGTCGCAGCCGGCACCGGCGCCGACATCCGCCGGGCCGTCCGACGGTTCGGGCGCGAGTTGGCCATGGCTCGCCAACTCGTCAATGACATCACCGAGTTGGAGTCCGGCCGAACCTCCGATCTGCGCAACGAGACGGCCACCATGACCGCTGCCTTCGCCCTCCAACGCGCCGCGGCGGCCGATCGGGCAGCTCTGGTTGATCGCCTCCGGGCAGCTGCGTTCGACGAGTCCCTCCGTCGGCAAATGATCGACGGTGAGCTGCAACCGGCGCTGGTCGACACCCGCATGCTCGCCCGACTGCACCTGGTCGGTGCGGCCCGGGCGGCCGAGTCATTCGTGGGCAGTGAGAAGGGCCGCGCTGTGTCTGATGCCTTGATCGACTACACCCTCGGGCCGCTCGTGGACGGAGCCATTACCAGGGCTCAAGCCGGCAATGCGTGATCGACCGGCAGGGCGGTGGCCTGGAAGTAGATCAGCCGCGGGCCGCCCGCCGACGAGCGCCACACCGCCACCGCCCGGCTCCGGTAGGGCTTCGGCACTCCGTGCAGCACCAGTTCGGCCCGCATCTCGTGCTGCACCAGCAGCGCGTCGCCGGCGGGGATCACGACGTGCTCCGCGGTCCGGATCCAGGTGTAGGCCAGCGCTCCCGATTCGATCGTGGCCAGATAGCTGTCCTTGGTGTCGCTGACACCGGTGGAATGCACGTACCGGCAGTCGTCGGCGATCAGCTCGCGCAGCGCCACGAGATCTCCGGCCACCATGGCCGCCGTCCGCCGGTCGTCCGCCGCCCGCACCAGGTCCTCGTCGATCACCGGCCCACCCTAGCGACCGCCGCCCCACGTGCAGTTGATCATGGGCAGAGTGCCGTTCTGACGGAGTCAGAACGGCACTCTGCCCATGATCAACTGCAAAAAACCGGCGCCGCGGGGCGTCAGCGGGCACCCCAGATGTCCTCCAGGTACCGGTGCTGGCGGCGCAGGTCGGTCAGCCAGTCCTCGGCCGCGGCGCCGCCGAGACCGAGCTTGTCGGCGGCGATCTGGGTCAGGGCGGCGCGCACGCCGGGCGCCAGGGTACGGGCGTTGCCGCAGACGTACACCACCCCGCCGGCCTCGAGCAGCGACCAGATCTCGTCCGCGTGGGCCAGCATCTCGTGCTGGGCGTAGCGCCGCTGCTGGCCCGGCTCGCGCGAGAATGCCGTGTAAGTCTGCACACTCGCACTCGTCGCGAAGTCGGCCAGCTCCTGCTCGTACAACCGGTCGTCGCGGGTCCGGCAGCCGAAGAACAGCAGGGACGGGGCCAGCGCGGCCCCGTCGGCACCCTGGGCGGCGCGTTCCTGCAGGAACCCGCGGAACGGGGCGAGCCCGGTCCCGGCCCCCACCATGATCATCGGCACGCTCGGGTCGGCCGGCGGGCGGAACGGGATGGTCGGCTCCCGGGTGAACACGAACACCGTGCTGCCGGCGTCCATCGACGCCAGGTAGGTCGAGCAGACCCCCTCGAACCGGCCGGCGCCGGATCGGGCCGGCTCGGCCAGCACGCCCTCGGTCACGCACACCGTGTCCGGACTGGCCAGCGGCGAGGAGGAGATGGAGTAGTACCGCGGGGCCAGGGCCGGCAGCAGATCCAGGAACACCGGGAACGGCAGCGCGCAGGCCGGATAGCGCTCCAGCAGGTCGAGCACCGACAGGTTCGGCTCACGCACCTGCGTCCGGTAGGTCTCGTCGTCGGTCAGCGCCCGCAACGCCGCCTGCTGCGCCGGGTCGTCGGTGTGCTCGGCCAGCACCTCCAGGTCGGCCCGGGTGGCCGTCGCCTGCAGTTCGACGCAGGCCCCGAGCACGCCCAGCAACGGCGACGGCTCGTCGACCGGCAGGTGGGTGTGCGTGCCACTGTTCGCCGTGATCGTCACGTAGGTGCCCATGTCCAGGCCGAAACGTCGCATCACGCGGCGGATCTGGGCCTGGTTGTTGCGGGGCAGCACGCCCAGGTGATCGCCGGCCCGGTAGCTCAGCCCGGCCGGCAGGGCGACCTCAACGTGCCGGGTCGAGCGCACCCCGGCCGCCCCGGTCGCGGTCAGCTCGACGTTGCGGGTGACCAGGGTCGGCGTCGCGTCGTAGGACACGACCACCGGGTTGGTCAGCTGGCGGTTCACCGTGGCGATCGTCAGCCGCGGCCCGGCCGCCGTCACCTGCGCCTGCCGCTCCGACAGGCCCAGCCCGGCGGCCAGATCCGCCCACAGGTCGGCGTGCCAGGCCCGGTACTGGCCGTCGAAGTCGGCCTGCGCATCTCCGGCGCCGCGAGGGTGGATCCGGGTGCCGCCCAAGCGTTCCAGCTCGGCGTCCAGCAGGATCGGCACCGCCTGATAGGTCGCCGCCCAGTCGGTGTCGCCGCAGCCGAACACCGTGAACCGCACGCCCGCGTATGCCCCGTCGGGCACCGCCCGGCTGCGCAGCTTGTCCACGAAGGCGGCCGCGTTCTCCGGCGCCTCGCCGTTGTAGGAGGCACTGACCACCAGCACCGCACCTTCGGCCGGCAGGTCGGGTCCATGGTCGTCCAGAGCGGCCACCGTCACCGCGTACCCACGGTCGGCGCCCTCCCGTCCCAGCCGGTTGGCGATGCCCTCGGCCGTGCCCAGGTTGGAGCCGAACAGCACCAGCAACGGCGTGCCGTGCGCCGTCGCCACCGCGGACGCGTCGGCCTCGGCCGGCCCTTCGTCGGCCGCACCCGTCACCGCGGCCTGCGCCCGCGCCACTCCGGCGAAGCCCTCCCGCGGCCGCAGCCGGATCCACATGTCCTCCGGCTTGACGGTCAGGGTCGCGCGGGTGTGCAGCTGGTAATTGCGGTGGTCGATGATGTCGAAGCGCTGCAGCAGCATGCCGAGCACCAAAGTGGCCTCCTGCAGGGCGAACTGGCGACCGATGCACGCGCGCAGCCCGGTGCCGAACGGCCGGTAGGCCAGCGGCGGCACCGCGGCGAACCGCTCCGGGTCGAAGTGATGCGGGTTGAAGTCCTCGGCGTCCGGCCCCCACACGCTGGGGTCGCGGTGCAACATCGGCAGCAGCACCGAGATCCCGACATCCTTGGGCGCGAGGTACTTCCCGCCGATGACGGTGTCCGTCCGGGCCGCCCGGGTGAACATCGGCGCGGTCGGCCACAGCCGCAGCGACTCGTCCAGGATCTGCCGGACGAAGGTCAGCTGGTGCACCTGCTCGTACGTCGGCTCGGCGGTGTCCCCGAGCACCTCGTCGATCTGCACCCGCGCCTGGTCGATGTACTGCGGGCTTTTCATCAGGTAGTTGATGGCGAACGAGAGCAGGCCGCTGGTGGTCTCGTGGCCGGCCACCAGGAACGTCATGCACTGGGCGATGATGTTGTCGTCCGGCAGCCCCTCGCCGCTGGACTTGTCCACCCCGGTGAGCATCCGGCCGAGCAGGTCGGTGTTGTCGGCCGCGTCGCCCTGCCGCCGGCGGTCCTCGATCAGACCCTTGACCAGGTTGATCTGGAACTCGCTGTCCTCGCGGGCCTGCCGGCGGGCCTGCACCCGGAGCTTGCGCTGCAGCGGCAGTTCCTTGGCCTCCTTCTGCGCCTCCAGCAGGTTGCGGACCATGGCCGCCACGAACGGGTGCGGGGTATCCCGGTAGAGCGAGTTGAAGCGGTAGCCGAACCCGCACAGGGCGATCGTGTCCAGGGTGAGCGCGGTCATGTCGGCCGGCACGTTCACCTCATCATCGGGGTTGAGCCGCGACCACTTGTCCATCAGCTGGCCGGCGATGTCGACCATCCGCGGCAGGTAGCCGCGCATGCTGGACTGGCTGAACGGGGCCATCAGGATGTTGTGCGCCCGCCGCCAGAGCGGATCGCTGGTCTCGGACAGGAACAGCCCCGGCGTCCCGGTGCCCCGCGCGGCGACCAGCCCGGGCCCGAGTTGCTTGTCGAACCGTTCGTCGTCGCAGATGTCGGGCATCAGGTCGGCACCGGAGACGACGATCCGGGTGGTGCCGGGAACGGTCAGCTTGTAGATCGGGCCGTACTGGCGGGCCCAGTCCATCAGCGTGTCGATCGGGTGCGGGTTGTTCAGATCCAGCAGGTTGCCCAGGATCGGCACACCGTGCGGGCCGGGCAGCTGATCGACGGAGATGGGGGCGGTCATGGGGCCTCCGCACGGCACGAGTACCGGACCGCCTGGGTCGGTTCTCGATGGCGTGAACGCGGCGCATCGCCCGGACGGGCGAAAATCACCCTACGACGGACAGAGCGCCCGGGCGAGATCTTGCCCGGGCCCGGTCGTCCGCTCAGCCGATCAGGCCGCCGGCGATGCTGCCCAGTAGGTAGGTCACGCCCATGGCCAGCAGGCCGCCGGCGATGTTGCGCAGCACCGCCCGCAGGACCGGCGCCGACCCCAGCCGGGCGCTGACCGAACCGGTGACCGCCAGGGCGAGAGCCACGGCAACGACCGTCACCCAGGCCGAGGGCGCCACCACCACCCCGAGCAGCGGGACCAGCGCCCCGACCAGGAAGGCCAGGAAGCTGGCCCCAGCCGCGTGCCACGGGTTGGTCAGATCATCGGGGTCCAAGCCGAGCTCGGCCTCGGCGTGGGCCCGCAGCGCGTCCTTGGCGGTGAGCTGGACGGCGACCTTGCGGGCCAACCCGGGCTCGATGCCCTTGGCCTCGTACAGGCCGGCCAGCTCGTCGAGTTCCTCCTCAGGGGTCTCGGCCAGCTCGCGGCGTTCCCGGTCGAGCACCGCCTTCTCGGTGTCCCGCTGGGTCGAGACCGAGACGTACTCGCCGGTGGCCATCGACATCGCACCGGCCATCATGCCGACCAGGCCGGACAGGATGATCGAGCCACGGTTGTCGGTGGCCCCGGCCACGCCGAGCACGATCGCCGCGGTCGACACGATGCCGTCGTTGGCGCCCAGCACCCCGGCCCGCAGCCAGTTGAGCCGGCTGGCCAGTCCGGGGTCGTGTGGCTCATGGTGCTCGTTCAGGTCTGGTTCGGTCTCGCTCACAGATCCCAGTTTGACGTCCTGACCTGGGCATTTCCAGCAAGCCAAGCCTGCCCTCAGCGTGATCGGCCGGCCAGCGGTCAGGCCGTCGGCCCGGTCGGATCGGGGCCCGTCGGGGCGGGCCCGGTGGGGTCGGGATGGACCGGGCCAGGAACCGGGAACGGCGAGCCCGGATTGGGGTTGTCCGGCACCGGGTCCACCGGCTGCGGCTCCGGCGTGGGCGGCGGTTCGAACGGCACCGGCGGACGGTCCGGCGCGGGGTCCGTCGGCACCGGCGGGCCGGACGGGTCGGTGGGGCTCGGGCTCGGGAAGGGATCGGGCATGGTCATGGATTTCTCCTCTCCACCGGGCCGATCGACGATGACGGCCCACCCGGTCAGTGCCCGCCCGGGCCGGTGGGCACACCGGTCGGCCCGAATTCCTCCGGTCGCGACAGCCGGCCGGTTTCGCCGCGTCGGGGCCGGGTACCCCCAATGCGCGGGCGCAGGTCCCGCGCAGGCCGACACCGGGAGGTGCACAGGATGAGCACGCCCAGCCAGTACGACCCGGCCCGGCCGAACACCCCGTACGACATGACGACCGCGCCCACCCCGCCCTCGGGCCTGCCGGCGATCCAGCCGACTCCGGCGGCCGACCCGAGCTATCCGCCGGATCCGTCCGGGCCGTCCTTCGGCGGGTCCGACGCGGTCGATCCCGCGGCCGGCGCGCCGAGGGCGACCCCGAACTCGGCGGCCAAGAAGCATTCCCGGACCGGCGCCGCCTGGGTCGCGCTCGTCGTGGCCGCCATCGTGATGATCTTCCTGCTGATCTTCATCCTGCAGAACTCCGACCCGGTCCAGGTCCGGTACTTCGGCTTCGAGGGCACCATGTCGCTCGGCGTGGCGATGATGTTCGCCGCCCTCGCCGGTGCGCTGACCGCCGGACTGCTCGGCACCGTCCGGATCCTGCAGTTGCGCGCCCGGGCGCGCCGCGCCACCGGCTCCCGCTGACTCGATCCATCCATCGGCCCCAATCCATCCATCGACACGAGGAGCACCCATGAGCCACCCCAACACCACCGATCCGGCCACCACCGAGGAGACCCCGCAGGCCCAGGAGGCGCTGGAATCGGACGACGGCATCGGCGCCACCACCGACGAGGCCAACACCTTCGAGCCGGAAGAGCCCACGAGCTGACTGCGGCCCACGACCCGGCGGCCGGGGCGGTCCAGCAGTCGATCGGGCAGTATTCGGTTGACGAGGGGCCATCGGCGGGAGCCGGGATGAAGAACCTGCTGCGCGCGGCCCACATCGGTCCCGCGCTCGCGGTGACCATCTTGGCGGCCGCCCTGGCCATCGCCCACCGGCTGCCGGCCGGCCAAGCCGTGCTGGTCGTCGCCGCGGTCCTGGCCGGGCAGCTCTCGATCGGCTGGTCCAACGACCTCATCGACCGGTCGCGCGACCGGTCGGTCGGCCGTGCGGACAAGCCGCTGGCCACCGGTGCGCTGTCCGTTCGGCTGGTCACCGCGGCCTGCGCGAGCGCGGTGGTCGCGGCCGTCGTGCTCTCACTGCTGTGCGGCCTGGTCGCCGGTCTGGTCCACCTGGTCTGCGTGGCCGCCGGCTGGGCCTACAACCTGGGCCTGAAACGGACCGTGTGGTCGTGGGTTCCGTACGCGGTCGCGTTCGGCGGCCTGACCATCTTCGTCTCGTTGGCCGCCCCGGCCGCAGCGGTGCCGCCGCTGTGGCAGCCGGCGGTCGGCGCGATGCTGGGCGTCGGGGCCCACCTGGTCAACGCCCTGCCCGACCTGGCCGACGACGAGGCCACCGGAGTGCGCGGGCTGCCGCATCGCCTGGGCGCCCGGCTGACCCGGCTGCTGTCCGTGGTCGTGCTGGTCGCGGCGTCGGTCGTCGTGGTCTGGGCCAGCGACCAGGTCCGGCTGCCGATCCGGATCGCGGTGCTCCTCCTGGTCGCCGCGCTGGCCGCGATCGCCCTGCTCACCCGGGGCCGGACGCCGTTTCGCGCCGCGATCGCGATCGCGGTCGTCGACGCCCTGCTGCTGGTGCTCGCGCAATGACGCCGTCGAGGACCGACCGGGCCCGCATCCTGGCCGTCCGCGGGGCTCTGCCCGCCCATCGCTCCCGGCAGGCCGCGATCACCGACGCCTTCGCCGCCGCGATCCACCCGTCGCGCGCGACCGAGCGTGTGCTGCGCAGCCTGCACGGCAACTGCGGGGTCGAGCAGCGCCACCTGGTGCTGCCGCTGGCCGACTACGCCGACCTGCGTTCCTTCGACCAGGCCAACGACCTGTTCCTCGAGCACGCGGTGGCGTTGGGCGCCCGGGCCCTGGAGGACGCGCTCAAGGCCGCCGGCCTGACGCCGACCGATGTCGATCTGATCATCTCCACCACCGTCACCGGCCTGGCCGTCCCCTCCCTGGACGCCCGGATCGCCGCGGTCGTCGGCCTGCGGCCGGACGTGCGCCGGGTGCCGCTGTTCGGCCTGGGGTGCGTGGCCGGCGCCGCCGGCATCGCCCGGCTGCACGACTACCTGATCGGCCATCCCGACCACGTCGGCGCCCTGGTGGCCGTCGAGCTGTGTTCGTTGACCGTGCAACGCGACGATTCCTCGCTGCCGAATCTGGTGGCCAGCGGTTTGTTCGGGGACGGCGCCGCCGCGGTCATCGCCGCCGGGCGTCACTCGCAGGCCCCGGATGCCGACCGGGCCGTGCAGGTCCTGGCCAGCCGTAGCCGCCTGTACCCCGACTCGGAACGGACCATGGGCTTCGACTTCGGGGCCAGCGGGTTGCGGATCGTGCTCGACGCCCAGGTGCCCGCCCTGGTCACCCAGTACCTCGGCGACGACGTCGACGCCTTCCTGGCCGATCACGGCCTGGACCGGGCCGACATCGGCTTCTGGGTGTGCCATCCCGGCGGGCCGAAGGTGATCGACGCGGTCCGGGACGTGCTGGACCTGTCCGACCGGGACGTCGGCCTGACCCGATCGTCGTTGGCCCGGATCGGCAACCTGTCCTCGGCCTCGGTGCTGCATGTGCTGGCCGACACCCTGCGGGAGCGGCCGCCGGCCCCGGGCACCTTCGGCGTCCTGCTGGCCATGGGCCCCGGCTTCTGCTCGGAACTGCTGCTGTTGCAGGCGGCGTCGTCATGACCAGCCTGACCGCCTTCGTCGTGCTGGTGGCCCTGGTCGGCCTGGAGCGGCTGGCCGAGCTGGTGGTCTCCACCCGCAACGCCACCTGGAGCTTCGCCCACGGCGGCCGGGAGACCGGCCGCGGCCATTACCCGGTGATGGTCGTCCTGCACACCGGGTTCCTGGTGGCGATGCTGGTCGAGGCGTTCGTACGCCGGCCGGTGGTGCCCGGGTGGCTGGCCTGGTCGATGCTGGCCCTGGTGCTGGCCGCCCAGGCCCTGCGCTGGTGGTGCATCGCCACCCTGGGACGCCGTTGGAACACCCGGGTGATCGTCGTGCCCGGGCTGCCCCCGGTCCGCTCCGGCCCCTACCGCTGGCTGGCCCATCCCAACTACGTTGCGGTCGTCGTCGAGGGGGTGGCCTTGCCGATGGTGCACGCCGCCTGGATCACCGCCGTCACCTTCACCGTGGCCAACACCGCGCTGCTGGCCGTCCGGATCCGGGTCGAGAACGAGGCCCTGTCCGCCCTGCGCGGGCCCGCCGACCGGCCGGTCGGCGCACCGACCGATGCGTGACCTGGTCGTCGCCGGCGGTGGCCCGGTCGGCCTGGCCACCGCGCTGTACGCCGCCCGCGCCGGGTTGGACGTGCTCGTCCGCGAGCCGCGGACCGGGCCGATCGACAAGGCCTGCGGCGAGGGTTTGATGCCGGGCGCGGTCGCCGCACTGACCGACCTGGGCGTCGTGCCGGCCGGACGCCCGATCGTCGGCATCCGTTACCTGGACGGCTCCCGCCGGGTGCAGGCCGACTTCCGCCACGGCCCCGGCCGCGGCGTGTCCCGACCGGTGCTGCACCAGGCCCTGCTCACCGCGGTGGCGGCGGCCGGGGTGGACGTCGTCGGGCCCCGGGTGGAACGGGTCGAGCCGCGGTCGGAACGGCTGCTGGTCGACGGCGAAGCCACCCGGTACCTGATCGCCGCGGACGGGCTGCACTCCCCGGTCCGCCGGCTGGTCGGGCTCGACCGACCGGCCGCCCGGGAGGATCGGTCCCGGCGCTTCGGGCTGCGCCGGCATGTGCGGATGGCCCCGTGGACCGATTACGTCGAGGTCCACTGGTCGCCGGGCGGCGAGGCCTACGTGACGCCGCTGGCCGACGACCGGATCGGCATCGCCCTGCTCACCTCCCGGCGGGCCCCGTTCGACGAGCTGCTCGCCGAGTTCCCCGCCCTGGCGCGGCGCCTGGCCGGCGGTGACCCGGAGCGGGTCCGGGGGGCCGGACCATTGCGTCAGCGGGTCCGGGGCCGGGTGCGGGGGCGGGTGCTGCTGGTCGGCGACGCCGCCGGATATGTCGATGCGCTGACCGGGGAGGGTCTAGCCCTCGGGCTGGCCCAGGCCCGGGCGGCGGTGGCCGCGGTCGCCCGCGACCAACCGGCGGCCTACGAGTGGGCGGCCCGGCGCGTCGGTTGGCGGCACACCGCACTGACCCTGGGCCTGCTGACGGCCACCCGGGTACCCGCGGTGCGCGGCCACCTGGTGCCGGTCGCGCGGCGGGTGCCCTGGGTGTTCGGGGCGGCGGTCAACCAGCTCGCCCGGCCCGCCTGAGCCGGTGGGACGAGAATCGGCAGCAGTGTGAGTTCGCCATCGCAAGGAGCGTCCGTGCCCAGAACCATCGCCACCACCACCAGCGTCGACCGGGACGAGCTGCTCGCGTTCGTCCGGCCCCGGCACCAGCACATCCTGATGACCACCCGGCACGACGGCTCGGTCCAGGCCTCGCCGGTCAGCGCCGGGGTCGACCCGCAGGGCCGGGTGGTGATCGCCAGCTATCCCGAGCGGGCCAAGTCGCGCAACGCCCGTCGCACCGGGACGGCCTCGGTGCTGGTGCTCTCGGCCGAGTTCAACGGAGCCTGGGTACAGATCGACGGCGACGCCGAGGTTCTGGACGTACCCGAGGCGATCGAGCCGCTGGTGGACTACTTCCGGTCCATTTCCGGCGAACATTCCGACTGGGACGAGTACCGGCGGGCCATGGTCGACCAGGGCAAGTGCCTGATCCGGATCACCCCGACCCGGTGGTCGCCGATCGCCACCGGCGGCTTCCCGCCGCGCCTGGCCACCGACGGCTGAGGCAGAGCCCGGCCGCCGAGCGGCCGAGGGGCCCCGCCGGTCTCGGGCGGGTCACGCGGACGGCGGGTGCGCTGATCGCGTCACCCGCCGTCGGTGGTCAGCGTCGGTAGCCGACCTGGTTCTTGCGCTTGTTGGCGATGGCCGCCACCGCCCAGATGCCGCCGCCGATGACGGCGACCCAGAACAGCAGGCCGATCGTCTTGCCGATCAGCCACAGCGCCAGGCTGATGCCGATCCAGATGACCACGATCGCGCCCACGATCTTCAAGAACTTGTCCATGTCGAACTCCTCCGCTGTCCTCGACTGCCGCGACCCAACATCACGGGCAGGCCGCCCCGGCCGTCCGGACTCCTCGCCTGCACCATCCACTGTCCGCTCCCGGACACCGGTCGGCCTCCGGTGAGAACCCTGATTTCCTCTCGGGGTACCCGTACCAGGGCAACGCCGGACCCCGGCGGATCGTTCCACCGGACCGGCCGGCGCTCAGGCCACGGACAGGAAACGGCCGCGGTGGAAGGCCAGCGAGTCGACCGCGCCGTCCAGCCGCAGCCCGATCACCTCGCCCACGTACATCAGGTGGTCGCCGGCGCGGATGCGCTGCCGGACCAGGCATTCGAGCTGGGCCGCCGCTCCGTCGATCAACGGCACCTCGGCGACGCCGATCCGGTGCGGCACCCGGTCGAACGCGCCGACCCCGCTCGGCCGGTCGGCCCGGGCGAAGAACCGGCCGAGCTCCTCCTGCCCGGCCCCCAGGATGCTGACGCCGAAGTGGGTGCTGCGTCGCAGTGCGGCCGCGCTCCGGCCGGCGCGCCGCACGCAGACCCCGATCAGCGGCGGATCCAGCGACAGCGAGGTGAACGAGTTGACCGTCACCCCGTGCGGCCCGGCGCCGTCCACCACCGTCACCACCGTCACCCCGGTGACGAACCGCCCCATGACGGACCGGAACTCGCTCGGGTCGCACCCGGCGGTCATGACCGACCCGCCACCGACGGTTGCGGCTGACCCCGCAGAAGCATGGCGGCGCGTTCGGCGATGGCCGTCGTCGGGGCGTGGGTGTTGCCGCGGGTGATGGTCGGCATCACCGACGCGTCGGCCACCCGCAACCCGTCGACGCCGTGCACGGCCAGCGTCGGGTCGACCACCGCCCCGGGGTCGGCCGCCGGACCCATCCGGCAGGTGCCGACCGGGTGGAACATGGTGTCCACCCCGGCCCGGATGGCCCGGATCACCGCGTCGTCGCCGGCGTCGGTCAACGGGTGCGGGGCGCGCGCCGCGCCGGCCAGCGGTCCCGTCGCGCCGATGCGCAGGGCCAGCCGAACCCCGCGGACCAGCGTGTCCAGGTCTGCCGGGTCGGACAGGTACCCGGGGTCGATGACCGGCCGGGCCAGCGGGTCGGCGCGGCGCAGGGTGATCCGGCCGCGGCTGCCGGGCTGGAGCAGCACCGCGCCGATCGAATAGCCGTGCTCGCGAGGTTCGCTGACCCGTTCGTCCCGGATGCCGTCCAGCAACACCGGCGCGAAGACCAATTGCACGTCCGGGGCGGCCAGCCCGGGCCGGCTCCGGACGAATCCGCCGGCCTGCCCGATGTTGGAGGTCAGCGGGCCGCGCCGGTGCAGCAGGTAGTGGGCGACGTTGACCGGACGCCGGCCGTCGAGCAGGCTGGTCGGCTCGGCGGCCCGCCAGCACATCGGGATCATCAGATGGTCCTGCAGGTTCCGGCCCACGCCCGGAAGGTCGGCCCGCACCGGGATGCCCAGCCGGTGCAGGTCGGCGCCGTCGCCGATGCCCGAGGCCAGCAACAGGGCCGGGGTGTTGATCGCCCCGCCGCACAGCACGACCTCGCTGCCGGCCCGCGCGTACTCGGCCCGGCCCCGACGAAGCCACCGCACCCCGACGACCCGCGGGCCGCAGAACACCAAGCCGGTGACCTGGGCCCCGGTGACGACGGTCAGGTTCGGCCGGGCGGCGATCGGGCGCAGGTAGGCGTCGGCCGCGCTGCACCGGACCCCCCGCCGCTGGGCCACCCGATGCCGGCCGACACCGTCCTGCCCGGGCCCGTTGAGGTCCGGGTTCCGGACCAGCCCGGCGCGCTCCGCGGCAGCCAGGAAGTCGGCGGTGCGCGGCGCCCGCCACCGATGCTCACCCCGGTCGGGATCGCCGTCCGGCCACAGCTGCGCCTCGGCCGCCTCGAAGGCGGGCAGCAGGCCGGCGTGGTCCCAGCCCGGGTTGCCGGCGGCCGCCCACCCGTCGAAGTCGGCGGCGTTGCCGCGGACGTAGACCATGTCGTTCATCGTGGAACTGCCCCCGAGCATCCGGCCGCGCGGCCAGTACAGCCGCCGGCCGTTCAACTCGGGCTGCGGTTCGGTGCGGTAGGCCCAGTCCGCCGCGGTCCGGAACAGCCGCGAATACAGCGCCGGCACCCGCGACTCGGGTCGCCACCGGCCGCTTCCGGCCTCCAGCAGCAGCACCGTGCACGACTCGTCGGCCGAAAGACGCGCGGCCAACGCACATCCGGCCGACCCGGCACCGACGATGACGACGTCGAAGCCCTGGGCCCTCATCGGTGGGCTCCGCTGAGCCGGGCGCTGACCGGGGGTCGCACGAACTCCCGGCCGACGGCGCCGAAGTGGTGTAGCATCCGGTCCCGGCGGTCCAGGCCGGCCAGGTAGGCCTGCAGGCCCCAGTCCCGCGGTGGGCCGCCGGGCAGGGCCAGCACCTTCTCGCGGTACCAGGCGACGTCGTCCTGGCCGGCGACTCCGGTGATGCGCCGGGCGATCTCGTACCCGGCCTGGACCGAGAGCGGGATGCCGTGCCCGCACCAGCCGCCGGTGAACCAGACCCCGGGCGCCGCCGGGAGCCGGCCCAACCGTGGCATCCGGTCCAGGACCGACCCGATGCGGCCGGACCAGCGATTGCTGACCGGGACCGAGGCGAGATCCGGGAAGATCGTCCGCAGCTCGTGTTCGATGCGGTTCCAGGCGGTCGTACTGCCCACCCCGCCGCGGATCCCGGGCGGCAGGGTGACCCGGCCGCCGCCCATGATGATCCGGTGGTCGGGCGTGAGCCGGTAGTAGTTGAAGAAGGTGCGGCAGTCCACCACCGAATCGCGGTCCAGCCAGCCGATCCGGTCGAGCTGGCGGTCGGTGAGCGGGTCGGTGCGGATGACGTGCCCGGTGATCGGGACGACGCCGGCCGAGCCGAGCCCCTCGGGCTGCACGCCGTCGGTGGCCATCACCACATGCCGGGCCCGGACGATGCCGGACGGGCAGCGCAGCTGCACCGGCACGCCCGGCCGGATCGACAGCACCGGGCTGCGTTCGTGGATCGTCACCCCCAGCCCGGTCAGCACGCCGGCCAGCGACCGGCTCAGCCGTACCGGATCGAGCGTGGCGGCCAACGGATGTCGCAACGCCGACCGGTACGGGCGGCCCCCGAACCGTTCGGCCAGCTCCCGGGCCGGCAGGTAGGGGATGTCGAATCCCAGTTCGGCGAACGAGCGGTGCTGCGCACGCAGGGCCCGGTCCTGACGCGCGGACACGGCGCACACCAGCTGGCCGTTGAGCTCCAGATCGCACTCCAGGTGCTCACGCTCGACGAGCTCGACGGTGCGGGCGACCGCGGTGACCGAGCCGGCGAAGGTCGCGGCGGCCACCCGATCGCCGTAACGGCGACGCAGCACGGTGATCGGCCCGCCGACCCCGGGCGCGACGATGCCGGTGCTGGCCCCGGTCGCCCCGGAACCGACCCGGTTCGCCTCCAGCACCACCACGGTCGCGTCCGGCCGGTTCCGGCGCAGGAAGTAGGCGGCGGCCAGCCCGGCCAGCCCGGCGCCGACCACCACGTAGTCCACCCGGACGTCGCCGACCAGCGGCGGCCGCGGGTGGGGAGCGGCTCCGGACCACCAGGGAGACGGTTCGTATCCGGCCGGGACGGTCGTCATCGTCATGTCCATGCGCTTTCTGTCTCGTGTGCGGGGCGGCCCAGTTTCGGGGTGGCCCGTGTGCTGGGCGGTCCGTGTGCTGGGCGGTTCGGGTGCCGGGCGGTTCGGGTGCCGGGCGGTCAGATGACCCGGGTCAGGCGCAGCAGTCGGGCGACCGCGCCGACACTGGGCCGGCCATGGAAGGCCAGGTAGTCGGGCTGAATCAGGTGCGGGCGCCATTTGAGCTTGTAGGCCACCTGATCGGCGGCGGGATACAGCTTCCCGCCGCGGCGGGCGAGCAGGCCGACGACGTGGTCGACCGCGGGCGACCCTCCGGCCACCCGATGCCGCTGGTCCAGCCCGACGAACGGGGTGAAACCGAAGTGCAGCCAGCCCGGTTCGGCCCGGTGCCGCATCCGGCCGACCGCGTCGCTGACGATCAGCTCCATCACCCCGGGCGGGGCGTCGGGATGCCGGCGGGTCAGGTCGTGCAGCCACCCAGGCCGCGTTCCGGGCACCGGCGAGAAGCTGATGTAGCCCAGGACCTGGCCGTCCCGCTCGGCCACGAACAGCCGCCGGTACCGGTCGGCCGGGCCGGACCGCTCGCCGATCATGAACGCCAGCTCGTGCGATCCCTTGCTGCGCAACCACTGCCGGTCCAACGCGGCCAGCTGGGCGGTCAGGTCGGCGGTGGCCGGCCGATCCACCCCCACTTCGGCCACCTGCACGCCGGCCCGCCGGGCCCGGGAGATCTTGTTGCGCAGTGGCACGAAGTGCTTGCCGGCCAGCGAGTATCGGCTCAGCTCCAGGGCGTAGGAACTGCCCAGCTGGTTGATCCGGTACCCGGACCGGCCGAACAGCGGCAGGTCCGCGGGGGTGAGCTGGACGGCCAGCGTCCGCTCCCCGGCCGACCGGGCGTCGGCCAGGAAGGCCTCGAGCAGGGGCGCCTGCCGGTCGGGTGCGGCGACCACCCCGCCGAACTGCACCCGGGTCCGGCCGGACCGCCGGTAGGCGACGAAGCCGTCGACCTCGGCGATCTCGAAGTACTCGGTGTCCCGGTTGACGGTCAGGAACGCCGAGTGGTTGTCGGCGTACGCGGCCAGCAGCGCGACCCGGCGGTCCAGCGCGGCCTGATCAGCGGACGGCCGGCTCGGTGAGTGCGGCCGCATCGGTCGCCGACCCCCTCTCGACGCCGGACGGATCGCGCTGGGCGGCGGCGTAGGCCCGAACGAACTCGGCGTACACCGGGTGCGTCGTGGGCTCGAAGGACACCCCGAACGGCTTGAGCATGTTGCCGAACAGCGCCCGGTCGCCCATCAGATGGATGGGCAGGGCCAGCAGCGCCCACTCCGGGCCGATCAGCACGCACCACAGGCCGGCCAACACGGCCGAGGTGCCCAGGTGGTGGGCCACGTTGTAGGACACGTAGAACGCGCGGGGCACCTGCCCGTGCCGCCGGATCCAGATGAAGAGTCCCGGTAGGTAGCCGATCACGTCGATGACGGCGAACAGGGCCAGGAATACCGGCCAGCGGATCTCACCCAGGTGGGCGACCGCCAGCACGACACAGACGACCAGGGCGATCAGGTATTCCAGACGCAGCAGCCGGTGGGTGGTGCGGGTCATGAAGAAGTTCTTGTGGTCCACGGGTTTCTCCCTTCCCTCGTGATGACCAGGGGTGACGGGTCAGGCGGTGAACCGGCCGCCGCGCAGCGAGCGGTCCAACGCCTCGCTGACCGGGCCGACGGCCGGCGGGTGCATGGCCAGCGCCCGGGACGCGGCCAGCAGGTAGGCGATGTCCGGGGCGCTGACGAAGGCGATGCCGCCGGCCAGCGCGGCGGCGGCCATGGCGGTGCGGGCGATGGCGTTCTCCACCCCGTAGCGCACGTACAGCGACCGCGTGAGCAGTCGCTCCACCGCCTGGTCGTCCTCGGCCGGCAGGCAGCCGGCCACCGCCTCGACCGCGGCCATGGCCGATTCCAGATCGGCGGCCAGCGCCACCCGGTCCTGCGCGGTGCCGCGGCCGGACTGCAGGACCCGTTCCACCAGGGCGGAGGCCACCCCGATGTAGGACGCGGCCACCAGCAGCTCGAACCAGAGGAACCCGCGGCCCTGGATCGGGTCGGTCATGGTGGCCTCGGCCGGGCGGAAGACCATCATGTCCGGCACGAACACGTCGGTCAGCACCACCTCGTCGCTCTCCGCCCCGGCCAGCACGAAGCTCTCCCAGAAGGGACGCCGGCTGATGCCCGGGTCGGTGGCCGGGATGAGCACGATGGCCAGCCGGTTCCCCTCGCCGCGGCCGCTCCGGTCGTCCTCGCCGACGACGGCGACGCTGGCCGACATCAGGTCCATCGACCAGGTCAGGCTGCACGGCCGCTTGCTGCCGTTGATCAGCAGGCCGCCGTCGACCGGGCGGGCCTGCACCCGCGGGGCCAGGATGTTGGTGCTCGGGTTGCCCTCGGCGAACGCCGAACTCAGGTACCACCGCTGTTCGGCGATCGCCTGCAGCACGGCCCACTCGAAACCGGTTCCCAGGGCGGACAACTCGGCCAGCGAGGCGACCGAGAAATGGTGCATGGTGGTGGCCACCGCCAGCGACGGGGAACGGGCGCCGATCGCCCGCTGCAGCCGGACGGCCGCCACCGGGTCGACCCCGCGGCCGCCGTGCTCGGCGGGCACCAGCAGGCCGCACCCGCCGGCGTCCCGGAACAGTTCGAGCGCCTTGCTGTCCCGGCTCTCCCAGGTCATCAGCGGTTGGGCGGCCAGGGCCTCGTCCAGGCCGGGCAGCAGCTCGTCCAGCACGGCTCGTTCGGCGGCCAGGAAGCTCATGCCGCCACCGCCTTGAGGAACGGCAGCGCGCCCGTGGGCACCTCGGTGGCCTCGTGGTCGATCGCGTCGAAGCGGACTCCGTCGCCGAACAGGCCGAGCAGGATGGCGCTGATCGTCTCGGCCAGCGTGCGCGCGGCGATCGGGTCGAGCACGGCGGCCAGGCTGGCGATGCCCAGGTCGACCAGGGCCTCGAACCGGACGGCGGTGCCGTCCGCACCGCCCCGGCACCACCAGCTGCCCGCGAACTCGGCGACATCGCCCTCGGTCTGGGTGAAATCGATGCGCAGCGCCGCGGTGTCGATCACGTCTCGCTCGGTCCAACGCAGGATGCCGTTGCGGAAGTTGACCTCCCAGCTGCTGATCAGGTCGCCGCCGGCCTCGGTCCACACCTGGACCTCGCGGACGACGGGCGTGAGCTCGGGGTAGCGGGCGTAGTCCGCCAGGGTGCGGAACACCTCGTCGGACGGTCGGTCGGGCACGACGGCGTCGATGGTCACGAAGCGCACGGGTACTCCTCGGTCGGGGGGTCGGTCGGGGGGTTGGTCGGAAGGGCGATCGGCGGGACGGCCGGGACGGGACGGGTGGGGGCGGCGGGCCGGCGGGACGCGCGGGCCCGGCGCCGGCCGACCTCGCGGGCGGCTCCGGTCAGCGCCTCGTGCAACTCGGCCACGTCGGCGGCGGTCAGGGTGGCCGGCGGGGTGAGCCGCAGCACGTTGTACTTGTTCAACGAGTAGGACGGCACGACCCGGCGGGCCAGCAGCTCCATCAGGAATTCCACCGCGAGATCGCTGGACACAAAGTCCATCCCGATCAGCAGCCCGCGGCCGCGGACCTCGGCGACCAGGCCGGGGCAGTGCTCGGCGAGCACCTCACGCACGAGCGCGGACAGCTCGACGCCCAGCTCGGCCGAGCGGGCGACCAGGCCCTCGGCGCGCAGGACGTCCAGGGTTGCGGTGACGGCGGCGGCGGCCAGCGGGCTGCCGGCGAACGTGGACGAGTGCAGCATCGGGTCCTCGTCCAGCGGACGGAACACCGCGTCGGTGGCCAGCACGGCGCCCACCGGGACCACCCCGCCGGACAGGATCTTGCCGGACAGCAGGATGTCCGGCACGACGCCCTCGGTGTCGGCCGCCCACCAGGCGCCGGTCCGGCCGAGCCCGGTCTGGATCTCATCGAGGATCAGCAAGGCTCCGGTGCGGGTGCACAGCTCCCGGACCGCGGCCAGCCAGCCGGCCGGCGGGACGTGCACCCCGCCTTCACCGAGGATGGGTTCGGCCAGCACGCAGCTGCGCTCGCCATCGGTGGCCAGCCGCCGGGCCAGGTCGTCGATGTCGCCGAAGGCGGCGAACTCCACGCCGGGCAGCAGGGGCTCGAACGGCGCCCGGTAGGCCGGCCGGCCGGTGACGCTCAGCGCGCCGAAGGTCTTGCCGTGGAAGCCGTCCCGCATGGCGATGACCCGGGTGCGGCCGTGCAGCCGAGCGAGTTTGAGGGCGACCTCGACGGCCTCGGCCCCGGAATTGGTGAGGTAGACGTGGTCGAGCCCGGGCGGGGCGACATCGGCCAGGGCGGCCGCGGCGTCGGCCGTGACCCGGCTGATCAGCGGCCGGCTGACCAGCGGTGAGCGGTCCAGCTGGCGCTTGACCGCATCGACGACCACCGGGTGCCGGTGGCCGATCAGGTTGACACCGAACCCGGCACAGTCCAGGTACCGCACACCGTCGGCGTCGTACAGGTGATTGCCCAGCGCCACTTCGGGCAGCGGCGCGCCGAGCAGCTCGACCAGCGCGGCCGAGGATTTGTTGACGTGCCGCCGGTACCGGTCCAGGGCGGCGCGGCGGTCGGTCGGAGCCGTCATCAGGCCACCGCCTCGACGACCTCGACGGCCGCCGCCGCCTCGGACTCCCGGTGCCAGAAGTCCAGGCTGGCCCGGATGGCGGCGGGGAAGTCGGGCGGCGCGGCCGCGCCGGCCGCGGCCAGCTCGTCCAGGGAGCTGGGGAACGGCTCTTCCATGGATACGTAGTCCAGGAACAGATCCATCAGTGAACTCACCGCCATTCGCATCGTGCGGGGCAGGGCGTCGAGGAAGACCGGCGCGATCAACCGGTGGTAGGTGTCCGGGGCGACGAAGCGCGGGCGATCGACGCGGATCCCGTGGGCCCGGGCGTGGTCGAGGTGCAGATCGACGGTGTCGGCGACGGTCAGGGCGCGGGCTCCGGCGGTGAGCCAGTAGTCCCGACCGAACAGGTTCCGTTCGAGGATGGTGGCGATGCCGTCCGCGACCACGTCGCACGGGATCAGGTCCAGCGGCCAGTGTGAGCCGAACGGGAGCATGGGCAGCATGCCCCGGCGCAGGGCCGACAGCACGTGGTAGAAGCCCTGGAATTCGGTGGTGGCGCCGGTCCGGCTGTGCCCGATCACGATCGACGGTCGGACGATGCTGGTCGGCCCGCTGGCCTGCCGGATCACCTGTTCGGCGGCCCGTTTGGACGCGGCATAGCGGGCCGACGTCCGGGGGTTCGCCGCATCGTCCTGCGGGTGCAGGTAGGCGGTGCTCACGTGCACCAGCGAGGCCTGCGCCCGCTCGGCGAACTGCACGACCTCGCGCGTGCCCACCACGTTGGTCGCGGCGTGGTCCTCGGACTTCTTGAACGAGACGATCGCGGCCGCGTGCACCACCTGATCGACCCGGTGGGCCAATGCGGCGTACTCGGCGGCCGACAGGCCCAGTTGCGGGGCGGTGACGGAGCCGCGGACGGACCGGACGCCGGGGTGCTGGATGTCCCGGCGATGCACGAGGGCGATCACCTCGGGTCGACCGGGCCCGGCGCTCAGCCGGTCCAGCAGCGCCGAGCCGATCACCCCGGATCCCCCGGTGACCAGGATGGTCGGCTGGTGGTGGGCACGCCTGAGCCCATCGAACTGAGTGGTCATTTTCCGGCTCCCCCGGTGGTCGGGCTCGGATCGTCGAGCGGACTGCCGGTAGAGAGAACGCACGATCCTGGGGAATACATGGGGAAATGTCGGTATTTACCCGGCCGGCCGGCCCTCTCTGTGCGTAGTGCGCGCCCCGACCCCACAGGAGGCCCCGTGCGCCGAGCCCATTTCGACGTGGTGATCGCCGGTGCCAGCCTGGCCGGCTGCACCGCGGCCACACTCTTTGCCCGTCAGGGACTTTCGGTCGTCCTGCTGGAGGCGCACCGGGACCCGAATCACTACAAGCGCGCCTGCACGCACTTCATCCAACCCACCGCCTGGCCAACTATCAGCCGGCTGGGCCTGGGCGCGGCGATCCGGCAGGCCGGAGGACAGCCGAACAGGCTGTCCATCTGGACCCGCTGGGGCTGGCTCGACTTCCCCGGCCCCGCCGGCCACACCGGGCACGGGGAGATCGGGGTGAACATCCGGCGCGCACAGCTCGATCCGCTGGTGCGGGCGCAGGCGGCCCGCGAACCGCGGGTGACCGTGCTGATGGGGCAACGGGTCTCGCAGGTGGTGGTGCGCGCCGGCCGGGCCGTCGGGGTGCGAGCGGGCGACCCCGGCCGGGAGACCGAGTACTTCGGCCGGCTGATCGTCGGCGCCGACGGGCACCGCTCCCGGGTCGCCGACGCCGTCGGTCCGGCAGTGACCAGCCCGCACGGCCGCTTCGTGTACTTCGCCCCGTTCACCGGGGTCGGCCTGCCCGATGATGCGTCTCGGATGTGGATGCTCGAACCGGATATCGCCTACGCCTTCCCCAACGGTGAGGTGACCATTCTCAGTGTCATGCCGACCCTGGACCAGTTGCCGGATTTCCGGAAAGATCTGCGCGGCAATTACTTTGCCCGCCTCGGCCGGCTGCCCGACGGGCCCGACCTGTCCCGGGCCGAGCAGGTGGGCGAGCTGTCCGGGGTGCTCAACTACGCCTGTGCGGCCCGGCCGCCGGCGGCCCCGGGACTGGCCCTGGTCGGGGACGCCGCGATGACCTCGGACTACCTGTGGGGCACGGGCTGCAGCTTCGCCTTCCGCAGCGCGGCCTGGCTGGTCGACGCGACCGCCCCGGAACTGATCCGGGGCGCCGATCCGCAGGTCGGGCTGCGCCGGTACGCGACGCAGCACCGCCGGGCGCTGGCCGGGCACCACCGGTTGATGAGCGACTACGCCACCGGGCGGGCGTTCAACCCGGTGGAGCGGGCGCTGTACGCCGGGGCCGTGCGCGATCCACTGCTCGCCCGGCACGTCGCCGCGTTCGGCGAGCGCCGCATCGGCGTCCGGCAGTTCCTGGCCCCCGGCATGCTCGCGCGCAGCGTGCTGGCCAACCGCCCCCGGCCCACCGCCGCGGCGTGACCGTCCGGCAAGGAGATCCCGTGGCTGACCTGCTGGCGCCGCCGCTCGCCCCTGGGCCGACCCGAGGTCGGCATCACGCGGTCGAACCCGACGAGTCGCCGACGACGATCCTGCCGCCGTCCGCCCGGCCACCGCTTCCGGCCGTGCCGGTGCCACCGGCCGTGCCGGCACCCGACGCCGCGCCGGCACCGCCGGCCGACCCGCCGCCCGCCGCCGACCCGCCGTCCCCGGCGGGCGGCTGGTTCGAGCGGCTGGGCACCGCGGTCACCGGCCACCCGCGGTCGGTCATCGTGGTCTGGGCGCTGCTGCTGGCCGGGCTCAGCGTGCTCGGACTGGGACTGCCGAACCGGTTGGCGGCCGGCGGGTTCGAGGTGCCGGGGTCGGCCTCACTGGAGGTTCAGCACCTGCTGCAAGACCGTTTCCCCGGGCAGGCGGCCGACCCCGTCGTCGTGCTCATTCAGGCCACCGACCCCGCGGCGGCCGACCAGCTGCCGGCCACCGTGCGAGCGGCCGGCGAGCGGATCACTGGGCTGGCCGGGGTGCGGTCGGTGCGCAGCTACCTCGACCCCGGGGCGGCCGGCCAGCTGACCGCGGACGGCACCACCACCTACCTGTCGGTCGCGGTGGACGGCGATCAGAGCGAACAACTTGCTCACGCCGCCGCGATCGAAGCAGCCCTGGCCGATCTCGCTCCGCCCGGGGTGCAGGTGTCGGTCGGCGGGCGGGCGGCGTTCTACACCTACCAGAACGAGATCTCCCGCAGCGACCTGGAAAAGGCCGAGCTGATCACCTTTCCGGTCACCCTGGTCGTGCTGCTGCTGGTCTTCGGCAGCGCCGTGGCCGCCGGCCTGCCCGTCCTGCTGGCGATGGTCAGCCTCGGCATCACCCTCGGCCTGCTGTACCTGCTCACCCTTCTCATGCCGTTGTCGGTCTACGTCACCAACACCGCGACGGTCATCGGGATCGGTGTCGGCATCGACTACGCCCTGTTCATCGTGACCCGATTCCGGGAGGCGCTGGCCGACGGCCGGCCGGCCCGCGCGGCCGTCGTCGAAGCGGTGACCACTTCCGGGCGCAGCGTCACCGTGTCCGGGCTGACCGTGGTGGTCGCTCTGGCCGGGATGTTCCTGGTCGACATTGCCGGCTTCCGGTCCATGGCGGTGGGCACCATGGTGGTCGTCACGCTGGCCGTGGTGGCCAGCCTGACCCTGCTCCCCGCGGTGCTGGTGCTCATCGGCCCGCGCATCGACCGGTTCACCGTGCTGCGCCGGTCCAAGGCCCGGCACCGGGTCAGCGGCTGGCAGGTGTGGACCACCCGGGTGATGCGCCAACCCGTTCGTCATCTGCTCGCCGCGCTCGGCGTGCTGTTCCTGCTGGCCGCGCCGCTCACCGGCATCGTGCTCGGCCAACCCAGCGCGGACACCTTGCCCGCGGACAGCCCGCCGCGGGTGGCGCTGGACCGGCTGGCCGCGGGATTCGGTCCCGGCAGCATCGGCCCGGTGGAGATCCTGGTGCCGGTGCCGGGCGGCCTCGACCGCCCCGAGAATCGTGACCGCATCAGCGCTCTCACCGACCGGCTGGCCGCCGACCCGGGCGTGGCCGGCGTGCTGAGCGTGACCGTGCCCGGGACCGATCCGGTGTCGTTGACCAGCACCGACGGGTCCCTGACCCGGGTGGTGGTGATCGGTACCGACACCCCGCAGTCCACCGCCGGGCAGGACCTGGTCCGGCGAATCCGCGCCGACCTGCTCCCGGCCGCCGGCATCGACGGCGCGCTGGTCGGCGGTCAGGGGGCCAGCGATCTGGACCTGACCGACGAGATCGGCGCCCGGCTGCCGTGGGTGATCGGCGGCGTGCTGGCGCTGTCGTACCTGCTGCTGATGGTCGCCCTGCGGTCGGTGATCCTGCCGCTCAAGGCCATCGTGATGAACCTGATGTCGGTCGGCGCGGCCTACGGGGTGGTCGTCGCGCTGTTCCAGTGGGGTTGGGGCGCAGCTCTTTTCGGCTTCGAACCGGAAGGCTTCATCCAGGCCTTCGTGCCGCTGTTCCTGTTCTCGGTGCTGTTCGGGCTGTCCATGGATTACGAGGTCTTCCTGATGACCCGGATGCGCGAGGAGTGGGAGCGCACCGGCTCGAACGAGCAGGCCGTGACCCGCGGCCTGGAACGCACCGGCCGGACCGTCACCTCGGCCGCGTTGATCATGGTGGTGGTCTTCGCCGCATTCACCGGCAGCCGCCTGCTGGCGTTCAAGGCCATGGGATTCGGGTTGGCCGCCGCCGTGCTGATCGATGCGACGGTGGTCCGGGTGGTAGCCGTGCCGGCCACGATGCGGCTGCTCGGCCGGTGGAACTGGTGGCTGCCCGGCTGGCTGGCGAGGCTGTTGCCGCACCTGGAACCGCCGGCTCAGCCGGCCAGGAACCGTTCCAGCGCGTCCAACGCACCCTCGATCGTCCGCATCGACCCGGCGAAGGAGAACCGCAGGAACCGGTGGCCGTCGACGACGTCGAAGTCCACGCCCGGGGCGGCGGCGATACCGGCCTCGGCCAGCAACCGGGCGCAGAACGCGGTGGAATCCGAGGTCAGGTCGCCGATGTCGGCGTACACGTAGAACGCCCCGTCGGCCGGGGCGAGCCGGTCGAAGCCGAGCCGGCGCAGGCCGCCCAGCAGCAGATCGCGGTGCTGCGCGTAGCGCTGCACGTGACCGTCGCATTCGGCGTAGGCCTCGAAGGCGGCCATCGCCGCGTACTGGGCCGGGGCGGGCGGGCAGATGGCCAGGTTGCCGGCCAGCGCATCGACCACCTCGACCAGATCGTCGGGAACCAGCAGCCACCCGATGCGCCAGCCGGTCATCGAGAAGTACTTGGAGAACGAGTTCACCACGATGCCGTGCCGGTCGGTCTGCCAACTGCTGCTGGTGCTGCCGGTGTAGGTGATGCCGTGGTAGATCTCGTCCGAGACCAGCCGGACCGCGTTTCCGGCGCTCCAGGTGGCCAGTGCCGCCAGCTCCCCCGGTTCGAGCATGGTGCCGGTCGGGTTGGCCGGGCTGGCCACGATCAACCCGTCCAGGTCGTGCTCCCGGACCATCGACACCGTCGGCTGGTACCGGGTTTCCGGTCCGCACGGCAGGTCAACGACCGCACAGCCCAGGGCGTGCAGGATGTTCCGGTAGGCCGGGTACCCCGGGCGGGCCAACCCGACCCGGCTGCCCACGTCGAATGCGGCCAGGAAGGCGAGCAGGAATCCGCCCGAGGACCCGGTGGTGACGACGACGTTGTCAGCGTCCACGGCCAGCGCGTAGCGGTCGCGGTAGTGCCCGGCGATAGCCTCCCGCAGGGGCCGGATCCCCGGCGCCTCGGTGTATCCCAGGATGTGCGAGTCGAGCGTGGCGTGCGCCGCCCGCCGCACGGGCTCCGGGGCCGGGGTGGACGGCTGCCCGGCGGCCAGGTCCCAGACCACCTCGCCGGCGGCCCGCCGACGGGCCGCCGCGGCGAGCACCTGCATCACGTAGAACGGCGCCACCCGGGACCGGTGGGACGGCCCGAGACCGGCGGCTTTGCCGATGATCTCGTCGCCGCGACGGCCCGATCCGGTCATCGCCGGATCAGGCGGTACCGGGGACGCGCACCCGGCCCTCGGCGGCGGCCAGGGCGATGTCGGTGCGGTGGTGCGAGCCGCGCAGGTGTACCGACCGCACCAGTTCGTAGGCCCGCTCGCGAGCCTGGGCCAGGTCGTGCCCGGTGCCGACGACCGACAGCACCCGACCACCGGCCGAGATCACCGACCCGTCCGGCGCCACCGCCGTTCCGGCGTGCAGCACGCCGTCGGTGTCGGCGCCGCTGATGACGTCGCCGGTGACCGGCGAGCCGGGGTAGTTCTCGGCGGCGATGACCACCGTCACCGCGGCGGCCCCGCGCCAGCTCAGCGGGCAGGACCCCAGCCCGCCGGCCGCCGCCGCCGCCAGCAGCGATCCGAGCGGGGTGTCCAGCAGTTCCAGCACCACCTGGGTCTCGGGATCGCCGAAGCGGCAGTTGAATTCGATCACCTTGGGGCCGGTCGCCGTGATCACCAGGCCCGCGTACAGCAGACCGCTGAAAGGCGTTCCGCGGCGGCCCATCTCGGCCAGAACCGGGTCCAGCACGGTACGCTGCACGGTGTCCACCAGGCCGGCCGGCGCCCAGGGCAGCGGCGCGTAGGCACCCATGCCACCGGTGTTGGGTCCGGAATCGCCGTCGCCGACGCGCTTGAAGTCCTGGGCCGGCAGCAGCGGGATCGCCTTGTTCCCGTCGCACACCGCGAACAACGACACCTCGGGGCCGGCCAGGAACTCCTCGACCAGCACCGGGTGGCCCAGCTCCAGCACAGCGCGGGCGTGCGCGACGGCGGCCGCCCGATCCTCGGTGACGACCACACCCTTGCCGGCGGCCAGGCCGTCGTCCTTGACCACGTAGGGCGAGCCACAGGCGTCCAGCGCGGCGTCGATCTGCTCGGCGGCGGACACCGCGACGGCCTTGGCCGTCGGCACCTCGGCCGCGGCCATCACGTCCTTGGCGAATGCCTTGGACCCCTCGATCCGGGCGGCCGCGGCGCTGGGACCGAAGACGGCGAACCCGCGGGCCCGCAGCACGTCGGCGGCTCCGTTGACCAGCGGCACCTCGGGGCCGATGATCACCAGGTCGGGCGAGACCGCCTCGGCCACCGCCAGGATCGCGGCGTTGTCGGTGACGTTCACCGGGTGCGAGGTGGCCAGGGCCCGGGTGCCGGCATTGCCGGGAGCGATGTGAAGGTCGGCGACATCGGGGTCGCGTCGCAACGCACGGAGCAGGGCGTGCTCGCGGGCGCCCGAGCCGATGACGAGAATGCGCACGTCGGGAGAGTACTGCCTCCGGCGGCCGGTCCTGTGCGGATGCGGGGCCGGCGTGACCCGGCCCCTGCCGGCGACGGCTCGACGCGGCGTGCGACGCTGGGCCGATGCCCCTCCGGTTGTCCCAGGCGGACCTGCTCGCGGCCCTGGATTCCGAGGCGACCCGGCTGGCCCGCGAGGCGAACCGGGTGCTGCCGTCCGACCCGGTGCCCAGCTGCCCGCAATGGTCGGTCGGCGACCTGGTCCGGCATATCGGCGGCGTCCATCGCTGGGCCACCCGGATCGTCACCGACGGCCTGAGCAGCAACGTCGAGGACGACCGCGAGTTCTTCGCCGCACCCGACGACGGTTCGCTGCTGCCCTGGTTCGTCGAGGGCAGCAGCGCGCTGATCCGCGCGTTGCAGGCCGCCCCGGACGACCTGCAGGCCTTCGTGTTCCTGAAGAACGCGCCGCCGCCCGCGCTGTTCTGGGCCCGGCGGCAGGCCCACGAGACGACCATCCACCGGGTCGACGCCCAATCCGCCCGCCTGGGCCGGATGCCCTCGACCGCCGAGGCGGCCATCCCGACCCCGCTCGCCGTAGACGGTCTGGACGAGCTGCTGACCGGCTTCGTCCCGCGTCGCAGCAGCCGGCTGCGTACCGACGAGCCGTTCCGCACCGTCATCGCGGCCACCGACGCGCCCGCCGCCTGGACGGTCTCGGTGTCCGCCGACCCGCCGGTGGTCACCGAGGGGGCCGACCCCGCGGCGCAGTCCCACGTCACCGGCACCGCCGCCGCGCTCTACCTGGGCCTGTGGAACCGCGGCGACGACGTGGCCGAGAACGGCACCGTCGACCTGCTCGGGCACTGGCGGGACCAGGTCCGGGTCAGCTGGAGCTGACTCCGCCCGGCCCTGCAGTTGCGCCGTCCCGGCCCTGCAGTTGCGCCGGCCCGGCCCTGCAGTTGCGCCGCCCCGGCCCGGGCCCGGCCCTGCTGTTGATCATGGGAAGAAGGCCGTTCTGGCTGCGCCAGAACGGCCTTCTTCCCATGATCAACTCTTTACGCGGGGCTCGCCGGCACCAGGTGCCGCTGCCATTCCACGATCCGCCCGACCGGGCGATAGCCGAGGGCCTCGTTCACGCCAATCATGTGGGCGTTGGATGCGGCGTTGAACGTCTCCAGCACCCGCACCTGCGGCTCCTCGGCAGCCAACCGGCGCAGCATGGCGATCTTGAGCGCCAGCCCCAGCCGATGCCCACGGTGCTCCCGGCGGACACTGGTGTCCTGCTGGCGGGCATGCCAGGGCTGTTGCACCTCCACCGTCACCACGGTGTGACCCGCCAGGTCGCCGCTGGGCCGATGCCGGGCCACGAGCCGGTACATCCGCCGGTCGCGGGCCATCTGGGCCTGCTCGAAACCGAGCAGGCGTTCCGGGGTGAACACCTCGTCCTCGATGTCCAGGTCGTCGACGGGCGCGTCGTTGATCGCCGCGGTCAGCTCGCTGATCGCCGGCAGCAGGCCCTCCGGTGTGGGGTAGTCGATGGGGACGATCTCGTAGTCGGCGTGCCGGGCGGCGGCCGCCGCGTCGAGCTGGTCAAGCCGGGCCCAGTCCAGCGTCCACAGGTCCTGCGCGCGACGAACCGCCGCACTGGCCCGGTCCAGGCCCATCGCCTTGGCGAAGGCGACGGCGGGAGTGTCCTGCCAACCGGCCGCGGTGACCAGCGTCCGGCCCTGCGATCGGGCCCGGTCCAGGCCGGTCTCGAAGAGGTGCCGGCCCAGGCCGCGGCGGCGGGCCGACGGGTCGACCGTCACGTCCAGGTGGGCGGCGTGGTGGTTGTCCCAGCGTGAGGTGCTGACCTCGAGCAGGCCGATCACCCGGCCGGCGGCGTCGCGGGCCAGGGCCGGGACGCCGGGATCGAGGTCCCAGCCGTACCGAAGTTCGGCGCCGACCGCCCGGGCGTGGGTCGGCAGGTCCTCGGGACGGTCGACGCGACGCACGGCCTCGCGCAGCGCGGTGACCGCGTCGACGTCCCGCTGATCCAGGGTGTGCGGGTCGAGCCAATCCAGGTGCATGCCCCTGACGGTGCGCCGCGGCCCGGCCCGGCCGCCACCGATTTTCCGCGCGCCCTGCCCTGCTGTTGATCATGGGGAGAGGCCCGTTTTGGCTCCGCCAAAACGGGCCTCTCCCCATGATCAACACGACTCCGGGGCGGCGGCTGCGCCCTCAGCGGCGCCACCCTCTGGCGACCAGGGCCTGCTCCACCCGCGCCAAACACCCGGCCCGGTCGGTGAAGAACGCGTCGGCCGTGATCCGCACTACCCGCCACCCGTGCGCGGCGAAGTCGTCCAGGCGGCGGATGTCCCGATTGAACTGCCCGACGTCGACCCGGTGCTGGTCACCGTCGTATTCCACGATGAGCCGGTAAGCCCGGTAGAGCATGTCGCCGCGCCCGAGGAACACACCCTGCTCGCTGTAGACGTCCACGTTCAGTTCCGGCTCGGGCAGGCCACCGGCGACGAAGGCCAGCCGAACCAGGGATTCCGGGCGTGACTCGGCCCCGGGCCGGACCAGAGCCAGGGCCTGTGCGGCGCGGGTCTTACCGCGTCCGCGGAACCGGTCGACGCGCTCACCGAGCTCGCCGAGCGAGAGCCACGGCCGCTCGTCGGCCGGGTCGCCGAACCTCGGCGTCAGCACCAGGGCGTCCCCCACCGCGACCAGATCATTCAGTCGCAGGGCCGTGCTGAGCTGGCAGAACAGCGTCGCCGGGTCGATGAGCCACCGGCCCCGACGCAGCACCGCGTGTGCCGCCGGGTCCGAGATGTGGTGCCCGATCACCCCGGCCCGCCGCGGCGGATGCTCGGGCGGTAGCACGCCGACATGGACCGGTTCGACCTGCTTGGGCATCGGCAGCGGCAACGGCCACAACCGGGCGGCGGTGAGATGGCTGAAGAAGGCCCGCGGCGGGATCACCAGCTCCGCTGCCGAGCATTGGTCCTGGAGCCGCGCCTCCAGGAGCGCGCGCGGAGACGGGCCGTCTTCCCCCGGACCAGCCACGATGGCCCGGCGGACGCCGTACAGCGGCCGCTCGAGGTCGGCCGCCCGGAGGCGGGTGCGGCTCAGGCCCAGCTCGCGGCCCTGCTCCACGGTGAAGGCAGCCTTCGTCAGGTCCGATGGGAGTTCGCCCGGCCGCCGTGTCACCGACAAAGCGTGACTGATCGGGTGCCGGCGCCGCCGAAGTTATCCACAATTGTCGGCCGAAGCCCCACCCCCCGAAGTTGATCATGGGAAGAGTGCCGTTCTGGCGCAGCCAGAACGGCACTCTTCCCATGAACGACTGGGGGCCCTTGCGGGCCGTCCCGTGGCGGCGAAAATGTTCTTGGTGCTGCCCTCGGGTTGTCTGACGTCGATGTTGATTGGTGCCGGCGAGCCTGGCCATGAACTGGACGCTGGAGGTCGGTCAGGGATCCCGTGGTGTTGCTTCGAGCACGTGACTGATCGTCTTTGCCGGGAGACCTCCCACCCGACGGCGGCACCACCCGTCACAAGGGATACCGGAAACGGAGGTAAGGCTGATGCCGGTGATCGACGACGACGAGATCGCCTACGGCCGGGTCGCGGGGATGGACATCTCCAAGCGCGATGTCAAGGTCGCGGTCCGGCTGATCGAGAACGGCCGGGTCAAACGACTCAAGGTCCGCACCTTCGCCACGACGACACCATCGCTGCTGCGGCTACGGGACTGGCTGACCGAACTGGACATCGAGCTGGTCGCGATGGAATCGACCGGGGTGTACTGGAAACCATTGTTCCTGGTGCTGGAAGACCAGTTCAGATGCTGGCTACTCAACCCGCGGGACGTCAAACGGGTACCGGGCAACAAGACCGACGTCAAGGACGCCGAATGGATCGCTCGGATGGCTCAGCTCGGGCTCGTCACACCCTCGTTCGTGCCGGACATCCCGGTGCGGGAGCTGCGGGAGTTGACCCGGTACCGCAGCAACGTGGTCCGCGACCGGACCCGCGCCGTGCAACGGCTGCAGGATCTGCTCGAATCCGCCGGGATCAAGCTGTCCAGCACGGTCAGCGACATCACCGGCAAATCGGCCACCGCGATGCTGCACGCGATGATCAACGACCCGGCCGGGGCGATGAGTGATCCCCGCCAGGTCGCGGACCTGGCGCTGGTCCGGATGCGCAGCAAGCTCCCGGAACTGACCGAGGCCCTGACCGGACACTTCACCGACCACCACGCGCGACTGGCCGCCACGATGATGCGACAGATCAACGACCTCGACACGCTCCTCACGGACCTGGACCAACAGATCGACCAGGAGATCGCCCCTTTCGCCCGAGCGGTTGACCACCTCGAGACGATCCCGGGAGTCAGCCGCCGCGCCGCGATGATCATCGTCTCCGAGATCGGGATCGACATGAGCCGGTTCACCGGGACCGACCGGCTGGCCTCGTGGGCCGGGCTCAGCCCCGGGAACAACGAATCAGCCGGACGACACCTCTCGACCCGGACCCGCAAGGGCAACCGGTCACTACGCGCAGTGCTGTTCCAGTGCGCCAAGGCCGCCGCCCGCACCCACAGCACGTACCTGGCCGCGAAGTACGCCGATCTGTGTACCCGGATGAAACCAACCAAAGCCCTGGTCGCGATCTCCAGGATCATCCTGGAGACCTGTCACCACCTGATCCGCAAAGACACCGACTACCACGACCTCGGACCCACCTACCTGAACGAATACCGCCGCCGCGACCTGGACAAGAACCGGATCCGCCGCGCCCGCACCATCCTCGAAACCAACGGCTACACCGTCACCCACAACGACGCCGCATGAACTAACCCCGCCCCGCCAACCCCCACGCCCGTCACCAACCAGCCCACACCAGCAGGCCGGCAACTCAAACACGCCCCCGTCCGAGCCGCCCGTCACCTATTTTCGACTGATCAACACCAAGCCAGGGCCGGGGCGGGACCGGGCACGGGGCGGGGCGGGGCGGAGGCAGGGGCCGCGCGGGGGTCAGCCGCGGTTCTCCTCCAGCACGTCGTGCAGCACGATCGTCTGGTCCCGGCCGGGTCCGACGCCGATGGAGGACACCCGGGAGCCGGAGAGTTCCTCCAGCCGCCGCACGTAGGCCTGCGCGTTCGGTGGCAGCTGCTCGAACGAGCGGCAGGCCGAGATGTCCTCGAACCAGCCGGGCAGGTACTCGTAGATCGGCTTGGCGTGGTGGAAGCCCGACTGGGTGGGCGGCATCTCGTCGCACCGGGTGCCGTCGACGTCGTAGGCCACGCACACCGGCACCCGCTCCAGCGAGGACAGCACGTCCAGCTTGGTCAGGAAGTAGTCGGTGATCCCGTTGACCCGGGTCGCGTAGCGGGCGATGACCGCGTCGAACCAGCCGCACCGCCGCAGCCGACCGGTGGTGACACCGACCTCGCCACCGGTCTTGCGCAGGTACTCGCCCCACTCGTCGTGCAGTTCGGTCGGGAACGGACCCGAACCGACCCTAGTGGTGTAGGCCTTGAGGATGCCCAGCACCGCGGTGATCGCGGTCGGCCCGATTCCGGCGCCGACGGCCGCGCCGCCGGCGGTCGGGTTCGACGAGGTGACGTACGGGTAGGTGCCGTGGTCGACGTCGAGCAGGGTGCCCTGCGAACCCTCGAGCAGGATGTTGTCGCCGCGGGCGACCGCTCGACCCAGCTCCAGGCGGGTGTCGGCGATGCGGTGCTTGAAACCTTCGGCCTGCTCCAGCACGTCGTCGACGATCCGGTCGGGATCCAACGCCTTGCGGTTGTAGATCTTGACCAGGATCTGGTTCTTGATGTCGAGTGCGGCCTCGACCTTCTGCCGCAGGATCGACGGGTCCAGCAGGTCCTGCACCCGCACGCCGAGCCGGGCGACCTTGTCACCGTAGGCCGGTCCGATGCCACGCCCGGTGGTGCCGATCTTGGCCTTGCCCAGGTAGCGCTCGGCGACCTTATCGATGGCCACGTGGTACGGCATGATCAGGTGCGCGTCGGTGGAGATCATCAGCCGGCTGGTGTCCACCCCCCGCGCGTCCAGCCCGCCGAGCTCGGTCAGCAGCACCCCCGGGTCGATGACCACCCCGTTGCCGATGACGTTGGTCACCCCCGGAGTCAGGATCCCGGAGGGGATGAGATGCAGGGCGAACGACTGTCCGTCCGGCAGCACCACGGTGTGGCCGGCGTTGTTGCCGCCCTGGTACCGCACCACCCACTGCACGCGTTCGCCGTACAGGTCGGTGGCTTTACCCTTGCCCTCGTCACCCCACTGGGCGCCGATCAGCACCATCACCGTCATGGCACACTCCCATCCGTCGACGGCACGCCACCCGACGGTGGCCGGGCACGCGCGGGGAAGGCTCCCGGAATGTCCGGCCGCGGTTGCACCAGTGGGAAAGGGTAAACGGTGAGCGAAGCTCACGGGCTCACCGCGCTGTGGTGCGGCGCCGATTCGGTCCCCGGTGGGCATTTCGCCCCCATCCTCGCGGCCGTCCCGGACGCCGCGATTCACCCGGTCGGCCCACAGCCGGGCAAGCAAATCGATCCGCTGCTGACCGGCCGGGTGCTGGTCGTCGGTAGCGACGCGGACCTGGCCGCGGTAGCCCTGCGGTTGTTGCGCAAGGACCGGCTCGGCTCGGTCGAGCTGGCCTACGCCACCACCGGGCCGACCCCGGTCGTCCGCCAGCACCGGTTGCCCACCGGGCCGGTGGCGGTGCAGCTGGCCCGCGACGGGCGGGCCGACGAGGTGGTCCTGGTCCGTGACGACGTCGGCGGCGTGCTGGTCGGTCGCGGCGAGATCGGCCCGATCACCGGCGGCACGGTCTTCGTCGACGAGCACAACGTGCTGCGGGGCCCGGCCGAACGGATCACCGTGACCCCCGACCCGGTGCGAGGACTGGCCGTCACCGTGACCCGGCGGCGGCGGGTCGCCGGCCTGTTCGGGCCACGTCCGGTCACCACCCTGGGGCGGGCCGTGCAGCTGGGCATGGCCCCCACCGCCGTGCGGCTGGACGGCCGGGACCACCCACGGCCGATGGACCGGTGGACGTTCTACAAGCACACCGCCCCGCTGCGGCTGGTCCGACCCGGCGGCTGACCAGGGCCGGGCGGCTGGGCGAGGGCCGGCCGGTGACGCCGCTCCCGAAGTGGGACGAACCACACCGGGGTGGCAGGCTAGGACCATGCGTCTGATCACCCAGAGTCTGAAACTGCGCGGCGTCCGCTACGACGTCCGGGGACCGATCCTGGAGGAGGCCGAGCGCCTCGAGGCACAGGGGCACAAGATCCTCAAGCTCAACATCGGCAACACCGCACCGTTCGGATTCGACGCTCCCGACGCGATCCTGGCCGACATGATCCACAACCTGCCGCAGTCCCAGGGCTACAGCGACTCCCGCGGCATCTACTCGGCCCGCACGGCCGTCGCGCAGTACTACCAGTCGCGGGGTCTCAAGGACGTCGACGTCGATGACGTCTACATCGGCAACGGCGTGTCCGAGCTGATCTCCATGGTGCTGACCACGTTCATCGACGACGGCAATGAGGTGCTCGTGCCGGCCCCGGACTACCCGCTGTGGACGGGCGCGGTCACGCTGGCCGGCGGCACCCCGGTGCACTACCGCTGCGACGAGGCCAACGGTTGGATCCCCGATCTTGAGGACATCGAGTCCAAGATCACCGACGCCACCTTCGCGATCGTCATCATCAACCCGAACAATCCCACCGGCGCTGTCTACAGCGCGGACGTGGTGCGGGGCCTGGTCGACATCGCGCGCAAGCACGATCTGGTGGTGATGGCCGACGAGATCTACGAGAAGATCATCTTCGACGATCACGTGCACCACCACGCCGCCACCTTCGCCGGCGACGACGTCCTGTGCCTGACGTTCAGCGGCCTGTCCAAGGCCTACCGGGTCTGCGGGTACCGGGCCGGCTGGGTCATGGTCTCCGGGCCCACCCATCTGGCCACCGACTTCCTGGAGGGCCTGACCCTGCTGGCCAACATGCGCATGTGCGCGAACGTGCCCGGCCAGCACGCCATCCAGACCGCCCTGGGCGGGTATCAGTCGGTCAACGAGCTGATCGTTCCCGGCGGCCGGTTCTACGAGCAGAGCAAGCTCGCCTGGAACCTGCTGAACAAGATCCCCGGGGTCAGCTGCACCGAACCGCAGGGCGCGCTGTACTGCTTCCCCCGGCTGGATCCCGAGGTCTACCCGATCGACGACGACCAGGAATTCGTCATCGACCTGCTGCGGGCCAAGAAGATCCTGGTCACCCACGGCACCGGGTTCAACTGGTTCCACTCCGACCACTTCCGGCTGGTCACCCTGCCGTCGGTGGAGATCCTGGAGGAGGCGATCGGCCGGATCGCCTCCTACCTGGAGTCGCTGCGCGAGTAGCGGCCGCTCAGGGCAGCAGGTCCTGGGGGATCTGCGGGTCCGCGTCGAGCAGGAACGCACGGACCCGGGCGACCTCGTCGGCCTCCTCGAACAGGGCGGCGGCCTGCCCGAGCGCGGACAACGAGCGCAGGAAACCCTGGTTCGGGACGTGTGACCAGGGGATCGGGCCGGCCCCCTTCCACCCGTTGCGGCGCAGCATGTCCAGGCCCCGGTGGTAACCGACACGGGCGTAGGCGTACCCGGCCACGTCGTCCCCCCGGTCCAGCGCCGCCTCCGCCAGCACCGCCCAGGCCAACGAGGATGTCGGATTCTGCCGCACCACGTCGCCGGCCGATTCGCCGGCCGCCAACCGCGCGGCCGTTGGATCCACCGGCAACGTCACCGGCGGCGGGCCCAGAAGATTCCCGGATGTCATGCGCCCGATCCTGCCACCGGGCGCATCCCGGCCACCGCCCGGTCCCACCCCACCCACCCCCGACCGGTGGGCGGGGCGGGGCCCGGCCGGATCAGCCGAACTGGGCCGCCATCGCGGCGTCCACGCTGCGGTACTGCTCACCGGCCCGCCCGACATGGTTGGCCAGGGCCTGCAGCGTCTGCTGCCGGTCCTGGGCGGCGGCGTCCCAACGCGCCTTGAGGGCGCGGTACCCGGCCAGCGTCTGCGCCTCCATGTCCGAGGTCGCCGCCACCCGGGCGTCCAGCTCGGCCAGGTGCCCCTCGATCCGGTTCCAGGTGGCGATCAGCCCGTCCCGCCCGTCGGCCAGCGCCGCGTAGTTGACCGCAATCGTGCTCATCCGGCCACCGCCGGCACGGCCTGGGCCAACGCGGACTCCGCGTCCCGGAACTGGCCGGCCGCGACGGTCAGCGCGGCGCCCTGCCCGATCAGCGCGTCCTTGAGCGTGACCGCGTCGGTCAGATGCTGTTCCATCGCCGCGGCGAACCGGGGGGCCGCCTCGCTGGACTGCCACCCCGCACGAATCTGGTCCAGCAGTTCGCGCATCGACGCGACCTCCCGGGTCAACGACCCGGCCACCTCGGTGACCGCGTCCCCGGCTCCCGCGATGCGCTGGGTGTCGATCGACAACACCGCCATGGATCTCCCACCTCTCCTGTCCTCCGGCTGGTCCCGTCCGACTGCTTCGTCCGACTGGCCCCGGGCCGGGTTCCGACTGGCCGACCGGTTCCGACCGGCCGCTCCGATCGTGGGCCGGCGGCCGGGCCCGTGGCGGGCGTCGTCGCCGAATGTGGATGGAATTCGGACATGTGGACTACTCCCCGAGAGCCAGGTCACCGACCGGTTGGCCGTCAGCCCTCGCGGGTACCTTCGCGACAAGGCGCCCGGAAACGGGCCGGAGGGAGACCCGTTGTGACACCACCACCCCGACCACCGGACGATTCGTCGTCGGATGCGGCATCCGGGCAGGGCGGTTCGGCCGGTACCTCCGGCATGACCTCGACCGTGCTCGTCACCGGCGCCTCCGGCTTCGTCGGATCCCACCTGGTTCCGGCCCTGATCGACCGCGGCTACCGGGTTCGGGCGATGACCCGGCATCCGGACACCTACGACGGCCCGGGCGAAGCGGTTTACGGCGACGTCGCGGACACCGACAGCCTGCGGGCGGCCCTGGCCGGCACCAGCGCGGCCTACTACCTGGTGCATTCGCTGGCCTCCGACGACTTCGAACAACGCGACGCGGAGGCGGCCACCGCCTTCGGGCACGCGGCCGCCGAGGCCGGCCTGATGCAGATCATCTACCTGGGCGGTCTCGGCGACGTCGACGATTCGCTGTCCCCGCACCTGCAGTCCCGCCGCGACGTGGAGCAGCTGCTCGCGGTCGGTGGGGTGCCGGTGACGGTGTTGCGCGCCGCCGTGGTGATCGGGCACGGCGGGATCTCCTGGGAGATCACCCGCCAGCTGGTCGACCACCTGCCGGCCATGGTCACCCCCAAGTGGGTCGGCACCCGGACCCAGCCGATCGCGTTGCGCGACGTCATCCGCTATCTGGCCGGCGTGCTGGACAACCCCGGCGCGCTGGGCAAGGTGTTCGAGGTCGGCGGCCCGGAGGTGCTCAGCTATGCGGACATGATGCGGCGGGCGGCCAAGATCCAGAACCATCGGGTGCCGCCGATCGTGCCCATCCCGTTGCTCACGCCGCGGTTGTCCTCGCTGTGGCTGGCGCTGATCACCGATGTCGACCAGGCCACCGCCCGCAACCTGATCGACTCGATGAACAACGAGGTCGTCGTGCACGACCACTCCATCCGGGAATTGCTCCCCGGCGACCTGACCGGGTATGAAGATTCGGTGCGAGCCGCGTTACGGGACCGAGCGCAGGACCCGTCGGTGCCGGACGAGGCCGGCCAGCCCGAAGCCGAGGCGAGCGCGGACCCGGCCCGTTCGTGAGGTCCTGGCCGCGTCGGGTCGGTCACTTCGTCCGGCCCGCCCTCTGGGACCGGGTGGAGCGCGATCACCGGCAACCCGATCACGAGTTCCGCCGCCGGCGGGTGGTCGTGGCCATCACCCTGGTCGTCGGTGCGACGCTGCTGGGCGTCTCGCTGAATGTGCCCCCGGGCAGCACGGTCTTCTACGTGCTGACCTTCGCACTGGCCGCGACCTGGGTGGTCGGCGGCTTCGCCTCGGGTCCGCTGCACCTGGGCCGGATCCAGTACAAGGGTGAGCTGCGCCGGCCCATCATCGTGCCGATCCTGCTCGGGTTGGCGGTGGCCGCGCTGTTCATCGTCGGCGCGGTCGTGGTCCGGGAGATCGCGCCGCTGCGGGAGATGACCGAGGACGTGCTGGCCTTCGCCCGGTACGGCTCGCTGCCCCTGGTCGCGGTCATCACCCTGGTCAACGGCATCGCCGAGGAGATCTTCTTCCGCGGCGCGCTGTTCGCCGCGATCGGCGTCTGGCACCCGGTGGCCATCTCGACCACCGTCTACGCGTTGACCACGGTGGCCACCGGCAACCCCATGCTGGTCTTCGCCGCGGTCCTGCTCGGGCTGTTGCTGGGCCTGCAGCGGCGGGCCAGCGGCGGCATCCTCGGACCCATCCTGACCCATTGCACCTGGTCGCTGACCATGTTGCTGGTGCTGCCCCCGGTGTTCGCGGCAGCCGGCTGAGCCCGCCGCTGCGGCGGCCGGACCCGCCCATGCAGAGAGGCCCGGGGCGGCGTGCCCCGGGCCTCTCTCGCGCCACACGTGCGAGCTTCGCGCGAGGCGGGTGCCGGCTGAACGGGTTTCGACCCGTCACCGACAACGGTGTCATCATCTCCCCGCCCGATGGGATTATGCGAGCCACTTTGACAAAGTGTTATTCAGGGTGACCCGGATGAGCGTGCGCCCACGATCCAGACCGCCCGTGCACCCTGGTGGCAACGCAGCGACGCCCCGACCGGTCGATGCCGCAGCATCACACCGATCGGGGCGCCGAAGGTGCTGCCCGGGCCTGCCGGGTGACTACTTCCCTTCCCAGGCCGCCGCCCAGGTCTTGGGGCCGAGGATGCCCGACGGGTTGATGCCGTTGGCGTTCTGCAGCTGCACGACCGCGGTCTTAGTGGCCGGGCCGTAGTAGCCGGTTCCGGTCAACGGGTAGCCGCGGCTGGCCAGCTGCTTCTGGAAGCACTGCAGCTCCAGCGCCGTGTCGCCCTGCACGAACTGCCGGCCCGGCCAGGCCGGTGCGGTCGGCTGCCCGACCCCGCAGGACTCGTTGGTCTGCGGCGTGTAGGACGAGCCCGAGGCCGCCGGCGCCGGTGCGGCCGCTCCCGAGTCGGCCCAGGCCGCCGCCCACGTCTTGGGCCCGATGTACCCGACGACGTTGAGACCGGCCTTGGCCTGCAGATCCAGGACCGCGGCCTTGGTCTTGGGACCGAAGTAGCCGGTGCCGACCAGGTCGTAGCCGCGGGTGCCCATCTGCTTCTGCCAGGCCTTGAGGTCCTCGGAGTAGTCGCCCTCGGAGAACTGCCGACCCGGATAGGCCGGCGCCCCGGACGAGGACGAGCCGGACGAGGAACCCTCGGCCACCCCGCTACCGGAACTCTGGTTGCCGCTGACCGGAGCCGCTCCGCCCGAGCGGGCGTCGCCGTCCTCGGTCAGGCCGACCAGGTACGCGCAGACCCAGGGCTCCCAGCCGCGCTGCCGGTACAGCAGCAGGGCCCGGTAGTCCTGCTCCGAGGCCGATGCCTCGTTCGGGTACCCGGAACCGCCGACCGATCGCCAGGTCGACAGATCGAACTGATAGGCGCCGTAGTAACCGTTGCCGGTGTTGATGGTGTAGCGATTGGTGGACTCGCACATACGCAGCTGGTACCAGTCATCGGCGGACGGGTCGGCCGAGGCCGGTCCGGCGAAGGCAACGACCGCCGATGTGGCGACCGCCGCGATGATGGCCGCAAAGGCCAGAGCACGCCGCACAGGGCGCCCTTCCTGGTCGCATCGCCACCAGACACGTTTCCAGGCGTGCCGAAATCGCCGATCCCCGCGCACCCGAAAAGGGGTGCGCGGTACCGGCGATCGTGACGACGCCCCTTCCCCTTGCTCGACGCCGTCAGCCGAATTGCGCCTCGCTCGACCATTTCTCGTGACCAGCAGGGAACGGGCGGCGAAGAGCGAGGAGCGACGCCGACACGGGACCACGACACACGCGGTCCTCGCTTACCGTAGAACACCAGTCACAGGAGTCACAAGAGCCTCAGGCGTTCCTCCAATATCAGAAAGCGACACAAGCCCCAAGAAGACACGCCGAAAGTTCGCCTGCTCGGGCGATGCTCCCCACCCATTCGTCAGCCGCACTTCCGGATCCGGTGCAGAAACTTTGCGCGTTCGCCGGGCCCGACCAGGAAGGTGCCGTGCGAGGGTGGCGTTGGTCGTCAACGACGATGCGATGACCGGACCTGGGTGAGGACACGAGCATGACGCGACGAGGGTGGGTGCTGTTCGCGGCACTGAGTCTGATCTGGGGGATTCCCTACCTGCTGATCAAGATCGCGGTCACCGATGTCGACCCGCTGGTGGTGGCCTTCGGGCGCACCCTGATCGGCGCGCTCATCCTGCTCCCGGTCGCCCTGCACCGACGCGTGCTGGGTCCGGTCTTCCGGCGCTGGAAGGTGCTGCTGCTCTACACGGTGATCGAGATCAGCGGACCCTGGCTGCTGTTGGGGCACGCGGAGACCAAGCTCAACAGCTCGACCGCGGGCCTGCTGCTGGCCGTCGTGCCGATGATTGCCGCCATCATCCTGACCGCGACCGGGCACGACCGGTTCGACGCGCGGCGCGTCATCGGCCTGGTCGTCGGTTTCACCGGCGTGGCCTTCCTGGTCGGCCTGGACATCCACTTCGACGACCTGACCGCAGTCGGGCTGGTGATGCTGGTGGCCGTCGGCTACGCAGTCGGACCGATCATCATCAACCGGCGGCTGGCCGACCTGCCGCCGATCGGCGTCGTCACCGCGTCGCTGATCGTGGCGACCGTGCTCTACGCCCCGTTCACGGCCTTCTCGTGGCCGGTGACCATGACGGCGGACGCCGCCTGGTCCATCGCCGGGCTCGGCGTGATCTGCACGGCGGTGGCGTTCCTGGTGTTCTTCGCGTTGATCGCGGAGGCCGGTCCGGCTCGCGCGACCGTCATCACCTACATCAACCCGGCGGTGGCCATCACGCTGGGCGTGCTGCTGCTCGACGAGCCGCTGACGGCGGGCATGGCGATCGGGTTCCCGCTGGTCATCCTGGGCTCGATCCTGGCCACGGCCCGGGTGCGCCGCCGCCGCGGCGACACCGACCTGGTGATCGCCACCGACCAGCCGCCGCGCCGCACGGCGCCGGTCGCCGGCCCGAAGGCCGAGCGCACGGCTGATCAACGCGACACGGGCTGATCAACGCAACACGGGCCGCCGGAATCCGGCGGCCCGTGTCGGTTTCGTACTGGGTCAGGCGCCGAGCGACTTGCCGGCCGAGCCGAGCTGCTGGCAGGCCTCGACGATGCGATCGGCCATGCCGACCTCGGCCAGCTTGTTGTAGCCGCGCGGGTCGTAGGCCTTCTTGTTGCCGACCTCGCCGTCCACCTTCAGCACGCCGCTGTAGTTGGTGAACATGTGGTCCACGATCGGCCGGGTGAAGGCGTACTGGGTGTCGGTGTCGATGTTCATCTTGATCACGCCGTAGGAGACGGCCTCGGCGATCTCCTCCTCGGAGGAACCCGATCCGCCGTGGAAGACCAGGGAGAACGGCTTGGCGCCGGCGTCCAGGCCGAGCTTGGCGACCAGGGCGTCCTGGCCGTCGCGCAGCACCTTCGGCCGCAGCTTGACCCCACCCGGCTTGTAGACGCCGTGCACGTTGCCGAAGGTCGCGGCGACGATGTAGGAGTTGTTCTCCGGTACGCCCAGCGCGTCCACCGTGGCGATGAAGTCGTCCGGCGAGGTGTAGAGCTTGTCGTTGATCTCCGCGACGACGCCGTCCTCCTCGCCGCCGACCACGCCGACCTCGATCTCGAGGATGATGTTCGCCGCCTTGGTCAGCTCGAGCAGCTCGGCCGCGATCTTCAGGTTCTCGTCCAGCGGCACGGCCGAGCCGTCCCACATGTGCGACTGGAAGATCGGCAGCCCGCCGGCCTTGACCCGCTCGGTGGACAGCGCGATCAGCGGCCGGATGTAGGTGTCCAGCTTGTCCTTCGGGCAGTGGTCGGTGTGCAGCGCGACGGTGATGTCGTACTTGTCGGCGACCACCTTGGTGAACTCGGCCATGGCCAGCGCACCGGTGACCATGTCCTTGACCTTGGTGCCGGAGGCGAACTCGGCGCCACCGGTCGAGGCCTGGATGATGCCGTCGCTACCGGCCTCGGCGAAACCGCGCAGCGCGGCGTTGATGGACACCGACGAGGTGACGTTGATCGCCGGGTAGGCGAAGCCGCCCTCCTTGGCGCGATCGAGCATGGCCGAGTAGGTCTCGGGAGTTGCGAGGGGCATGGTGTTCCTTCCACTTGCTGTGGTCACCGAGCGGTCGGCTCGGGCTGGGTCTGCCGATGAACTTGGTCGGAGGGCTGATCACCCGGGCGGGAACGCTGCGCTCCCGCCCCGACTGACACCTCCCCGAAAGCGAACGTGGTCGACGCGGCCACGGTGGTCGGCGGTGGATCCGCGGCTCAGTATTCCGCATCCGGCCCGGTGACGGCGGTCGAGGTGAATCGGCCGGCGCCCGTGGACCACCCACGAGCATCGACCCGGCCGCGTCGACGGCCCAGGGCCGTTGGACCCGACGGTCCGGGCGAGCCCTGTCCGGTTCGTCACGTCGCCAGTACCGTGGGGTGATGGTCCGACGGCTCGGCGGGCTGCTGATCGTGCTGGTCACCATGGTGGGTGTCGCCGTCACGTCGGCCTCGGCGCGCCGGTCGGCCGGTACCGCGGTCGCCGCCCCGCTGCCGTCCGCCCCCGCCGTCGGCGATTGCCTGATCCGGGACGACCCGGCCCCGGGATCGGCCTGGGCCGTCGCCTTCGGGCCCTGTGTCGCGGACGCGCTGGGCCAGGTCGTCGCGCTCCGGCCGGCCGGCACTCCGGTCCCGATGACCCTCGACGGCTCGACCGGATGCCGGGGCGCGGTGCTGACGCGGGCCGGGCTGGTCGAGCGCGAGGGCCGGTTCGTGTTGCCCGGGCAACCGGCGACCGACCCGGTGACCTGGTCGTACTCGATGCCCGCCCGCACCGGCTGGTACGGCCCGTCACCGACGCTGCCGACCACCACCAGCTGGGCGGCCTGCGTGGTCCGCCCGGAGCGCGGCGCCGCCGGTCCGGCCAGTGTGATCAACGCCTTCGACGGCGGCGCCTTGCCGCCGGTCTACGGGACCTGTTGGGAATCAACGGAGATCAGCGCCGGCATGCGGCAGACCGGCTGCGCCCGGGAGCACCGGGCGGAGCTGATCGCGGTCGGCCGGGTCACCCCGGGGCAGTCCTGGGACGAGATCCGGACGTCGTGCCTGCGCCAGGCCGCCCAGGCCATCGGCCGCGCCGACCCCTCCGTCGACGGCCTGCTCACCGTGCGGATGCATCCGGACCGGACCGGGGAGATCACCCGGAACGTCGACGTCACCTGCTACGTGACGGCGACCGGCGACCGGTCGATCGTCGGCAGTGTGGTCGGGCTGGGTCCCCGGGCGCCGGTGCTGCTCGAGCGTCCCAACTAGGAGCGGGGCGCCCCACCGCCGACCGGCCCGGTGGAGGCGCGACGGATCAGTTCGCAGCCGACGTTGACCGCGGTCGGGCCGGCGCCGGGATCGTTGACCTGCTGCAGCAACAGCCGCGCGGCGATCCGACCCTGGTCGCGCACCGGCTGACTGATCGTGCTCAGGTCGAACAGGTAGGCGAAGTCATGCCCGTCGACCCCGATGAAGGACATGTCCTTGGGCACCTGGATCTGGTGCAGGCGGGCGGCGTGCAGGCCGCCGATGGCCACCTCGTCGCTGACCGCGAAGACGGCGGTGGGCCGGTCGGCGGACGGGCCGAACCGGCCGACGCTGCGATGCAGCGCCGCCTCTCCACCGTTGATCGAGAAGTCGGTCGGGAACGACAGCTCCGGGTCGGGCTCGATCCCGGCCGCGCGCAGCGCGTCGTGGTACCCGCGCTGACGATCGGAGGCGACGGTGAACCGGCGGTTCTCCTCGGTCTCGGACCCGAAGAACGCGATCCGCCGGTGGCCGAGATCCAGCAGGTGCTGGGTCGCCTGCCGGCCGACCGCGACGTTGTCCACCAGCACCGCGGAGATGCCCTCCATGGCGGTGCCGACGGTGACGATCGGGACACCCAGGTCGTCCAGGCCCTCGATCGCCCGGTGGGCCAGCGGCACGTTGAGCGCGAGCACGCCGTCCACCCGCTTGGTCAACGCCCGGGCGTCGAGCTCGCCGTCGACGCCGAAGGGATACAGCATCAGGTCGTAGCCGCAGGCGGACAGGACCTCCTGCACGCCTTCGATCACGGCCGAGAAGAACCATCGGGACACCCACGGCGCGATCACCGCGATCGCATTGGTGCGCCCGGTGGTCAGCGCGGTCGCCCAGGGCGAGGGGGCATAACCCAGGGAGGCGGCGGCTCGCTCGACCGCCTCCCTGGTCTTGGTCGACACCCCGGGCAACCCCCGCAACGCGCGTGACACGGTTGCGGGGGAAAACCCGGAGAGTGCGGCCACTTCCATGATTCCGACCGTCTGAACCCTGGGGTCAGCCACGATCGTTCTCCTGGTTCACGTCGGTGCTGTCGGCGCGATCAGCCCTTGACTCCACCGGCCAACAGACCTCGGACGAAGAATCGTTGCAGGGATAGGAAGACCACCAGCGGCACGATGATCGCGATGAACGCACCTGCGGAGAGCAGTTGCCAGTCCTGGCCGCGGGTGCCGGACAGGCCGGCGATGGCTGCGGTGACCGGGGTCAGGTTGGGGCTGGGGGCGAAGACGAGCGCGACCAGCAGGTCGTTCCAGACCCATAGGAACTGGAAGATGCCGAACGCCGCGATGGCCGGGACGAGCAACGGCATGAGCACGACGAAGAAGATCTTCACGTGTCCGGCGCCGTCGACCCGGGCCGCCTCGATGATCGACGCCGGAATCTCCTTCATGAAGTTGTGCATGATGAAGATGGCCAGCGGCAGACCGAAGATGGTGTGCGCGATCCAGACCGGCCAGAACGAGTTCTGCAGGCCGGCGCTGACGAAGATGGACTGCAGCGGGATCAGGGCCACCTGCAGCGGCACGATCTGCAGGGCGAAGACGGCGACGAACAGGAAGTCGCGGCCCGGGAACTCGATCCAGGCGAACGCGTAGGCCGCCAGCAGGGCCAGGGTGATCGGGATGATCACTGCCGGGAAGACGATGACGAACGAGTTCAGGAAGAACGGGCCCAGGCCGCCGCTGCCGCTGAACGCCTGGGTGTAGTTGTCGAAGGTGATGCCGGGGTTGGCGAAGAACGTCCACCAGCCCGAGGTGTCGATGTCCGCTTTGGGCCGGAACGAGGTGACGAACAGGCCGAAGGTGGGGATCGTCCACAGGATGGCCAGCACGATCGCGATGCCCGACGCCCAGGGCGAGGACAGTTTGGTCTTGGCGTCGGCCAGTCGCTGCTGCTTCTTGAGCTGGCGGGCGCTGACCTTTTCTTCCGGGGTGGCGTCGGTGCGGATCGGCAGCTCGACGGCCTCGCCTGACATGCTCATCGGGTTTCCTCCACGAGCCTCATCTGCCGAACGTTGTACGCGATGACCGGGATGATGATCACGAACAGGATGACGGCCAGGGCGGCGCCCAGGCCCTTGCCTTCTTCGCCCTGGCGGAACGACTGGGTGTAGAACTCGTTGGCCACCACGGACGTGCCGAAGTTGCCGCCGGTCATGGTGCGGACGATGTCGAAGGCCTTCAGGGTGGCCATGGCGATGGTGGTGAGCACCACGACGATGGCCGGCCGGATGGTGGGCACGGTGACCTTCATGAACAGCTTGAAGCCGGTGGCCCCGTCGAGCTGGGCGGCCTCGACGATGTCGTCGGGCACGGCCTTGATGGCCGCCGAGAGCAGCGTCATGGCGAACCCGGCCTGGATCCAGATCATCACCACGATCAGGAAGAAGGTGTTCCACGGCTCGGTGATGAGGAACTGGTAGGGGTCGAGCCCGAGCCAGACCAGTATCTGGTTGCCCAGACCGATCTGCGGGACGCCGGCCTGCCGGTACTCGTAGACGAATTTCCAGATGATCGAGGCGCCGACCATGGAGATGGCCATCGGCAGGAAGATCAGGGCCTTGGCGACCTTCTCGAACCGGGTCCGGTCCACGATGACCGCGTAGACCAGGCCGAAGATGGTGGCCACGATCGGCACGAAGATGACCCAGATCGCGGTGTTGATCAGGACCTTCTGGAAGTTCGGGTCGGTGAAGACCTCTTTGTAGTTGTCCAGGCTGAAGCTCAGGGCGGTCGATCGTTGACCGGTGGCCCGGTCGATGATCGGCTTGCCGTTGTCACCCAGGACGACGGAGCTGACCTGGAAAGAACGCCAGACCGTGAGCGCGGCCGGATAGAACAGGCCGACGGCCAGGGCGATCGTGACCGGTCCGAGGAACCCGGCCACCAGGACCCACAACGGCACCTTCGGGCGGTCGATCAGCCACAAGATGCCACCGAGCACGACGACGAACAGCAGGATCGCGACGACCATCACGAGCAACTTGTCGGTGACGGACTCGGGTCGCAGGAACCAATCCACGGTGCACTCCCTTCTTCATTCGATCGAGCCCGGCGCCACGGTGCGGCCTGCACGATGCGTCCTTGCTCGGACGCACCGCGCAGGCCGCCGCGCGGTCAGGGGTCGATCGTCAGTGGGTCAGCTCGACGGCCAGGCCGCTTGAATGTTGGCCAGGGTGGTCGCGTCGTCCTGCCCGGTGATCCAGGCGGTGAACTGCTTCCACTCGGCCGCCGAACCCACCTGGGCGGGCATCAGGTCGGAGGCGTCGAACCGGAAGGTCGTCTCCGGGTCCTGCAGCTTCTTCAGCGCGGTCTGCAGGATCGGGGTCGACGCGTTCGCGCCGTCCAGACCCTTATTGGCCGAGATGTAGCTGCCGGCCTTGGCCCGCTCGTTCGCGTACTCGGGGCTGGCCGCGAAGTACATGAACGCGTCGACCTCGGGACGATCCTGGAAGGCGGCGTAGAAGGTGCCACCACCAAGGACGGTCTGCCCGAACTTGTCGTTCATCGGCGGGAAGTAGAAGGCGTTGACGTCGCCGTCCTCGCCGAACTTGGTGCCCGCCGGGAAGAACGCGTCACCGTTGGCCGCGAAGCGCCACATCGGGCACTCGCCCGAGAGGACCTTGGCCGCCGGGTCGGAGAACTGGGTCGAGGCGATCGACTGCACGTCACCGAAACCGGAGTTCACCATCTGCGGGTTCTTGGCGATCTCGCCCACCCCGGCCAGCGCGTCCGCGATCTGCGGATCGGTGAACTTGACCTCGTTGGTCACCCACTGGTCGTAGACGTCCGGCCCGGACATCCGCAGGACGTACTCCTCCAGCCAGTCGGTCATGTACCAACCGGTGGCCTCACCGGAACCGATACCCATACACCAGGGCTTGGTGCCGGAGGCGGCGATCTTGTCCTGCAGCGCGGTCAGCTCGTCCCAGGTGGTCGGGACCGTCCAGCCCTTCTCCGCCCAGACCTTCGGGTTGTACCAGACCAGCGACTTGAAGTCGGCGTTGTTCGGCAGACCGAAGGGGATGTCGTTGACGACGCCGTAGTTCATCCAGTCGTCGGGGAAGTACTGCTTGGCGAAAGCCTCGGTGTCCTCCGGCAGCGGCTTGACCGCTCCCTTGTCGTTCACGATCTGGGACAGCAGACCCGGCTGCGGGAAGATCGCGATGTCCGGCGCGTTGCCGGAGTCGATCCGCACCAGCACCTGGGCCTCGAAGTCCTTCGAGTCTTCGTAGGCCACGGTGGCCCCGGTGCACTCGGTGAACAGCTGATAGGACTTCTTGTAGGCGTCGGCCTCGGTGCCGGTGATGGTGGTGTAGATGCCGACCGTCTTGCCGGTCAGGTCGCCGTACTTGGACTTGACCGTGTCGCACCAGCCGCTGTCACCCGAGACCGGGCCGGCGGAGGCGGAACCGCCGCCACCCGCCGCGCTGCTCGCGGCCGCGGACGTGGCGGCCGCGCTGGTCGTGCCACTGCTTGATGAACTGCTGCCGCAGGCTGACAGCACCAGCGCAATCGCACCGACGCCGGCCACCGTGGCCGCCAGTCGCTTCCTCGTCGCCTTGTGGGCCACTCGGTTGACCTCCATCTCGTTGGACAGTGTGTGAGGGCGCTCACACGTCAGGAGGAATGAAAACGTTTTCAGCGGTTTTTTGCAAGCCGAGATGGGGATCGAGCCGGTAACAATTGAGTAACCCGTGTGCACACAGCTTCGCTCCGTGAACTTTCTGTCCGATTGATCCGATCCGAGCGATTCTGTTGAAACCCGTTCGGCACGGTCGGTTGCAATCCGTGACGGCCATCGTGACCTGGCCCGAGCACGTCCGGTCCGTGCCAGGATCAAGGTGGCGTCGCGACGGCGCCGGGACGTCGGAACGGCACTTCGATCGGACAGGAGTTGGCCGGGGATGACCGAAAAGGTCGGATCTGCAGGCGGCGGTGAGTCCGCGGTCGAGCGAACCCTCGGCACGCTGGCCACGCTCAACCCCGCCTACGCGCTGGACCATGAGCCACCTCCGGCGGCCGCCCCACCGATCACCATCGACGAGCTGTATCGCACCCACCGGATGCAGATGGTGCGCATGGCGATCCTGCTGGTGGACGACATGGCCAGCGCCGAGGACGTGGTGCAGGAAGCGTTCGCCGGCCTCTACCGGAACTGGGGCGGCCTGCGTGACCGCAACGCCGCCATCGGTTACCTGCGCACCGCCGTGGTCAACGGCTCCCGGTCGATGCTGCGCCGTCGGCGGACCGCCCGCGCCTACGTTCCGCCGGACCCGGGCACCGCCCGGTCGGCCGAGTCCCTGGCCATGCTCTCCGCCGAGCACCAGGCCGTGGTCAACGCCCTCGGCGACCTGGCCCCCCGGCAGCGCGAGGTGCTGGTGCTGCGCTATTACGGCGGCCTGTCGGAGGCCGAGATCGCCGAGGCCACCGGCCTGTCCAAGGGCACCGTGAAGTCGACCGCGAGCCGGGCGGTGGCCAAGCTCGGGGACATCATGCGGTCGGCCCACTCATGACCGGCGCATCGCCTCCCCTGATCGAGGCGGGGCCATGACCGAGCCCGGCCCGTCCCGTCCGGGTCAGAACCCGGGCGCGGCCGACGACTCCCGGGCCGAGCAGGTCCTCTCCCAGGCCCTGCGGGCCATGGCCGGCGGGCAGGCCGCACCGAGCCCGACCGGCGGTCGCGCCTATCTGCGCCTGTCCACCGGCCAGCTGCTGCTGCTCGCCGCCATCGTCGGCCTGCTCATCGGCGGCGGCGCCGGCCTGCTCTCGCTGCTGTTCTAGCGGCCCTGCTGTTCCAAGGCTTCGGTCGGGCAGGCCGCTGGTTGCGAGACCGGCCGACCTCCAGTGAAGGATCAGCGCCGCTCAGCGACACCCATCCTTCACTCGCCCAGCCGCGACGCCATCAGCGGCGAGCTTCGCCGCGACCCGAAGGATGGCCGCGACCTCGCCGTCCGGGTCGTCACGCAGTTGTCGCGGAGTCAGCCGCAGCACCGTCCAGCCGGCCTCGACCAGGCGGTTCTGCCGGGCCCGGTCGCGGTGATAAGCCTCCGCCGTCGAGTGCACCCTCCACCCATCCACCTCCACGGCGAGGCGGAGCCCTTCGATCGCCAGGTCGAGCACGTACTGCTCGGCCGGCCCTATGCAGATGCGTAGTCCGGCCGTCCAGGAGTGGGGTCCGGCGCGCAACAGGGCGTGCAGGGCATCTCGCTCGGGCGGTGAGACCCCGCCCGGCCGGGCCTGGTCGACGAGTCGCCGCGCGGCGACGGCGCCGCGCCCCGGTCCGTACCGTTCCAGGGCTCGATCGAGTGACCAGATCGTGGTGCCACGCTGCAGCGCGGTGTCGCGGATGCTCTCGGCGTCGAACTCTCCGGCGCAGTCCAGCACCGTTCTCGCCCGACCGGTGACAGGCACCCCGCGGATGGTCGTTCGATCGGCGGGAACCAGCGTGCGCCGGGCCACCGCGATGGTGGGATGCGTCGATGGCCATGAACCCGGCGGCATCACCACCGACACCGGTCCGGCGGCCGCCTGGATCAAGCCGTGCCACCAGGCCGCCCAGCGGCCGGCGATGACGCAGGCCGGGCCGAGCCGCAGGGCAACGGCGCGGACCCGGAGCTCGGGCGTGGCCGGAACCACGGCGGGGCGATACACCCCCGGCAGCACGACGCGCAGTTCCCCCGATCGCACCCGCCGGTTGACCGCGGACGGGCTCAGACCGATGGCCAGCAGCTCGGCGCGGCTGATCACTCCCGAATGCCGGGCCAGGGCCTGCTGGACCGAATGATCGAATCGAGCCACCGGCCGATCCTGGGCGGCCGTGGTCGATCCCGGGCGTACCCGCCGGCAGATGTGGATCGAAATCGGACATGGGGACACGTCCGGACCGCTCGGCGCCCGACCAGTTCCCGAGTGAAGGATCGGCGCCGCTCAGCGACACCCATTCTTCACTCGCCCCAACAGCCAAACCACCCGAGCGGGTCAGGACCGGCGGACCGGCGCCGCGGCTGTGGGTCAGCGGGAGAACATGGACCCGGGGTTGAACAGGTCCTGCGGGTCGAGGGCGCGCTTGATCGCGCGGTGCACGCCGAGGGCCACCGGGCCGACCTCCCGGGCCAGGAAGTCCTGCTTGATCCGGCCGATCCCGTGCTCGCCGGTCACCGTGCCGCCCAGGGCGCGCCCGGCGTCCAGGATCCGGCCGAAGGCGTCGGCGGCGCGGGCGACCTGGTCCGGATCGCCGGCGTCGTAGACGATCGTCGGGTGCATGTTGCCGTCGCCGGCGTGCCCGACGACGCCGATGGTCAGCTGCACGTCGGCGGCGATCTCGGCGCAGGCGTGGATCAGGTTGGCCATCTCGGTCCGAGGCACCGAGACGTCGTCGGTGAGCCAGGTGCCCAGCACCTCCAGCGAGGTGAGCACGGCCCGGCGGGCCTGCAGCAGCAGCCGGCCCTCGGCC